>CACKAJ010000010.1 GCA_902598125.1 uncultured Pelagibacteraceae bacterium | reverse complement strand
TGGCGGAAGAAATAATAACGGACGTATAACTTCAAGGCATATAGGAGGAGGTTCCAAACACAAATATAGAATTATCGACTTCTATAGAAAAAAGAAAAATGTCCCTGCCACTGTAGAGAGAATTGAATATGATCCAAATAGAACAGCTCACATCGCTCTAATTGCATATAAAGATAATGAAAAAGCTTATATTATAAGTCCTCAAGGTCTTAAAAAAGGGGATGTAATAGTGTCAGGAAAAAATGTTGAGATTAAACTGGGTAATTCACTTGAGTTAAAAGATATTCCTCCAGGAACCTCAATACATAATGTGGAATTAATCCCAGGTAATGGAGCAAAATTAGCTAGATCTGCAGGTTCGTCAGTAACATTATCAGGTTACGATGGAGACTACGCTATTTTGAAACTTTCTTCAGGAGAAACTAGAAAAGTTAACAGTTCCTGTATAGCTACAATTGGAACTGTTTCAAATCCAGATCAAAAAAATATCAAAATCGGTAAAGCAGGAAGAAATAGATGGAGAGGTAAAAGGCCTCAAACCAGAGGTGTAGCTATGAACCCAGTTGACCATCCTCACGGAGGCGGTGAAGGTAAAACTTCCGGTGGAAGAAGTCCAGTTTCCCCATGGGGACAATCCGCAAAGGGGTTAAAAACTCGGAGACCAAAAAGAAGCGATAAATTGATAATTACTAGAAGGAAAAAGAGGAAAAAATAATGACTAGATCTGTTTGGAAAGGACCATTTGTACATCCTAGTTTATTAAAAAAAATCGATAAACTTAAAGATGCACCGAATAAAAAACCTATTAAAACTTGGTCAAGAAACTCAACGATTATTCCAGATTTTGTGGGACATAGTTTTATGATACATAACGGTAAATCTTTCATTCCAATAACTATATCTGAAGAGATGGTAGGACATAAATTAGGTGAGTTTGCTCCTACAAGAACTTTTAAAGGACATACACCAGCAGATAAAAAAGCCGCTGCCGCTGCTCCTGAAACAGCTAAACCGGATGGAGATAAGAAATAATGGATAAAAATACTACTGTAGTAAAAGCTATCAATAAAAATGTAAGAACCAGTCCTAGAAAATTAGCTTTAGTTTGTAATTTTATTAAAGGAAAAAAAGCAGATGCTGCATTGAGAGATTTAGAATTCTCAAGAAAAAGAATTGCAAAAGAGGTGAGCAAAACTGTGAAGTCAGCTATATCAAACGCAGAAAACAATTATCAATATGATATAGATAACTTATTTGTTAAAGAAGCTTATGTGGGCAAATCTCTAGTTATGAAAAGATTTAGACCTAGAGCCAAAGGCAGAGCTAGCCCTATTAAAAAACCGTTTAGTAGAATCACAATTATTTTAGAGGAAAAAAAAGAAAAAAAGGATAGTAAGTAATGGGACAAAAAATTAATCCGATAGGTTTGAGACTTGGTATAAATAGAGGCTGGGATTCTACTTGGTTTGCTAAAAAAAAAGATTTTGGTAGATACTTGATAGAGGACTTTAAAATAAGAAATTATATTAAGAAAAATATAATAAATTCAGGCGTTTCTGAAATAATTATTGAACGTTCATCAAAAAAATGCACTGTTTCAATTCATACATCAAGGCCAGGCTTTGTAATTGGGAAAAAAGGTGCAGACATCGAAAAAATTAAAAAGAATATTATGAAGATTACTGATGGTGACGTAAATGTTAATATTAAAGAAATTAAAAAACCAGAACTTAATTCAAATTTAGTGGCAGAAAACATCGCACAACAACTTGTCAAAAGAGTAGCATATAGAAGAGCTATGAAGCGTGCGATGCAATCTGCGATGCGATTAAACGCGAAGGGTATCAAAGTCATGCTAAGTGGAAGATTAGCTGGAAACGAGATTGCTAGAACAGAGTGGTTACGAGAAGGCAGTATTCCGTCTCATACACTTAGAGCTGATATTGACTATGGATTTGCTGAGGCTTTAACTACATATGGAATAATCGGTGTTAAAGTTTGGATTTATAAAGGTGAGCTAATGGCTAAAGATGTTGAAAAAGAAAAGAAAGAAAGGGTAAAAAATGCTACAGCCAGTAAGAACTAAATATAGAAAAGCCTTTAAAGGAAGAATTCATGGTGCAGCAGCAAGGGCTGTAAAATTAAATTACGGGCAGTTTGGTTTGAAAGCTATGCAACCAGAAAGAATTATAGGAAAACAAATTGAAGCAGCTAGGGTGGCTCTTACTAGATATATGAAGAGAACAGGAAAAGTTTGGACAAGAATTTTTCCAAATATTCCAGTTTCAAAAAAACCTACAGAGGTAAGAATGGGAAAAGGTAAAGGTTCACCCGAGCACTATGCATGTAGAGTAAAACCAGGAAGAATTATA
>CACKAJ010000009.1 GCA_902598125.1 uncultured Pelagibacteraceae bacterium | reverse complement strand
TTGGATCTCCTCCTATTCCAATACAAGTTGATTGACCCATACCGTTAGCAGAAGTTTGTGCTACGGCCTCGTAGGTAAGTGTTCCGGATCTTGAAACGATACCAACAGTTCCTTTTTTATGTATATTTCCTGGCATTATTCCAATTTTACATTCATCTGGTGTAATTACTCCTGGACAGTTTGGACCGACTAGTCTTGATTTGCTTGTCTTTAAAACTTGTTTTACTTTAAGCATATCTAAAACAGGTATTCCTTCAGTTATACAAACTATTAATTCAATTTTTGCTTCGATTGCTTCAATGATTGCTGCTCCTGCAAATTTTGGTGGAACGTAGATCATTGTTGCATCAGCAGAAGTTTTATCTTTAGCTTCTTGAACTGTATTGAAAACTGGAAGGTCAAGATGTTTTTGTCCTCCTTTTTTTGGTGTCACGCCTCCAACTAACTTTGTTCCATATTTTAAAGCTTGTTCTGAATGAAAAGTTCCGTGCTTCCCGGTAAAGCCTTGGCAAATTACCTTAGTTTTTTTATTAATTAAAACTGACATTATTTCACTGCCTCTACGATTTTTTTTGCTGCATCGTTTAAATCTGAAGCTGATAATATTTTTAAATTAGACTTATCCAAAATTTCTTTTCCCTCTTTAAAATTTGTTCCAGCTAATCTTACTACTAAAGGAATAGATAAGTTTATTTCTTTTGCTGCTTCAACCACACCTTGAGCAAGAACATCACATCTCATTATTCCACCAAATATATTTATAAGTATTCCTTTTACATTTTTGTCCGACAGGATTAATTTAAAAGCTGCTGCTACTTTTTCCTTTGATGCTCCTCCACCTACATCTAAAAAGTTTGCAGGTTCTTTTCCATAAATTTTTATAATATCCATTGTTGCCATAGCTAAACCAGCTCCATTCACCATACAACCAATTGATCCATCAAGTTTGATATATGCTAGGTCGTACTTACTTGCCTCTATCTCTGCTGGTTCCTCTTCGTTTAAGTCTCTGAGTTTTAAAATTTCAGGTCTTCTAAAAATAGCATTATCATCAAAACTCATTTTAGCATCTAAGCAAATTACTTTATTATTTTTTGTGATTATTAAAGGATTTATTTCGATTAAGTTAGCATCTTTTTCTATAATAATTTTGTATAAGGAATTAATCAATTTTGAAGCAACCTTTTTTTGCTCATCGTCAAAATTAAATATTGAAATAATTTTTTCAATCTCGTTCCGGTTTATACTCTCATTTTTAAAATCTATTTTGTTTGTAATAATTTTATTAGGAGTCTCGGATGCAACTTTTTCTATATCCATGCCTCCTTCAGTGCTGCTAATAAAAGCAATTTTAGAGGACTCTCTGTCTATTAAACATGATAAATAGAATTCTTTGGAAATGCTTGATGCTTCCTCAATATACAATCTTTTTACCTCTTTTCCTTTGGGTCCAGTCTGATGTGTAACTAAAACTTTACCCATTAATTCTTTTGCCTCTTTTTTAAGTTCCTCAAGATTTCTGATTAATTTTACACCTCCAGCTTTGCCTCTTCCTCCAGCATGAATCTGTGCTTTTAAAACGAACTCATCCCCTCTCAGGTTTAATATTTTTTCACTTATTTCATCAAGATTTTCAATTAATATACCATTTGAAATTGGAGCTCCGTAATCTTTTAGAATTTTTTTAGCTTGATATTCGTGAATATTCATTTGAAAATCTTATATATAATTTAGTGAAAATTTTCATTAATATAATGGTAATTATTCTATAAAAATTACAATGAATTTAAATAATTTTTTTAAAAATTTGTCTTCTCCTAGATTTCATCAAATTATTTCTATTGTTTTTTTTATTTTTTTTTTCATTATAGGTTTAAATATATACAAAGATTTTGGGTTATCATCAGATGAACCTTTTCAAAGAAGCATCGGATATTATTGGTATATTTATCTTCTAGAATTTTTTTCAATAAACATAGAGTCAATAGATCAAGTTAGAAAAAAATTTGAATTAATGTATTGGTCTGATTACATTAGATCAGGTAATCTTATTCAATATGGAATTTTTTTTGAAACTTTAGCTTCATTTATTGAAGAATTTTTTAATATTGAGAATAGTCGAAATGCTTTTCAATTTAAACATCTTTTAACATTTTGTTTTTTCTTTTTATCGTCAATTTTTTTTTATAAAATAATAAGAGAGAGATATAACAACACTTTATTCTCAATTTTAATTACCTTTTTTTTCTTAAGTTCGCCAAGAATTTTTGCGGAGTCGTTTTATAATTGCAAAGATATTGTGTTTATGTCTTTCTGCGTATTCTCACTTTATTTTGCACTCAAAAATTTTGAAGATTTAAATTATAAAAATTTATTTCTATTTTCCTTATTCACTGCTTTGGCTACGAATGTAAGAGTAATGGGATTAATATTATTTTTTCTATTTTTTGTTTTTTTATTACTAAATTGTCTAGAAGAAAAAAATTTTTTTAAAAAAAGTGTTTTTAAAATTATTTTTTTATTAATTTCTTTTCCAATTTTGATTTATATTTTTTGGCCTTTTTTATGGACCTCGCCAATAGATAATTTTATTTTTACAATTAAATCTTTTGCAAATTTTGATTGGTCCGGTCAAGGAATTTTATATCTTGGCAAATATTATAAAGCTTCAGATTTACCTTGGCATTATATTCCGGTGTGGATTGTCGCGACAACGCCAATTATTTTAACTCTATTTTTTTTAATTGGTTTTTACATTATTGGAATTAAATTTTTAAATAAATTTCTAAATTTGTCAGAAAAAAATAAACTTTGGGTATCCTCAGTAGAAAAAAAAGATTTTTTTATCTTTTTATTTTTTATAACTCCCATTTTTTCAGTTATTTTTTTGAACTCAACTTTATATGGGGGGTGGAGGCACCTGTACTTCATATATCCAAGCTTTATTTATATTGCAAGTATTGGAACAATTTTTCTTTTTCAAGAAAAAAGAATTTCAAAAATTAAAAATGTGATTTTTATCTTAATTATTTTTTTAATTTTTAACAATTTTTATAATTTAATTAAATTTCATCCTTACCAAAATGTTTATTTTAATTATCTATTTGAAAAAAATGCAAATAAACTTTTTGAAGTCGATTATTGGGGTCTTGGTAATGCTGAAGCATTAAGATTTTTATCGGAAAAAAAATATAATAAAAAAAAAATTAATATAAAAGTGTCAAGTTATACTCCTTTGGAATACAGTAAATTAATTTTGAAAAATACTCAAAAAAATGTATTTTCTTCAATGATCACTACAAATAAGGATCAAGAATTTATTTTTTCAAATTATATTTATGAAAAAA
>CACKAJ010000008.1 GCA_902598125.1 uncultured Pelagibacteraceae bacterium | reverse complement strand
GAGCTAAAGCGATTACGATACAAGCAGTAATAAGGGGTAAATTCATACCCCTTATTATCATAAATTATTTAAATTTAAACAAGTATTTAGCTGTCTAGACAGTTTGACTTATTAATTCTTTTGTCAAAATCTTTTCGGGCTTCTTTACTTACTATCCAAACATAAGATGACTCTTGTAATTGGTTAGCATCAGCAACCGTGCAACGTTTTCCAATTTTAGCTACACTTCCGCCTGAGCAGTTAGTAAACAAAAGCAACAAAGATATAATAGATAATGTTTTCATAATTAAAATTTAATTAGAAATTCTGCGCTTTGCTTGGCATAAATTAGTCAAAAAAAAGAAAATTATCTTATCTTTGTTGAAATGGAACTCTTTAAAGCTTATTGTCAATTATATGGCAGATCATATTTATAAAACGAAGGTTTACTATGAGGATACCGATGCAGGGGGTATCGTTTATTATGCAAGGTATTTAAATTTTATTGAGCGCGCGCGAACAGAGATGATTTATGATCATTTAAAATTTAGCCACAAACAGTTGAGAGATCAATTTAACGTCATATTTGTTGTAAGAGAATGTAATATTAAATACTTAAAATCTGCAAATTTTGAGGACATTTTAGAGGTTAAAACGAAGGTAGTAAAAAAATCATCAGTAAGACTTAACTTGTTGCAAGAAATTTCTAGAGATAATGAAATTTTAGTTACAGCACAGGTTGAATTAGCAGTTATAGACAGTAATGGGTCTATTAGTAAGCTTACGAGAGATTTATTAGAAAAAATATAAATTTGACCAATAGCAGCCAAATCTTTGCCTAAATCTGCAGTTAAATTCAATTCAAGTTTGCAATTTTAGCATTACTCAAACCATTTAAAATAAACTAAAAGTACAATATGAAATTTAAAGCACTTAAAAAAACTAAAAACAAATCATCTAATAAAAAATTAAGAAGAATTTCTTTGTTTGAGCTTCAAAACTCGCCAAAAGCTTTACTTTTTAGAGCAAGAACTTAACATTTTTCCTCCATAACTATTAAGTGGCCTAATGAACATTAGGCCATTGTTTTTAGGGTCATAATTGTTAAATTAATCTGTGAAAATTAAGATACAAAATAATAATAAAGTAGCTATCATTATGGGCTCTCAAAGCGATTATTCCGTAATGAAAGACTGTGAAAAAATCCTCAAATTACTGAAAGTTAAATATCAAACTCTAATAATTAGTGCACACCGAACTCCAAAGCGAATGTTTCAGTTTGCAGAAAAAGCAGAAAAAAATGGTTTTGGTGTAATAGTAGCAGGAGCAGGTGGAGCTGCACATTTAGCAGGCATGGTTGCGTCTTTAACTACTTTACCGGTATTAGGCGTCCCTATGGAGACTAAAAAAATAAAAGGTCTTGATAGCCTACTATCAATGGCACAAATGCCAAAAGGTGTTCCTGTAGGGTGTCTTGCAATCGATGGTGCTTTTAATGCAGGTATTCTTGCTGCTTCAATAATTGGTAACTTTGATATAAAAGTAAAATCAAATTTAGAAAAATGGAGGAGACTCCAAACTCAATCTATTAAAAAAAAACCTAAATAATAAATGTCTAACATCACTTTAGGGATTATAGGTTCAGGTCAATTAGGCTCACTACTTTGCCAAGCAGCTAAAAAACTTAGCGTTAAAACAGTAGTTATATCTGATGACGAACAAGGTCCTGCACAAAATTATTCTAACGAGTTTATTTATTCAAAATATAATGATGAAAATAAAATCAAAGAATTCATTGAAAAAGTCGACATCGTAACCTTTGAATTTGAAAATATACCAGTAGATATTTTAAAAAAAATAGAATTAAAGAAAAAAGTCTTGCCTAAACCAGAGATAAATAAAATAATTCAGAATAGAAGGTTAGAAAAAACTTTTGTCAACGACTTAGGCATCAAAACAACAGATTGGGCCTTTATTAAACATGCCGGAGATGTTGAAAAGAATAAAAACTTATTACCTGGAATCTTAAAGACAAACACACTTGGTTATGATGGACATGGGCAATTTGTTTTAAATTCCCTTGATGATGTAAAAAAAGATTGGTGCTTCACTGCTGATTATATTTTAGAAAAGATGGTAAACCTGAAAAAAGAGATATCAGTAGTAATCACTAGATATTTAAATGGTAAAACTCATATTTATGAGCCCATAGAAAATATTCATAAAGACCAAATCTTAAACTATTCAAAAATCCCTGCAAATATTAATAAAGAAATTTTTACTAAAGCACAGAACAGCGCAAAACTTATTTCAGAAAAATTGGATTACATTGGCACGATGTGTGTTGAATATTTTATAGATAAAGATGATAATTTGTTAGTAAATGAAATTGCTCCCAGAGTTCATAATTCAGGTCACTTAACAATAAACGCTTTTAACATTAGCCAATTTGAAAATCATGTAAGAGCAGTATGTGATTTAGGTATAGAAAAAGTGGAAAAAATTTCTAATGCTGAAATGTTTAATGTTCTAGGGCGAGATATCGAAATCTACAGATCTAAAACATTAAATAAAGACGAATTCTTTTATGATTACGGAAAAAAAAATATTAAAGATAAAAGAAAAATGGGACACCTTACGGTTTTAAAAAAATAATTATTTAATAGTTATTCTATGCATTACTCTTCTGCAGTTCTTTACTTCACTAGCCATATGCAGAATACTTAAATTATCCCAAAGACAGATATCACCTTTATTCCACTCATATGAAAATATAAACTCTTCTTTGTTTACGTGATCTACTAAATAATTTTTTAAATATTCAGCTTCATCCTCTTTAACATTTTTAATCTTCATTAAGTGTCCTGGAGAAACATAAAGAGTTTTCTTTCCCTCCACGGTGATAACTATTGGATGTTCAGCATCCATACTTTCCGAAGATTTAATACCCATTTCTTTTTCTCGTTCAAGTCTTGTTACTGCTATAGGACCTGCTGATGAAAAAATTCCGGTAGCATCTTTAATTTTTTCTTTAATGTCTTTCGGTAACTTGTCGTAAGCATTAAAGCCAGATGAGAAAATAGTATTTCCTTGGCCAACCGGTATCTCCTTACCCATTAACATTGTATATCTTGGTCTATCATCAGCTAAATAACTTGTATCTTGATGAAGCCAGCTTGAACCGAAACTTAAATTTTTATCATCAGGCTTTCTCTCGATTACATTTATAAATGGAAATTTTTCATCTAAGCCTTTAAGTCTTGGATACACCACGGGTTGACCTATAGTTTTTGCAAAATTTTGATAAGTTTCGGGATCAAGATCTTGTTCTTTTATAAATATTACCCCATATTGGTTTAAAATCTTTTTTATTTCTTTTGCTTGATTTTGATCTAAGGATTTTAAATTAATGTCGTTGATATAAGCTCCAACATTATTTTCTCCTGGTGTAATAGATAAACTCATTTAGTTTAAAGGTTTAATTAATGCGGGGTCGTTATTTATTGGGTTATTTACATCTTTTGAAATTTCATGAAACTTTAATTCTGGAGGTTTAATCGAATTTAATATTTCCATAGCGTCTTTTTTTAAGTTTAAATAATTATTGATCTGACTTCTATTAATTATCAATGGCTCTCTGTGATGAATAGCACTTATTTTCTCTGTTGCTTCCCTAGTAATAATGCAAAACTGATTGTTTTGATGAATTGCTGCAAAAAACATAATTTCATCATTTTCTTTAGAAAAATAGTAAGGAATTTTGCTCTTATCTTCTCTTTTCCATTCATAGTATCCATCTGCAGGAACAATACATCTTGATGTTTGAATTAAATTCTTAAATGTTACTTTTTCCATAAGTGTCTCTTTTCTAGCATTTATAAGAGGAGAAAATTTATCTAGTTTTTTTGACCAACTTGGGACCAAACCCCATTCAGATAGTTCCAGAGCCTTTCCGTTAGTATATGATTTTATAATTGGAAGTTTTTGTGTTGGGTGTGCGTTATAATTATCTGCATCTTCCACTTTAATATTTGTTTTGACTAGATCAACAGTTTTAGTCACCGGTTTAGTTATTTTGTAACGCCCGCACATTATTTCTTTTTTTTCTCTCTTTTTAATTTTCTTTTTTGTTTTAAAGTAAGTTTAGCTTTTTTCATCACACTAGAGTCCTTAAAACTTTTACCGCTATACCGCTTTGACATTATTAATCTCCTATTATCTTATAGCTTTGCTCACCTAAATGGTCGACTTTTAAATGAAGTTTATCACCTACTTGAAGAAATTTTTGAGGCTTTTGCTCCATACCAGTTCCGGCTGGTGTCCCTGTAGAAATTATAGTACCAGGTTTTAAAGTTAAATATTTACTTATATGAGCAATTAAAAAACTGACTTTAAAAATCATATTTTTTGTATTTCCATTTTGTCTTATCTCTCCGTTAACGCTTAGTGTTAAATTAATATCATTTATATCTTTAACATGTTCTTTAGTGACTAATAAACCACCCGCTGGAGCACACCAGGATTTACCTAAAGTCCAGTGGCCATTACCAATTATTTTTTGTACATGACGATCAGAAATATCATTTAATATAAAATATCCAAAAACATAATCTAAAGCTTTATCTTCACTGACATTTTTTGCCTCTTTTCCGATTACCAATGCTAACTCAACTTCATAGTCTAGCTTTTCTTGTGACCTATTTTTTCTAATAGGATCATTAGGACCTTGAAGGCAATCTGGACTTTTATTAAAGACTATTGGATTATCTGGAAGTTTAGAACCTGTTTGCTCTGCGTGAAGGGAATAATTTAATCCTATACAAAGAATGTTACTTGGTCTGTTTACACATGCACCAATTCGAATATCTTTAGAAATTT
>CACKAJ010000007.1 GCA_902598125.1 uncultured Pelagibacteraceae bacterium | reverse complement strand
AAATGAAAAATTAAATACTTTAGGCAGCAATACTTGCGCTTTCATATTTTAATAGTAGTTGAATTTTTCTCTTTTAAAAATGAATTGGTCTTTTATCAACAGCTAAAGCTGCCTCTTTTATTGCTTCTGTATGTGTTGGGTGCGCATGACAGGTTCTGGCAATATCCTCAGCGCTTGCTCCAAATTCCATTGCTAACGCCATCTCTGCAATCATATCGCCACAATGCGGTCCAATAATATGCACGCCTAAAACTTTATCTGTTTTACTATCAGCAAGTATTTTAACAAATCCTTCAGTTTCATTATTTACTTTTGCCCTTGAATTAGCGAGAAAAGGGAATTTTCCTGTTTTGTAAGATTTCTTTTCCTCTTTTAATTGTTCCTCTGTTTTACCAACAGCCGCTACTTCTGGGGATGTATAAATAACTCCAGGAATTACATCATAATTAACGTGTCCAGCTTGACCTGCTAGTATTTCAGCTACTGCAATACCTTCCTCTTCTGCTTTATGAGCTAGCATTGGTCCTTTGATTACATCTCCTATGGCGTAAATATTGCTTACCGAAGTTTGCAATTTGTTGTTTACTTCTATTCTACCTTTGCTGTCTTTTTTAATTCCAACTTTAGAAAGATTCAATCCTTCAGTATAAGGTTTTCTTCCAACAGATACTAAAACCTTATCAACTTCTAAAACCTCTTTTTTTGAATTCTTAACGTTAGTATAAGAAATTAAAACAGACTTACCTTTATCATCAACAGACATAACCTTTGATCCCATTTTGAATTTAATTCCTTGCTTTGACAATATTTTTTGAAATTCATTTGAAATTTCTCTATCCATACCAGGAGTGATAAAATCTAAATATTCTATAACAGTCACATCGGACCCTAATCTTGACCAAACTGATCCCATTTCTAAACCAATGTAGCCTCCTCCAATTACAGCTAACTTAGATGGTACTTTGTCAAAAGACAGCGCGCCAGAAGATGAAACAATATTTTTTTCATTGATTTCAATACCGGGTAATGAAGAAACTGTTGAACCAGTAGCGATAACAATGTTCTTTGATTTTATGTTGGTTCTTTTATTGTCGCTTCCATAAACAACAACATCATTTTTAGAGAGAAGAACCCCTTTGCCTTTAAAATATGAAACTTTATTTTTTTTAAATAAAAATTCTACTCCTTTAGTTAACACTTGTATTGACTTGTTCTTATTAGACATCATTTTTTCTATGTTTAAATTTATACCTTCAATCTCGATCCCTTGCTTATTAAAGTCTTTCTTAGCTTTATGAAAATTTTCAGATAAATTTAATAAACTTTTTGACGGTATACATCCAACATTAAGGCAAGTTCCTCCTAAAGCCCCTCTTGACTCAACGCATGCAGTTTTTAATCCGAGTTGTGCAGCTCTAATTGCACAAACATATCCCCCGGGTCCACCACCAATTATTACTAAGTCAAAATTATTTTCCATTATTAAATATTCAAGAAAAGTCTTTTAGGTTGTTCTAAAGAATCTTTTACTATTTTCAAAAATGATACCGCTTCTTTTCCATCAATTATTCTATGATCGTAAGATAGTGCTAAATACATTATAGGTCTTACCTCCACGTTACCGTCTACAACAACTGGTCTTTGTATTATATTGTGCATTCCTAACACTGCAGATTGTGGTGGATTTAAAATCGGTGTTGAAAGCATTGAGCCATAAATTCCACCATTAGTAATTGTAAATGTTCCACCTTGTAAATCTTCAATTGTAATTTTTCCTTCTCTAGCCTTTTGACCTAGATCCCCTATTTTTTTTTCAATATCAGCAAAAGACATTTCGTCTGTTTCTCTGAGAACCGGCACAACAAGTCCTCTATCTGTTCCTACAGCAATACTTATATTATAATAATTTTTATAAACAATTTCTTCACCTTGAATTTCTGCGTTAACCGCTGGGTAATTTTTTAAACCAATAACACAGGCTTTTACAAAAAATGACATGAAACCTAGTTTAACTCCGTATTTGGTTTGAAATTCCTCTTTGTACTGGCTTCTCATTTTCATCACTTCACTCATATCAACTTCATTAAAAGTTGTAAGCATTGCTGCATTTTCTTGGGCTTCTTTCAATCTTTTGGCTATCGTTAATCTTAGCCTGGTCATTTTTACTCTTTCTTCTGGCCCATGTTTAATTTTTCTATCTGAAGGAGATGGTTTGGAGCCCATCAAACTCATAATATCTTCTTTTAAAATTAATCCATTTTTTCCAGTTCCATCTACAGTATCTAAATTAATCTTTGCTTCACTGGCCATTTTTCTAGCTGCAGGAGATACTTCTTTGTTTTCTTTTTGAAACTTTTTTTCTTCATGAGTTTGATTTAAAATTAATGGTTCTTCCTCTTCTAATTGTTCTTCCTCTTCTAATTTAAGAACAGGTTCTTCAATTTTTTTTTGTTTAATTTTCTTTGGTTTTTTAATTTTTTCCTCTTCAAAAATCTTTGGTTGAATTTCTTGTTTTTCTTTGTTTGGCGGATTATAATTATTAATTTCGTTTGTATTGTTGGGTATAGTACCTGTTGAACTATCTACTGTTCCTAGTAAAGAACCTACATTTACTGTTTCTCCCTCTTTTACAGAAATACTTCCGAGTACTCCATTTGTAGGAGATGGAACTTCTACATTTACTTTATCTGTCTCTAATTCTACAAGAGGTTCATCAGCTGAAACTTTGTCTCCCTTTGATTTAAGCCACTTAGATACTGTAGCCTCTGTGACTGACTCACCAAGTGTAGGAACTGTAATTTTTTCTACCATTTAGTCTTTAAGTATCTTTTCTAATATTTCTTTTTGTTGTGCAAGATGTTTGTTTAGATTTCCAGTCGCAGTGGAAGATGCTGCTTTTCTACCGACATATTTGACATACTTATCACCAAAATTTACTATTTCTAAAGTTCTATCAATATAATTTCTTACTGTATTCCAAGCACCCATGTTCTTTGGCTCTTCTTGACACCAAATAAATTCTGCTTTGGTGTATCTTTTTAAAATATTTGCTAAAGTTTTTGCGGGAAATGGATAAAGTTGCTCTATTCTTATAAATGTTACCTCGTCATTTTTATATTTTTCTCTTGCCTCAATAAGATCATAATAAATTTTCCCTGAGCACATGATTACTTTTTTAATTTTTGAGTCCCTTTTTTTTAATTCTGATAAATTGTTTATGTTGGAATATGCATCGTCCTCTAAAACTCTATGAAAAGTACTTTTTTTTGAAAACTCTGAGATATTTGAAACGCATTTTTTATGCCTTAAAAGTGATTTTGGGGTCATTATAACTAAAGGTTTTCTGAATTCTCTGTGCATTTGACGCCTTAAAACGTGAAAATAATTTGAAGGCGTAGTGCAATTTACAACTTGAATATTTTCTCCAGCACATAGTTGTAAAAATCTTTCCAGCCTAGCAGAGGAATGCTCGGGTCCTTGTCCTTCATAACCGTGAGGCAATAATAATACCAATCCGCTAGCTCGTCCCCACTTTGATTCTCCTGATGAGATAAATTGATCAATTATTATTTGTGCTCCATTAGCAAAATCTCCAAACTGAGCTTCCCATAAAACAAGTGTTTCGGGTTCAGATAGGGAGTATCCAAATTCAAATCCTAAAACTGCTAACTCTGAAAGAAGACTATCAATTATCTCAAAATTTTTTTGGTTACCCGAAATATTATTAAGTGGAATATATCTCTCATGATTCTCCTGATTCCTTAAAACAGCATGTCTTTGACTAAAAGTCCCTCTTCCAGAGTCCTGTCCAGATAATCTTACAGAAAATCCTTCGGTAAGTAGAGTTCCAAAAGCTAAACTTTCTGCAGTGGACCAGTCAATTGATTTTCCATACTTAATAGCATTCATTCTTAAATCAAATATTTTTTTTAAGGTCTTGTGGACATTAAATTCTTTTGGAATTTCAGAAATTTTTTTTCCAATATTAATTAATTTAGTCTTATCAACACCGCTAACACCTCTTTTATCTTTGCCCAAACCTGGTTTAAATCTTGACCAAACTCCATCATACCATTTTAATTCTGACTTATAATTTTTTGATGACTCAAATTCTTTTTCTAAGAACTTCTTGAAGTTTGTTTTCTCTTTTTGTAAATCAGTTTCAGATGTCAATCCCTCTTGGCTTAATTTTTTTCCGTAAATTGAAAGCGTTGTAGGATGAGACCTAATCTTTTTATACATTATCGGTTGGGTAAAAGAAGGCTCGTCTCCCTCATTATGACCAAATCTTCTATAACAAACCATGTCGATAACCACATCTCTATTAAATTTTTGTCTATATTCAGTCGCAATCTTAGCGCAATGGACTACTGCTTCAGGATCATCTCCATTGACATGAAATATTGGTGCTTGAGCAGTCTTTGCAACATCAGAAGGATAAGGAGAAGATCTTGCAAATCTTGGAGCTGTAGTGAAACCTATTTGGTTGTTAACTATTATATGAATCGTACCACCAATGTTATGTCCAGGAAGACCAGACATAGCAAAACATTCAGCAACTATACCTTGACCCGCAAATGCTGCATCTCCATGCATAAGAACAGGAATAACCTTTTTTCTTTCTTTATCCTTATGAAAAAATTGTTTTGCTCTAACTTGGCCTAATACAACCGGATTAACTGCCTCCAAATGGGAAGGGTTATCCGTAAGACTTATGTGTACTGAATTCCCATCAAATTCTCTATTAGATGACGCTCCTAAATGATATTTTACATCACCTTCAAAATCTTTGCTTGTATTTACAGACTTTCCAAAAAATTCGCTGAATATAGCTTTAAAAGGTTTGCCCATTACGTTTGCTAATACATTTAGTCTTCCACGATGAGGCATACCTATTTTGATTTCCTTGGCGCCTAAATTTCCACCTCTTTTTATTATTTGTTCTAAAGCGGGTATTAATGACTCACCTCCATCTAAGCCAAATCTTTTGGTTCCAACAAATTTAACATGTAAATACTTTTCAAAACCTTCTGCTTGCACTATTTTGTTTAAGATTGCTCTTTTGCCATTTTCTGTGAAGGTTATATTTTTTTCTGGCCCTTCGATTCTATCCCTTATCCAAGCTTTTTCATCTGGATCCCCCATATGCATAAACTCATAACCAATATTTGAGCAGTAGGTTTTTTTTAAAATTTTTAATATTTCATTTAAATCAGCATATTGTAAACCAAGAACACCGTCTAAAAAAATCTTTCTGCCAAAATCACTCTTCTTAAATCCATAACTCTCTGGCTTTAATTCTAAGTGCTCCTTTTTTTTTTGAATCTCTAAAGGATCTAAGTTAGCGATTAAATGACCTCTTATTCGAAAAGCTCTTATCAACATAATTGCTCTGACAGAGTCTTTTGATGCTTGTTTTACTGAAGACGAGTCTAAATCTGCTGAAGTTTCATCATTGGTATTTTGTTTTTCAGTAAAAGATTTGAGTTTTTTAGTTTTTTTTTCTGGCGACCAACTCGGTCCTTTTAAATCTTGGTAAATTAATTTTTCATCATCACTTAGTCCATCAAAGAACTTTAGCCAGCTTTCAGGTAAAGAATTTGGATCTGAAATATAATCAGCATAAAATTCTTTAATAAATTCAGAATTATTACCCGCTAAAAAAGAGGTCTTTTTGTAAATCGTATTGTTTTTTGATGAAGACATTTACAAATTTATTCTAACATAAATTAATATAAATCAACCATTAAGTTTTTGATAAAGTGTCTTACCTATATCTGCTGGTGATTTTGAAATAGTGATACCTGCTGATTTCATTGTTTCTATTTTATCTTCAGCTCCCCCTTTGCCTCCCGAGATTATAGCACCAGCATGGCCCATTCTTCTTCCAGGTGGAGCGGTTAATCCGGCAATAAAGCCAACC
>CACKAJ010000006.1 GCA_902598125.1 uncultured Pelagibacteraceae bacterium | reverse complement strand
TAATCCTGCTCAATATAATGAGATAAAAAAAAGTATAGCAAGGTTATATACAACTATTAAAAATACTAAATGACAAAAAAAGTTTTAAAAGGAATTGTGATAAGTGCTAAAAATAACAAGACAATTGTTGTTGAAGTTACTAGAAAATTTAAACATCCTTTCTATGAGAAAGTTATTAAAAGATCAAAAAAATATCATGCTCACGATGAAAAAAATAAATTTAAGGAAGGTGAAAAAGTTTCAATAATTGAGTGCAAACCCTTTTCAAAGAAAAAAACTTGGCAGGTAATGGAATAATGATACAAATTCAAACAGAGCTTACAGTAGCGGATAATACAGGAGCTAAAAGAGTCGAATGTATTAAAGTTTTAGGTGGTTCAAAAAGAAGATATGCATCAGTTGGAGATATTATTGTGATAAGTGTTAAAGATGCAATTCCTAAAGGAAAAGTAAAAAAAGGTGCTGTACATAAAGCAGTTGTTGTTAGAACTAGAAAAGAAATATACAGAGAGGACGGTTCAAAAGTGCAATTTGATAAAAACGCAGTTGTTCTTACTGATGATAAGGGTGAACCGATTGGTACAAGAATATTTGGACCAGTAACTAGAGAGTTACGTACAAGAGGTCATACAAAGATAATATCACTAGCACCGGAGGTACTCTAAAATGATTTTAAAAAAAGGAGCTCAAGTGAAAGTAATTACTGGAAAAGATAAAGGAAAGACAGGAGAAATTTTAGAAATTGACAGACGACTTGGTAGGATTAAAATTAAATCAGTTAATATGATCAAAAGACACACAAAACCTACAAAAGAGAATAAAGGTGGAATTATTTCTAAAGAAAGTTTTATTCATCAATCAAATGTTAAAAATATTGATATGAAAAAAAAAGAAAAAAAAACAGTAGGTAAAAAATAATGCCAAGATTAAAATCGACATACGAAAAAGAGATAGTCACAAAATTAATGAGTAAACTTTCTTTAAAAAATAAACACGATGTACCCAAGATTGAAAAAATAATTTTAAATATGGGCTTAGGCGAGGATGCATCAGATGGAAAGAAACTAAAAGCGTGCATTGATGATATGGCTTTAATAGCTGGTCAAAAACCTATTATTACTAAGTTCAAAAAATCAATTTCTAATTTCAAGACACGTAAAGGCTCAAATGCTGGAGTTAAAGTAACTTTAAGAGCACAAAAAATGTATGAATTTGTAGATAGATTGGTAAATATAGCTTTACCAAGAATTAAAGATTTTAGAGGTTTGTCATCTAAAGGAATAGATAATTCTTATAATTATTCGTTTGGAATTAAAGAACATATAGTATTTCCTGAAGTGAATTTTGATAAAGTGGATAAGATCAGAGGATTAGATGTAACTATAGTTACCTCGAGCAAAAGTAAAATTGGGACCCTAGAATTATTAAAAGAATTCAACTTCCCGTTAAATGAAAAGAAGAACTAAGGAAACAATATGGCTAAAACAAGCGCAATACAGAAGAATTTAAAAAGAATAAAAATGGTTAAAAAATATGCAAAAAAAAGGGCTGCATTAAAAAAAATTATCAACAACAAAAAATTAGAATTATCTGAGAGATTTGAGGCACAATTGAAACTTAATAAATTACCCAAGAATTCTTCAAAAATCAGAATTAGAAATAGATGTGAAGTGTCTGGTAGACCTCATGGAGTTTATAGAAAATTAAGAATATCTAGAATTGCACTAAGAGACATGGCGTCTGCTGGTAAAATTCCTGGAATAACTAAATCAAGCTGGTAGGAGGAAAATGACATTTACAGATCCAATAGGAGATATGTTTTCGAGAATAAGAAATGGTCAAATGAGGTCATTAAATTCTGTAGAGATACCATCATCAAATTTTAGAAAGAATATTTTGCAAATTCTTAAAAATGAGGGATATATAAAAGATTATTTTATAGAAAAAACAGAAAATAATAAAACTAGTTTAAAAATTTCTCTTAAATATTATGAGGGTGATCCAGTTATTAAAGAGATTAAAAGAATTTCTAAACCGGGAAGAAGAGTGTACTCAAGAGCAACAAGTATTCCAAAAGTAATGAATGGGTTAGGATTAGCAATTTTATCTACACCAAAAGGTGTAATGAGCGATACTGAGGCAAGAAAAAATAATGTAGGTGGTGAAATAATTTGTAGGGTATTTTAATGTCAAAAATCGGTAAAAAAAATATTTTAATTCCTAAAGACTCTTCAATTAAAATTGAAGGAGCTGATTTGACTATAACTGGTCCAAAAGGAACAAAAAAATTAACAATTAATGATAAGATTTTTTCTTCAAAATTAAATGACTCAGAGTTCCAAATTTTACCTTTAGAAAAAAATATTGATAAAAAAACGTCAATTATGTGGGGAACTTATAGAAGTTTAATAAATAATGCTATTACAGGAGTATCTGTAGGTCATGAAAAAATCTTAGAACTAAGTGGAGTAGGATTTAGAGCTAATTTAAAAGGTGAAATATTGAGTCTACAAATAGGTTTCAGTCATGATGTGAATTTTAAGATCCCAAAAGAAATAAAAATTACAGTAGAAAAACAAACAATAATCAAAATTAATGGTGTAGATAAAGAGCTCGTTTCTAAAATAGCTGCTGATATTAAAAATCTTAAACCAGTAGAGCCATATAAGGCAAAAGGAATTAAAGAGAGAGGTCAATTTGTTTTGAGAAAAGAAGGTAAAAAGAAATAATGAAAAAATCTAATAATAAAATTAAAAGAAAACTTAGAAACAGAAAAAAGCTTAAAAACGTTAATGTTGATAGATATAGAATATCGGTTTCGAAATCATTAAATAATTTATCAGCACAAATAATTGATGATAAAGAAAAAAAAACTCTCGTATCTGCATCATCAATTGAAAAGGAACTAAAATCAAAAAAAGTAAAAAAGATGGAAAAATCGAGTTTAATAGGTGAAATCTTAGCTAAAAGAGCAAAAGAAAAAAATATTAGTAAAGTATATTTTGACAGAGGTGAATATAAATATCACGGTAGAGTAAAAGCTTTTGCAGAAACACTTAGAAAAAATGGATTAAAATTTTAATATGGTTGATAATAAAAAAACAGATAGTGAAATAAAAGAAAAATTAGTTGCTATCAATAGAATAACAAAAGTTGTGAAGGGTGGTAGAAGATTTGGTTTTGCAGCTTTAGTAGTAGTGGGTAATCAAAAGGGATCCATAGGTATAGGACAAGGTAAATCAAAACAAGTGCCCGATGCAATAAAAAAAGCTACTGAAGTAGCAAAGAGAAATTTAATCAAGATACCTCTTAAAGAAGGTAGAACATTACATCACGATGTGAAAGGTAAGAATGGATCTGGTAAAGTTTTTTTAAGAGCAGCACCAGCTGGTACAGGAATAATTGCCGGTGGTGCTATAAGATCTGTGTGTGAAGTCCTTGGTATTCAAGATGTAGTGGCAAAGTCTCTTGGATCTGCTAACCCACATAATGTTTTAAAGGCTTGTGTAAATGGATTAAAATCTCAAAATTCACCAAAAGCTTTATCTGCAATAAGAGGAAAAAAAATCTCTGATATAGTTTTAAAAAGAGAGGCAAATTAATGCAATTAAATAACTTAATTAAAAATAACAAAAAAAAAATTAGGGTTGGTCGAGGAATAGGATCTGGTAGAGGAAAAACCTCATCGAGAGGTCATAAAGGTCAAAAATCAAGGTCCGGTGTAGCAATTAAAAGTTTTGAGGGTGGTCAAATGCCTCTTTATAGAAGATTACCTAAAAGAGGTTTTAAATCTTTAAACAAAAACAATATTGCTATTTTGAATTTGTCTAAAATTCAAAACATTTTAGAAAAATCAGAAAATAAAATAAAAGATACTTTAGACTTAAAAATTTTAAAGGAAAAAAATTTAATAAATAAAAAATATCTTAAATTAAAAATTCTTGGCACTGGTGAAATTAAAAAAAATATTGAAATATCAGCTCATTTTGCATCAAAACAAGCTTTATCCAAAATAGAGAAAGCGGGTGGCAAAATAAGTATAATTAAAAAATAATAAGTTATGTCAAGCGAAACACTCAATACTGCAGGTGCATTTAGTCAAGCAAAAGATCTTAAAAATAGAATTTTTTTTACAATTTTAATACTTATAATTTATCGTTTAGGAACTTATGTTCCACTCGCTGGTATTGATCCTTTAGCTTTAAAAGAAATAATGGCATCTAGTCAAAAAGGTTTACTTGGTATGTTTAATATGTTTTCAGGTGGAGCTGTAACAAGAATGGCAATTTTTGCTTTAGGAATCATGCCATATATTTCTTCTTCAATAATCGTACAATTACTTACGGGAGTTTCTGATTACTTTAAGAATTTAAAAGAGCAAGGAGAAATTGGAAGAAAAAAAATTACACAAATTACTAGGTATGGTACAGTTTTAATTGCTTGCCTTCAAGGTTATGGTGTATCAGTAGGATTAGAAAACGCTGGTAATTTAGTTATTGAACCCGGGATGTCTTTTAGAATTTTTACAACAATTTCCCTAGTAGCTGGAACAACTTTTTTAATGTGGTTAGGAGAACAAATTACATTAAGAGGAGTAGGAAATGGTATTTCACTTATTATTTTTTCAGGAATTGTTGCTGAAATTCCTCGAGCATTAGCATCAACATTTGAACTTGGTAGAACTGGAGCTTTATCGGCAGTTATGATCGTAGGTATATTTGTTTTAGTAATATTAACAGTTTTATTTATAGTATTTTTTGAGAGAGCAATGAGAAAAATATTGATTAATTATCCTAAAAGACAAGTTGGAAATAAAATGTATGGTGGTGAATCTTCACATCTACCTTTAAAGATTAATACAGCAGGAGTTATTCCAGCTATATTTGCGTCAGCTTTATTGCTTTTACCTATTACAATTTCAAATTTTGGTTTTGCAGAGTCTGATACTTTTTTGAAGATTTCTTCTATGTTTACTCAAGGACAACCTCTCTATATGATGCTTTATGCTTCAGGTATAATTTTTTTCTCATTTTTTTATACGTCTATTGTTTTTAACCCTAAAGAAACTGCAGAAAATTTAAGAAAGTACGGTGGTTACATTCCCGGTATAAGACCAGGAGAAAGAACTGCGGAATATATTGATACTATTTTAATGAGGTTAACAACTGTTGGAGCTTTATACTTAACATTCGTTTGTTTAATGCCAGAGTTTCTAATAGCAAAGTACCCTATTCCATTTTATTTAGGAGGTACGTCAATTCTTATTGTTGTTGTAGTTGCTATGGATACAGTGACACAAGTTCAAACAAGATTGATGAGTTCACAATATGAGTCATTAATTAAAAAAACAAAATTTGGTAAATAACTAAGTAAATGAATATAGTTATCTTCGGTCCACCTGGTGCTGGCAAAGGCACTCAGTCAAATCTTATAGTAAAAAAATTTAATTTACACCAATTATCTACAGGCGAACTCTTGAGAAAAGAGATAAAAGATAAAACAAAGTTAGGTCAAGAAATAACATCAATTATTAATGATGGAAATTTAGTTTCAGACGAGATAGTTGGTAATATAATAGAAAAATATCTTTCAGATAAAACTTACAATAGTAGGTTAATTTTTGATGGTTACCCACGTAATCTAATACAAGCAAAAAATTTGGATCGTTTGTTAAATAAGTATAATCAAAAAATCCATGTTGTATTAAAATTATCTGTTTCTTTAGAAACTATCAAAAAACGAATTTCAGAGAGAAAAAATTTAGAAAAAAGAACTGATGACAATGAAAAAACAGCCATTAAAAGATTTTTGAATTATGAGCAAAATATTCAACCTGTTATAGACTTTTACAAACAATCTAATTTACTCAAAGTAGTCAATGGTGAGACATCTATATCTGAAATTAGTAATGAAATTAGCGGGTTAATTGAGGGCATCAAGGGTTGACTTTGAAGGATTAGACAATATAAATACGCAGTAAACAAAAACTCATTAATATATGGCTCGTATCGCAGGGATAAATATTCCACAAAATAAAGTTGTTAGCATAGCATTAACATATATTCATGGCATTGGTTTATATTCATCAAAGAAAATATGCAAAAAATTAGATATTCCATCTTCAAAAAGAGTAAATGAATTAACCGAAGAACAAGTTTTAAAGATAAGAGAATTTATAGATGCCAATCATAAAGTTGAAGGAGATTTAAGGAGAGAAGTTTCAGTAAATATAAAGAGATTAGTTGATTTAGCATGTTACAGAGGATCAAGACACAAAAAAAAACTTCCCGTAAGAGGGCAAAGAACACAGTGTAATGCCAGAACTAGAAAAGGTAAAGCAATAGCAATAGCGGGTAAAAAACTTACTCCATTAAAAAAATAAATTTTAAATGAATAAAAAGACCAATAAAGTTGAAAAAAAAATTGATGCTAAAGAAGTAAAAAAAGTTGATGTCAAAAAAACTAGCACTTTTAAAAAAAAGAAAAAAATTAAGAAAAATATTTCATCTGGCATAGCTTATGTTTACTCAACTTTTAATAATACAATAATATCAATTGCAGATGAGAGTGGAAATGTAGTATCATGGTCATCTGCCGGAGCAAAAGGGTTTAAGGGTTCAAGAAAATCAACACCTTACGCAGCTCAAGTAGCTGCAGACGATGCAGGTGCTAAGGCTTTTGAACAAGGATTAAGAACTTTAACTGTTCAAGTTAAAGGTCCAGGATCAGGAAGAGAAACAGCTTTAAGGTCTCTTCAGT
This sequence comes from uncultured Pelagibacteraceae bacterium, assembly GCA_902598125.1. GTDB lineage: Bacteria > Pseudomonadota > Alphaproteobacteria > Pelagibacterales > Pelagibacteraceae > Pelagilacustribacter. The sequence continues at coordinate 26,549 of CACKAJ010000006.1, read as the reverse complement.
CAAGAGGTTTTAAAATTTTATCCATTAAAGACACAACACCAATGCCGCATAATGGTGCAAGACCACCAAAAAGAAGGAGAGTATAATGCAAACAACTTCAAATGTTATCGATAAAAATTGGAAAGCGCTAATTAAACCTAATAAATTAGAAATCTCCAGCAATGATGATAAAACTGTTGCAAAAGTAATCGCAGAACCATTAGAGAAAGGATTTGGCCAGACTATAGGTAATTCATTAAGAAGAATTTTATTATCATCAATTCAAGGAGCTGCAGTAACAGCTATTCAAATTGATGGAGTTCTGCATGAATTTTCCTCAATAAAAGGTGTAAGAGAGGATGTTACTGATATTGTTTTAAATGTAAAAAATTTAGCAATAAAATCTTCATCCTCAAGTTCAAAAAAAATTGTTTTAGATATCAAGGGGCCTAAAGAAGTTAAAGCAAAAGACATTACCCTTGTTCCTGAAATAGAAATACTTAATCCAGAGCAAACGATTTGTAATTTAGATGAAAAAACTCATTTTCATATGGAGTTAATGGTGAGTACTGGCAAAGGTTATGTTCAAGCACCCAAAAATAAAACTGATGATAGTCCATTAGGTCTGATTTCTATAGACTCTTTATTTAGTCCAGTAAAAAAAGTTTCATTTTCTGTTGAAAATACTAGAGCTGGTAGTGCTTTAGATTACGATAAATTAATAATGACTGTAGAAACAAATGGAACTGTAGATGCAGAAGATGCTATCGCTTATTCGGCTAGAATATTTCAAGATCAACTATCAATGTTCGTAAACTTTGAAGATCCACAAGAAATAGTTAAAGAAGTAAAATCTTCTGAGCCAGAATTCAATAGAAATTTACTTAAAAGGGTTGAAGAATTAGAATTATCTGTAAGGTCAATGAACTGTTTAAAAAATGATAACATAATTTATATTGGAGATTTGGTTCAAAAAACAGAGCCAGAAATGTTAAGAACACCTAATTTTGGTAGAAAATCTCTTAATGAAATTAAAGAAGTGCTCAATACAATGTCTTTATATTTAGGCATGGAAATACCTAATTGGCCTCCTGATAATATTGCAGAATTATCTAAGAAATTAGAGGAAAACAACTATTAATGAGACACGGTATTGGATACAGAAAGCTTAACAAAACAAGTGAGCATCGAAAAGCATTATTCAAAAATATGCTTAACTCTCTTATTAAGTACGAGCAAATAATCACAACTCTACCAAAAGCAAAAGAACTAAAACCACAAATTGATAAAGTAATTACTATTGGAAAGAATAATATTTTAAGTAATAAAAAAAGACTATTTTCAAAACTACAAGATAAAAAATCTGTAACGAAAGTTTTTGGAGAATTATCAAAGAGATATAGTTCTAGAAAAGGAGGATATTCTAGAGTTTTAAAAGCTGGTTTCAGAACAGGTGATGATGCTCCAATGGCTGTAATTGAGTTAGTCGATAGAAACCCTGAAGCAAAAAAAGTCGATAAGCCAAAAAAAATTGAAACAAAAGATAAAAAAAAAGTAGCTCAACCAGAGCCTAAAGTAGCTAGTAAATAAATTAAGATTTCATGCCCAAATCATATACTGTAGATGATGATTTTAATGACTCACGTCTAGATAAATGGTTCAAAAATAAAGTTATTAACTTACCGCACTCTTTATTAGAAAAATTATTAAGACAAAATAAGATTAAAGTTAATAAAAAAAAAACTAAATCGTCTTACAGACTTCAAACTGGTGATTTGATTGAGATTTACGATATTTCCAAGTTTAAACCTGTAGATAAAAAAGAAAAGATTAAATATTTACCAAAAAAAAAAGAAATTGGCACCTATGATGATTATGTAATTGAAGATAATGAAAACTTTATAGTAATTAATAAACCAACCGGTATACCAGTTCAATCAGGCACTAAATCATTTAAAAACATTATTGATATACTAAAAAATACAAGATATTTTGAAAATTCAAAACCTTTCATTGTTCACAGATTAGATAAAGAGACATCAGGGGTTTTGATAATTGCCAAAAATAGAAAGTATGCCCAATTATTTACTTCACTTTTCAGGATCAGGAAAATTCATAAAACTTATTTGGCTATAGTGTATGGGAAAGTTGAAAAATCTAAAAATGTAATGAAAGATGATTTAATTTATTACGAAAATAATAAAAAAATTGTTCAAAAAGCTATATCTAATTTGAAAATTATCAAATCAAAAGACGGCTATTCTTACTTGGAGTTAAATCCTATTACTGGAAGAAAACATCAATTGCGAAAACAATTACTTAACATTGGGTGTCCGATAATAGGAGATGATAAATATTTTTTAAATGACAGAAAAAGATTAAAAATTAAAAATCTAATGTTACATGCATATAAAATAAAATTTATGATTAACAATATTCAATATAATTTTAAGGCACAGTATAACGTTCTATTCGAAGACTTTCTTAAAAAAAATTTTTAAATATTATTAATATTTTCAATAAAAATAGTTGCTAAATTATTCTCAAAGTTCTTAGGTTTAACGTCTATTAATTTTGACATCGAGGTGACCTTTTTGTTATCTAAACCGCATGGAATAATTTTTAAATATTGATTTAAATTATTTGAAATATTTATTGAGCAACCATGATAGGCTACCCATCTAGAAACTCTAATACCTATTGCAGCAATTTTTTTGTCTTTAACCCAAATGCCTATGTTTTTTTTGTCATTTTTAGCTTTAATTTTATAATTTCCTAAAAATTGTATTATGCTTTTTTCTATTGAATTTATTAATTTTCTTATATCTTTTTTTCTTTTGTTTAAATTGATAACAAAGTAAACAATTTTTTGTCCAGGATTGTGCAGTGTTATTTTGCCCCCTCTATTTGATTTAACTATTTTTATTTTTTTATCAATTATTTCTTTTTTATTGAAACTTACTCCAGCTGTATAAGTAGTTGGATGTTCTAGGATCCATAATAATTCTCGATTTTTATCACTTTTTACTTCTTCAACTCTTTTATCGAGATAAAGCATTGCCGTTTTATAGGGTATACGTTTTTTGCTAATTTTGACTTCTATACTCATTTAATTTGAATTTTATCATTATATAGACTAATAGTCTCAAAAAAACTTTAAGAGGTATTTATGACTTTACCAAAATCACGAGAAGCAAAAAAAGTCAATTTGGATTTTAATAAGGAATTTATTAGTACTTTTACTCAAAATATTGAGAGTAGAAATGTTGAATTTATCAATCAAACTTTAAAAGATCTGCACGAAGCAGATGTAGCTAATCTAATTGAAAATTTAAATCCTGATACAAGAAATAAATTAATTGAGATTGAATCATTTAATATTGATCCAGAAATTTTTATTGAATTAAATGAATCAATCCAAAGTGAGGTTTTACAACTACTTTCTATAGACTCTCTTATTAAAATAATAAAAAGATTAGAGTCTGATAATGCTATTAAAATTCTTGAAAACTTATCAAAAGAAATAAAAGAAAAAGTTTTAGAAAAACTTCCTCCAAAAGACAAATTTTTATTACAAGAAGGTTTAAGTTACCCCGAAGACTCCGCAGCAAGAATAATGCAAAGAGAATTTATAGCAGTGCCAAGCAATTGGACTGTTGGACAAACTATAGATTATTTAAGAGAAGATAAAGATTTACCTGAAGAATTCTTAGAAATTTTTATAGTAGATAATGATTTTAAACCAATTGGAACTGTTCCTTCATCAAGAGTATTAAGAACATCTAGGGATTTGAAAATGAGTTCTATTATGAAAGAAATGCCAGTTTTAATTTCAGTTAATATGGATAAAGAAGAAGTTGGTCTCACTTTTGAAAATTATAACTTGGTTTCCGCAGGTGTAGTTAATAAAGAAAATAAGTTAGTTGGTATGATTACAGCCGACGATGTTGTTACAGTTGTTCAAGAGGAAGCTGAAGAAGATGCTCTACGATTAGCAGGTGTTGGCGATGAAGAAATCACTGATAGTGTTATGCTAAAAACAAAAAGAAGATTCAATTGGTTACTGTTAAATTTATTTACTGCTTTGCTTGCTACTTGGGTAATCAGTTTCTTTGGAGCCTCAATTGAACAAATGGTAGCTTTAGCTTTTCTTATGCCGATTGTTGCCTCAATGGGGGGGAATGCTGGGATGCAAACGTTAGCTGTTACAATTCGAGCAATAGCAACCAAAGAATTATCAAAAAGTAATTTTAATCGAGTTGTTGGTAAAGAATTTTTAATAGGAATTTTAAATGGTATTATTTTTGCAATTATAACTGCAATAATAGTTCAACTCTGGTTTAAAGAGTTAAATCTTTCATTATTAATTGGTATTTCTATGATCTTGAACATGATTGTTGCAGGATTGTTTGGAATTTTAGTTCCAGTATCATTAAAAAAATTAAATATTGATCCTGCTTTAGCCTCAAGTGTTTTTGTAACAACAATTACAGATGTTATTGGATTTCTTTCTTTTCTAGGTTTGGGATCTTTTTATTTCTTAAATTAGATATTATCAATTAATCTTACTTTTTTAATGTAGTAAGCAAAAAACAAATTGAATTTCTGATTAGATTTTTTGATTTTTTTAAAACTTTTTATATTATAATTTTCTAAATAGTCTATTTTATTCGCACCTAGTTTTATTAAATCTTTTTTAATTTTATCTATCTTAAATAAATAATAATTTTTTTTTATTTTTTTTTTTAACTTACTTAGGTAATTAAAAATATTAGATGCAATTTTCATTTGACTTTTACTAAGATTTAAATTTCTTGAAGAGCAAGCTATACCATTATTTTCTCTTATAGTTTTGCATTCAATTATTTTAGATTTAATCTTTCTTTTTTCGATGTGTTTTTTAATTAAGTATAGTTGCTGAAAATCTTTTTTCCCTAGAAATATATATTTTGGTTTAATTATTTCTATAAATCTGTTAACTACATTTAGAACACCTTCAAAATGACCTTTTCTAAATTTACCACATAATTTTTTTGAAGATTTATCTAAAAAAATTTTGTTCTTGGGCCTAAACCCATATATATCATTAAACGTTGGAATATATAAATAATCAATCTTCAATTTCTTAAGCAGCTTTAAGTCCTTTTTTGTATTTCTTGGATAAGACCTAAAATCACTTTTTTTATTGAATTGTTTAGGGTTCACAAAAATAGAGACTAAAGTTTTAAACTTAGATTTTTTAGATTGTTTGATCAATGAGATATGTCCTTTATGTAATCCACCCATTGTAGGTACAAAAGATGTTCCTTTAGTTTTTAAAATCTCTTTTTGAAGGCTATGTTTATCTTTAAATATTTTCATTTCTGTAAACCAATGATAATAACTATTATAAGAATCATATGATAAAACAAGCTATTATTCCATTAGCTGGATTAGGAACTAGAATGCTGCCTCTAACAAGCGTAATGCCGAAAGAGTTAATGCCCATTAATGGTAAACCAAATTTACAATATATATTAGAAGAATGTATTGATGCAGGTATAAAAGAATTTATATTTATCATTTCAAAAAAAAAACTATCGATAAAAAAATATTTTTTTAACGATAATTTTTATAAAAAAATAATAAAAAAAAAAAGAGATAAAAGACTAATTGAAGAGTTTAAAAAAATAAAAAAATATCAAAAAATGATAAAATTTGTTTATCAGAATAAACCAAAAGGTACAGGTGATGCGGTTTTAAAATGCCAAAAATATATAAAAAGCAAATACTTTTTAATGCTTTTACCTGATGATTTAATAATTAAAAATAATTGTTCTAAAGAAATGATACGATTACATAAAAAAACTAATGGATCTATAATTGCGACAAAAAGAGTAGAAAGAAAAACTGTGTCAAGATGGGGAATTTTATCAATTAAAAATAAAAAAAAAAGACATTTTCAAATTAAAGATGTTGTAGAGAAACCTATCATCAAAAAAGCGCCATCAAATTTCGCAATTATTGGTAGATACATATTGCCTACAAAAATCTTTACTGAAATAAAGAAATTAAAACCTGGCCAAGGAGGAGAGATTCATATTACTGACGCAATTAGAAGTTTAATTAAAAAAGAAAATAAGTTTTACGGAAATATTTTTAAAGGTAAGTATTTAGATTGTGGAACTCTAAGTGGGTATATTAATTCAGGAATACAAATATCTAAGGGTAAATAAATGAAACTATGCATGATAGGAACTGGTTACGTTGGATTAGTAAGCGGTGTTTGCTTTGCTGATATAGGAAATCAAGTTATCTGCGTTGATAAAGATAAAAACAAAATAGATAAACTTAACTCTGGAATTTCCCCAATCTATGAACCAGGATTAGATGAATTAATAAAAAAAAATTTTACAGCTAAACGTCTCTCATTCACAACAGATATTGATAAAGCTATTAGTATATCAGATATAATATTTATATGTGTAGGAACTCCTACAAAAAAAGGATCAATTAAAGTTGATTTATCTTTTGTTTATAAATGTGCAAAAGAAATATTGAAATATTCAAAAAAAAAAAAGATTATTGTTACTAAGTCTACAGTTCCAGTAGGAACAGGGGATGAAATTGAAAAAATATTAAAAAAAAAGAAAAAACTTTTTACAGTAATCTCTAATCCTGAATTCTTAAGAGAAGGTGAGGCAATACGAGATTTTAGATACCCTGATAGAATTGTAATAGGATCTGACGAAAAAAAAGCCTTTAACATAATGAAAAAACTTTATGTACCATTAACTAACAAGGGTTCAAAATTTTTTACTACTTCTAGAAGAGGAGCCGAACTAATAAAGTATGCATCAAATGCTTTTCTCGCAACCAAAATTACTTTCATTAATGAACTTGCTAACCTATGTGAAAAGTCTGGAGTAAACATAGAGGATATTTCATTAGGCATGGGTTCCGATAGTAGAATAGGCGGTAGATTTTTACGTGCTGGTCCAGCTTATGGGGGGTCGTGTTTTCCAAAGGATACCAAAGGTTTAGTATCTGCTGCAGATAAATATAAAATAAATCTATCAGTTGTTAAATCAGTAATAAAATCAAACCAAGAAAGAGTGAGTTTACTCACCCAAAGAATTCACAAAATTTTAGGTTCAAATATAAGAAATAAAAAAATTTCTTTCTTAGGTGTTACATTTAAACCCAACACTGATGATATGAGGGATTCCACTAGCCTTAAAATGATACCTTATCTATGTAAAAAAGGTGCTAAAGTTAATTATTACGACCCATCTGGAGAAAAAAGTGAGTTTAGACAAATCAAAAACTGCAATTACAAAAACAATATAAAATCTAATTGTAATGGGGCAGATTTAGTAGTTCTGCTCACAGAATGGGATGAATTTAAATCGATAGATTTCAAAAAGATTATAAAAAATAATAAATTTAAAATTTATGATTTAAGAAATCTTTATTCTGCCGAAGAAATGAAAAAAAATAAGATCAAATACTATTCTGTTGGTAGACCTAACACTAATTAAGTTCAAAGATTGCATCAACTTCTACAGCAACTCCTAAAGGTAAACTATTCACACTCACAGCTGCGCGTGTGTGTTCACCTTTTTTATCAAAAATTTTAGCTATAATATCTGAAGCGCCGTTTATAATTTTCGGCTGATCTTTGAAATCATCTGTCGAATTAACATAACCTGTTAATTTTACACAAGATTTAACTTTATCTAAATCTCCTCCACAAGCATTTTTAACATGTGCAACAATACTTAAACCACATCTTTCGGCAGCTTTATAACCTTCCTCTAAATCTAAATCTTTTCCAATTTTTCCTGTTATAAGTTTTGCATTTTCATCAATTGAAATTTGACCTGATATATATAATAATTTTCCAACAATTTTAGTAGCAACGTAAGCTCCTACTGGCGCTTTTGGTTCAGGCAATTTTATATTTAAACTTTTTAGTTTGTTTTCGATTACGCTCATTTCCTCTTACCTTTTTTTTTAGTTTTATCGTATTCTTTTCTTTTTTCAATTAATATAAGCGCTTCTTCCATAGTAAGTTCATTTGGATCTTTTTCTTCTGGGATTGTTGCGTTTAGAGATTTATATTTAATATAAGGACCGTATTGTCCTTTCATAATTCTAACAGGTTTTTTATCCTCAGGATGTTCTCCAAGATCTTTAATTAATGAAGATGAAATACGTCCTGGTTTAGCTTCAGCAATTAATGTAATAGCCCTATTCAAACCAATAGAAAAAAGATCTTCTACATTTTCAAGTCTTGCAGATTTATTTTCACATTTAAGATATGGACCAAATCGTCCAGAATTTAAAGTTATATCCTGTCCATTTTCAGGATGTTGTCCTAATACTTTAGGAAGAGAACATAAATATTTTGCTTTATCTAAATCAACACTATCAACATCTATACCTTTTGGAATTGAAACATTTTTGAGGTGTTCATTCTCATTTTTTTTCTTTCTACCTTTTTTCTTTTTGGTTTCTAGTTCGTCTTTTTCTTTTTCATATTGTAAGTAGGGGCCAAATCTTCCATTTTTTAAATATATATCTTTACCTTTTTCATTTTGACCCAATAATTTAGGCTCTGCTAAATTATATTGAGCTGCAGCTTTAGCTTTAGATAATGGTCTAGTAAATTTACACTCAGGATAATTTGAGCAACCTATAAAAGCTCCACCTCTAAAACTATTCTTAAGACTAAGCTCTCCATTGGAACATAACTTACATTTTCGATCTATTGCGTCTTTGTCATCCCTTTCAAAAATTAAAGCTCCTAAACTTTCATTTAATAAGTCTAATACTTCTCTAGTTCTCTTTTCTTTAACTTTTCCAACATTTTCGTAAAAGTCTTTCCAGAAATTATCTAAAACTTGAACCCATTCAATTTTACCACTAGTGATTTCATCTAGCTGATTTTCTAGGTCTGCAGTGAAATTATAATCAACGTATTTAGAGAATAATTTTTCTAAAAAAGCTGAAATTAGCTTACCTCTGTCAGTTGGATTAAACCTTTTATTAATTAATTCGACATAATTTCTCGTTGATAATACTGAGATAATGCTAGCATAAGTAGAGGGTCTCCCTATGCCTAATTCCTCCATCTTTTTAACTAAACTAGCCTCAGAGTATCGTGGTGGTGGATCTGTGAAGTGTTGTTCATCATTAAGCTTAAGTATACTAATTTCCTCTCCAACTTTGACCTCAGGCAAAATATTCTTTGCATCTTCGTCAGTTTCTTGAACTTGATACACTTTAAGAAATCCATCAAATTTTACGACTGAGCCACTAGCTCTAAAGTTAATTTTATTGTCGTTTGAGGAAATAATAATTGTATTTCTATCAAATTCTGCTGGGGTCATTTGAGATGATAAAGCTCTACTCCAAATTAATTCATAGAGTTTAAATTGATCTGCATTCACGTATTTTTTGATATCAGAAGGTTTCCTGCTTATATTAGTTGGTCTAATTGCTTCATGAGCTTCCTGAGCATTCTTTGCTTTCTTTCCCGTATAACTATTTGGAGCCTCTGGTAAATATTTATCACCATAATCATCAGTAATGAATTTTCTAAAGTCATCAATTGCTTCTTTTGAAATATTTGTTCCATCAGTTCTCATATAAGTAATTAATCCTGTGGTTTCACCCTCGATATCTACTCCTTGATAAAGTCGTTGAGCAATTTGCATTGTTCTGGAAGCTCCAAAACCAAATCGTCCCGAAGCAGTTTGTTGTAAAGTTGATGTTGTAAAAGGGGCTAGAGGGTTTCGTCTAAATACTTTTGTGTTAACATCAGCAATTTTAAATTTTGTTTTATTGATTATATCGACCGCTTTTTGTATCTCCTCTTTATTTTTGAAAGAAAATTTTTCAATTTTATCTCCATTAAATAAACTTAATTTTGAGAAAATATTTTTATTATCTTTGTTTGTAAAGTCTGATGTAAGTGTCCAGTATTCTTCTGGTTTAAATAATTCAATTTCCTTTTCTCTTTCAGTTATAAGCTTCAAGGCAACAGACTGAACTCTTCCTGCTGATTTTGATCCAGGTAATTTTGTCCAAAGAATTGGTGAGATATTAAATCCTACAAGATAGTCCAAAGCTCTTCGCGCTAGATAAGCCTCAACTAAAGGTAAATGAATTTCTCTTGGATTTTTAATTGCATCAAGAATTGCTTTCTTTGTAATCTCATTAAAAACAACACGTTCTAGATGTTTATCTTTTAATAATTTTTTTTTATCTAGGACTTCTTTAACATGCCAAGCAATAGCTTCACCTTCACGATCAGGGTCTGTAGCTAAAATAATTTTATCAGAGTCTTCAGCAGCATTTGTAATTTCTTTTAAATATTTTTTTGAAAAGGAGTCGATTTCCCATTCCATTTGAAATTTATTTTCAGGATCTACAGATCCATTTTTTGAAGGAAGATCTCGTATGTGTCCATAGCTAGCTAAAACTAAATAATCTTTACCTAAGTATTTATTAATTGTTTTTGCTTTTGCTGGACTTTCAACAATTACTAAATTCATTATTCGTTTATTTTCAAAATTAAACGAATTTGTCAAATTTATTATTTAAAAACTAGAAAAGACAACACTTATAACTTAATTTTACTTTCTTCAGAATTTTTTAATCGAACTATATTTTCTCGATGCGTATAAATGATAATCACGAAAAAAATAAAAAGTATTAAAGAAAAATTATTAATAAAGAAATATGAATAAACAAAAACAATTAAAGATGAAATAATTGAAGATAATGATGCGTATCTAAATAAAAAAGATAAAACAAGCCAAGTTATTCCAAAAATAAGAAAAAATTTATATGAAAGTGCTAATACTACACCCAGATAAGTCGCAACTCCTTTACCTCCTTTAAATTTTAACCAAATGGGAAAAATATGACCGACAAAACAAATCAAAGCAGAATATGAAATTAGATTATCAAAATAAAAAAATGTTATGATTATAGAAAAATATCCTTTTAACAAGTCAAGCACAAGAGTGGCAACAGCTAGAGATTTTTTTCCAGTTCTTAAAACATTTGTAGTTCCAATATTTCCTGATCCTATTTCTCTAATGTCTTTTTTTAAAAAAATTTTTGTTAAAATCAATCCAAAAGGAATAGATCCTAATAAATAAGAATATACTGCAACTATAATTAAATTTATATCCATCAATTTGAGTAAACTAGTTCACCATTAAGAAAAGTCATTAAAATTTTTCCTTGAAGATTTCTATTTTCTATAGCTGTATTTTTTGATTTAGATTTGAGTTTATCAGCATTTACTTTCCATGGAGCCTCTAAATCAAATATACAAATATCTCCATCTGATCCTTTTGCTAAAGTTCCTTTTTTAATATTTAATATTTTGGCAGGGTTAATTGTTAAGGTTTCTACTATTTTGTTTAAAGGAAGAGATTCATTATGATACATTTCTAAAGAAAGTGGAAGAAGGGTCTCTACACCAATAGCGCCTGTAGCTGCTTGTGCAAATGGCAATCTTTTACTTTCCTCATCTTCTGGCAAATGGTCTGAAACAATTACATCTATTAAACCATCCTTAATACCTTGGACAAGTGATAGTCTATCGTCTTCAAGTCTAAGAGGAGGAGATAATTTTAAAAAAGTTTTAAATTCACCAATATCATTCTCATTTAAGGATAGATTATTTATTGAAACACCTACGCTAAATTTTTTCCCATTATTTTTATTTCTTCTAATAACATCTAATGATTGTTTAGATGAAATCTGATTGATATGATATCTGCAAGGATACTCACTAAGCAAACTTAAGTCTCTTTCGATTATTATTTTTTCAGCTAGAGCAGAAATACCTTGCAGTCCAAGTCTTGTAGCTATCTCTCCATCGTTAATACAAGCGTTTTTTGATAGCTCATAGTCTTCCGCGTGTTGCATTATCAAAACCCCAATATCAGAAGCATAATTCATTATCCTAGACATTAGCTCTGTATTCTGAATAGTTTTATTTACATCGCTAAAGCCAATTATTCCCCTCCCAGAAAGTAAGCCAAACTCAGTCATTAATTTACCTTCACATTGTTTGGTTATGGAAGCACAAGGGAAAAGGTTAACATTGGCTTTGTCTCTTCCTCTTCTAATAATGAAATCAACCATTGAAACGTTATCGATAATGGGTTTTGTATTAGGCATGGTTACTATAGATGTAACCCCACCAGCTAAAGCAGCCTGACTAAGAGTTCTAAAGTTTTCTTTATATTCAAATCCTGGCTCACCTACAAAAGCCTTCATATCAACTAACCCTGGTATTAAAACGTTACCTTTTAAATCAATTATTTCCGCATCTTTGTTAGCATCAGTTTTTTTTACATTTTTTCCTATAGCTTTTACTTTACCTTTTTCGTTTAATATTAAAGAGCCTTTCTCATCCATATTTTGTGATGGATCTATAATTCTTGTATTAATAAAAATTTTTTCTTTCATTTATTTACAATACTTTTTTAAACAAGCCATTCTTACTGCTACACCTAATTCAACTTGCTCCTTAACCAAACTAACGTTTATGTCATCTGCAAGTTTTGTATCTATTTCTACTCCTCTATTCATTGGACCGGGATGCATAATCAGTGCATCTTTTTTTGCAAATTTTAATTTTTCTGGAGTTAAACCGTAAAATTCATAATATTCTCTTTTTGAAGGTAAGAATGAACCCTGCATTCTTTCATTTTGCAATCTTAACATCATTACAATATCGCAACCATCGAGACCTTTCTTCATATCTGTAAAAGACTTTACTCCCATTCTATCAATTGATTTTGGCATCAAAGTTTTAGGTGCTATTACATTTACTTCAGCACCTAACATGTTCATTAAATAAATATTTGATCTAGCTACTCTTGAGTGAAGTATGTCACCGCAAATTGCTATCTTAAGTCCTTCAATATTACCTTTTCTGTTAATTATTGTTAAAGCATCAAGTAAAGCTTGAGTAGGGTGTTCTCTTCTTCCATCACCAGCATTAATAACTGCACAATTAACTTTTTGAGATAATAAATTTGGTGCACCAGAGTCTTGATGTCTGATTACAATTAAGTCAGGATGCATCGCGTTCAAAGTCATTGCAGTATCGATTAAAGTTTCACCTTTTTTAAGTGCTGAGTTATCCATGTTCATAGACATAACATCTGCACCTAATCTTTTACCTGCTAGATCAAACGAACTTTGAGTTCTTGTGGATGGTTCAAAAAATAAATTAATTTGAGTTTTTCCTCTTAGAACATCTAATTTTTTTGAGCTACTTCTGTTTAATTCAATAAATTTTTTAGCTTCGTCTAATATTGATTTAGCTTCTAATATTGAAAGGTTTTGAATACCAAGAAGATGTTTGGGAGTGTTTTTAATAGCTGTATTGTTTTTCTTAACTGCCATTAAAATCAACTCTATAGGCGTTTTATAGTATCAGATCAAGTATTTTTTTTAGTTAAATAGTCCAAGGCCCCTTGAAGTATAAATTGTGCAGAATTCTCATCCAATTTGGTTATCTTTTTTGACGTGTTTGATGCTAAATCATTGGATAAATTAAATGCCCCCTGACTTGATAATCTCTCATCCCATAAAGTGACATTTTCAGTAACATCTTTTGATAGATTAATAGCTAAATCTCTAGCTGATTGTGAAGATTGGCTAGACGATCCGTCCATATTGATTGGATTTCCAACCACTATACCTTTAATTTGATTCTCATTAAAAATCTTTATTACTTCTTTGAGAAATTCAGAGTATTTATTTTTTATTAAAGTTGTGTAAGGAGTGGCAATAATTTTATTTTCATCAGAAATGGCTATACCAACACGTTTTCTACCCGGGTCAATTCCCATTAACCTAGACTTTTTATCGAGTTTTTTCTTAAATTCTTCAATATCAAGCATGAAATTTACCTAATTTGTGATAAAACACATTTAAACTAACTTATTTCACAAATGTCCTTAGATAAAGAAAAAATTAAACATGTTGCAAAATTAGCTCGAATTTCAGTTGATGACGCTAAAGTTGAGAGTCTCACAAAAGATTTAAACTCTATTTTTAAGTTTATAGAACAATTAAATGAATTAAATACAGATAAAGTTGAGCCATTAACTTCTATACTTAATCAGTCATTAAGATCGAGAAAAGATGAAATCAGTGATGGTAAGATAAGAGAGAAAATTTTGAAGAATTCACCTAAAGAAAATGAAGAATTTTTTGTAGTTCCTAAGGTGGTGGAATAATGACTGATATTACAAATCAAAGTCTAAATGAAATTATAGAAAACGTAAAAACGAAAAAAGTTTCATCTACAGAATTAACTAAAGCATATATAAAAAATATTGAAAGTGCGAAAAAGTTAAATGTATTTGTTACTACAACATTTGATCAAGCTTTAGATAAGGCAAAACAATTTGATAAAAAACCAAATTTTGATCAATTACTTCCAGGAATACCTTTAGCTGTTAAAGATTTATTTTGTACTGAAAATACAAAAACAACTGCTGGAAGCAATATTTTAAACAACTTTATTCCATCTTATGAGTCAACAGTTACTAAAAATTTATGGGACAATGGATCATTTCTTTTAGGAAAATTAAATTGTGATGAGTTCGCGATGGGTTCTTCTAACGAAACAAGTCACTATGGAAATGTAATTAATCCTGTAGGAGATCAATTAGTACCGGGCGGTTCATCTGGAGGATCCTCATCTGCTTTAGCTGCAGATTTAACTCCAGCTACAATTGGAACAGATACTGGCGGATCGATTAGACAACCAGCTTCCTTTACCGGTACTGTAGGTTTAAAACCAACCTATGGATTATGTTCTAGATGGGGTATCGTGGCTTTTGCTTCATCTTTAGATCAAGCCGGTCCAATGACAAAAACAATTAAAGATTGCGCAATTATGCTGGAGTCTATGTCTGGCTTCGACGAGAAAGATTCTACTTCAATAAACAAAAAGAAAGAACAATATTCAAAAAATTTAAAAGATAATATTAAAGGTTTAAAAATTGGAATTCCAAAAGAATATCGTGTTGACAATATGCCTAAGGAAATTGATGAGCTTTGGGAAAAAGGAAAAAAGATATTAAAAAATCTTGGCGCACAATTAATTGATATTTCATTGCCTCATACAAAATATGCTTTACCCACTTATTATATAGTTGCTCCAGCTGAGGCCTCTTCCAATTTAGCTAGATATGATGGAGTTAGATATGGCTATAGATCAAAACAAGGAAAAGATTTAATTGAGATGTATGAAAAAACTCGGTCTGAAGGTTTTGGAGATGAGGTTAAACGCAGAATATTAATTGGAACTTATGTTCTTTCATCAGGTTATTATGATGCTTATTACCTTAAAGCACAAAAAGTAAGACAACTGATTAAAAAAGATTTTGATGATAGTTTTAAAAAGATAGATGCAATTCTAACACCGTCAACACCAAGCTCTGCATTCAAAATAGGGGAAAAAACAAATGATCCTGTTTCCATGTATTTAAATGATATTTTTACTGTGCCTGTAAATTTAGCTGGTCTACCAGCTTTATCATTGCCAGCCGGTGTTGATAAGCAAAGTTATCCTTTAGGTTTGCAACTTATTGGCAAAGCATTAGACGAACAAAAAATTCTTAATATTGGTTATGCATTTGAAAAAAATTGTGGTTTTAAAAATGAAATTAAAAAGTGGTGGTCATGAGTAAAGAAAAATTTGATTATTTTATCAAGGGAGAAAAAGGGAAATATGAAGTTGTTATAGGGCTTGAAGTTCATGCTCAAGTTTTATCAAAATCTAAACTTTTCTCTGGATCATCAACTAAATTTGGTGCAGATCCTAATAACCAGGTAAGTTTGATTGATTCTGCTTTTCCAGGAATGTTACCGGTCATCAATGGAGAATGTGTTAATCAAGCAGTAAGAACTGGCCTTGGTTTAAATGCTAAAATAAATAATTACTCAGTTTTCGATAGGAAAAATTATTTCTATGCAGATTTACCTCAAGGTTATCAAATATCTCAGTATAAGAATCCTATCGTAGGGGAAGGTAAAGTTTTATTAGATATGCCTTACGGGTCAAAAGAAATTGGTATAGAAAGACTTCATCTCGAGCAAGATGCGGGTAAAAGTATTCATGATATGGATCCATCTAATACTTATGTAGATTTAAATCGTTCAGGAATTGCTTTAATGGAAATAGTCAGCAAACCAGATCTTAGATCACCAGATGAGGTTAATGCTTACATTAAAAAATTAAGATCAATTATGAGATATTTAGGTACCTGTGATGGAAATATGCAAGAGGGATCACTTAGAGCAGATGTAAATGTATCTGTAAGAAAAGAAGGTGATAAAAATTTTGGAACACGTTGTGAAATTAAAAATGTAAATTCTATAAAGTTTATGCAGATGGCAATTGAATATGAAGCTACAAGACAAGTTGAACTAATAGAAAATGGTAAAAAAATAGATCAAGAAACAAGACTTTTCGACACAAAAAAAAATGAAACAAGATCAATGAGATCTAAAGAAGATGCACATGATTATAGATATTTTCCTGATCCAGATCTTCTCCCATTAAAGATAGAACAAAAATTAATCGATGACTTAAAAAAATCTCTTCCAGAGCTTCCTGATAAAAAAAAGGAAAGATTTATAAAAGAATATGGACTAAATGCATATGAAGCAAATGTTTTGGTCTCAGAAAAAGAAATATCTGACTATTACGAAGAAGTTGCAAAACTATCTGATAAAAAACTTGCAGCTACTTGGATGATGGGGGATTTATTTGCAATGTTAAATGATAGAGGGCTTGATATATCAAAATCTCCTATATCTGCAAAACATTTCGCAGAGTTAGTTCAAGCAATTAAATCCGGAGAAATTTCAGGAAGAATAGCAAAAGAAGTTTTCGAAATTATGGTTGAAAGCGGAGATAATCCAAAAAAAATTATAGAGTCAAAAGGAATGAAGCAGCAAAGTGATCCTAAAGAATTAGAGAAGATGATTAATGAAATATTATCAAAAAATAAAGATAAAGTTGATCAATACAAAGCTGGAAAAGAAAAATTATTTGGTTTTTTTGTTGGACAGGTTATGAAATTATCTGATGGAAAAGCAAATCCTCAATTAACAAACGAGATTTTAAAAAAACTTTTAAAAGGCTAATTATGCCTAAAAAATTAGATTTAACAGATAATCTTGAAAAGTATATTATTGACCATTCTAATGATCTTACTGATGTTCAAAAAGAGATCTTAAATTATAATCTTAGTCTTGGTGATCAGAAGAAATTGCAAATTTCTATTTCACAAGCGCAATTTCTTCAAACATTAATTAAAATATCTAATACAAAAAAAGTTTTAGAAATTGGAAGTTTTACAGGTTTTAGCGCTTTATCAATGGCCTTATCATTACCTGATGATGGATCTTTAATTAGCTTAGATAAAAACGTTGAATTTAGTAAAAAAGCAAAATCTTTTTATGATAAGGCTAATGAAAATAAGATAACACAAATTATAAAGCCAGCACTTGAGAGTTTGAAGGAACTAGAAAATGCTAAACAAAAATTTGATTTGGTTTTTATTGATGCAGATAAAGAAAATTATATAAATTATTATGAAAAAAGTATTGTATTAATTGATAAAAATGGACTTATTATAATTGATAATGTCTTATGGCATGGTGAGGTAGCCGATAATTCAAAAAATGATAAATTCACCAATATCATTAGAGAATTTAACAAATATATAAAAGATGATAATAGAGTGATAAAAAATATCATTCCCATTGGTGATGGATTAACAATTTGTATTAAAAAATAATGTTCACTGTTTTTGGATTTTATAAGTTTAAGAAAAGTAATTTTTTAAAGAAAAATAAAGAGTTTCTGCAAAGAGAAATTTTAAAAAATAACATAAATGGTACAATTATTCTTTCTCAAGAAGGAATTAATGGAACCATTGCTGGAAAGAGGAGAAATATTAGCCAGATAATTAAATCTTTAAAAAAAGTATTTAATTTTAAAGATTTTGACAGTAAGAATGTATCTCAAAGTCGTTTTCAACCATTCCACAAAGGTAAAATAAAAATAAAAAATGAGGTTGTTCCACTAGGTTTAAAAATAAATTCAAATAATAAAAAACTTAATAGATATATTTCTGGAAAATCATGGAACAAACTTATTTCAAATAAAGAAACTTTAGTTGTAGATGCTAGAAAGCCATTTGAATACGATGTAGGTACTTTTGAAAATTCTATAAATCCAAATATTCAAAATTTTAGAGATTTTCCAAAATATCTTAAAAAAATCGATAAAACAAAACCTGTAGCGATGTTTTGCACCGGGGGTATTAGGTGTGAAAAAGCCTCAATATTTTTAAAAAGAAAAGGTTTTAAGAATGTTTTCCAGTTAAAAGGCGGGATACTTAATTATTTAAATAATATCGAAAAGAAAGACAGTCTATGGAAAGGTGAGTGTTTTGTTTTTGATAATAGAGTATCTCTTAAACACAAATTAAAACAAGGAACCTACTCCGTATGTAGTGGTTGTAGAAAACCTTTTTCACCAAAAGACAAAAAATCTAACAAATATGAGGAGGGTGTTTCATGTCCTAGGTGTTATGACACACTCTCAAATTCACAAAAAACTAGATTTCGTATGAGGCAAAATCAAATTAACCTTGCTAAAAAAGCTGGAAGAAAGCATAAGTTCCAAAAGGAATTTTAATTATGGATTTGACTAAAGGTTCGATTTGGCAGCTTCTTAGAAAAGTAACCATACCTGCAAGTACAGGATCTCTTTTTCAAACTTTTTACAATCTAGTTGATACTTATTTTGCTGGAAGAATTTCACCAGAGGCGCTAGCAGCAATTGCAAAATCCTGGCCAATTTATTTTATAGCAATAGCTGTTGCAGTTGGTATTGGAGCCGGAACCACGGCTTTAATTAGTAATTCAATTGGAGCCAAAGAGGACAGAAAAGCATCAATGTACGTTGCTCAGTCAATAATATTAGCAATTGTAGTTTCAATTTTCGTAACTTTATTTGGTTTAAATTTTTCTGATGAACTTTTAAGAATTATGGGTTCTACTGAAGAAAGTATAATTTTAACACGTGAATACTTAGATATTATTTTTTTTGGAGCTATCATTGTATTAGTTCAATTATCTTTGAATGGAACATTAAACGCTCAAGGTGATACAAAAAGTTATAGAAATGTTTTAATTTTTACTTTTTTCTTAAATATTTTTTTAAATCCATTATTCATATTTGGTTATGGATTTATACCAGCATTTGGAATTGCAGGTTTAGCTATTGCTACAATAGTTTCTCAGTGTATCGGCTTAATATATTTAGCTAATAAAGTTTATTGCTGTAAATTAAAAAAATTCCTTTATCTAGAATGCTTTAAACCAAAAATTGATTACTTAAGCTCGCTTTTTAAACAATCAGTGCCAATAATGTTTACTATGTTGATGATAATGTTTGGAGTATTTAATATTTTCTATTTTGTTGGTCAGTTTGGAGAATTAGCTACAGCAGGTTATGGTACTGCTGTCAGAATTGAACAAGTTTTATTGTTACCAGTTATAGGTTTAAATACAGCTGTTTTATCAATTGCGGGTCAAAACTTTGGGGCAAAAATGTATTTCAGAGTAAAAGAAGTGTATGGAAAAGCTTTGATGTTTGGTTCAGGATTTATGGTATTAGCAGGTATATTTGTTTATCTAACTTCAGAAATCATAATCTCTTTTTTTACTAATGATTTAGAAGTAATCCGAAGAGGAGCACTTTACTTACAAGTAGCAGCTTTAATTGGACCGGTTTATCCTGTTTTCTTTATTACCTCTGCTTTATTTCAGGCACTCAAAAGGCCCATTTATAGTTTATACATGACAATACTTAGATTAACTTTAATACCATTTATGTCGTTATGGTATGTCATAAATATTAGAAATGGTGAATATCAAGATATTTTTTATACGATTTTAGTAACAAATTGGATGATGGGATTAGTTGTATTAACTTTTGTACCATTCTTTTTAAAGAGAGTATTTAGGATCTCTTTTAAAAAATTATTTGTATTCTAATTTATTTTCTAATTTTCTCACAAAATAAGATACTACTAAAATTAGTATTAAGTATTCCAAAATTAAAAAAGTATATATTTCTAAAGGTCTATAGGTAGTAGTGACTAGCTCATTAGCTTTTCTTGTTAAATCTCCTATACCTATAATTGATACTAGAGAGGACATTTTTAATACATAAACAAATTGATTTCCCATAGCTGGCAATACAACTTTAATTGCTTGCGGAAGAATTACCAATCTCATTTTTCTCCAAAAATCCATTCCTAAAGACTCAGATACTTCGTGTTGACCTTTTGATATTGAATTAATGCCAGCCCTAAATATTTCTGCTTGAAAAGCACTTTCGCTAATGGTTAAAGCAATTATTCCAGAAACAAATGGCGAGAAACTAACTCCAATCATTATTGGAAGGCCATAATAAATCCAAAGAATTAAAACTAATAAAGGGATTGCTCTAACAATTTCTACATATGTTATATTAAAATAACTTAAGAATTTATTATTAGACAATGAAGGTAGAGCAACTATCAAACCAATAATCATTGCTAGAATTATTGAAACTACTGAAATATAAATTGTAGTCGTAATTCCACTAATTAAAAATTTTAGATTAGTAAGACCATCTATATTATCTGGACTTAGTATATACCAACCCCATTCATAGTTAGAGCTACATCCCTGTAGTAATAATAATAAAGATGCAATTTTTAAAATCTTCACCGATTAACTATATTTGTAAATGAGAAGTATTTAAACTTAAATTATAAACTTTTTAGATTATATTTTGCTTCTAAAGTCATAAAAAACCCAGAGGATTGTTTTCTCTTAATCCAATTACTAACGTAATCGTTCCAAACTTTATCTCCTTTTGGAACCATCATTGCTAGAAATGCAGGGTTTTTTCCACCATCTGGTACAATAGCTAGTTGAGGATATTTTACTACAAGCTTGTTTGCTTCTAGTGAGCTAGTAATGTTACCGTCAGCTCTTCCAGCCAAAACTTCTTGGAAGTCTCTTGCCGGTGCTTCAATTGATCTTAATTTTGATTTTGGGAAAAATTCTTTTGCTTTTTCTTCTTGAGATGTACCTAATGTAGTTGCTATCGTAACTTTTTTATTATTTAAAGAATCCCATGTAGGAAATTTTTTTAAGTTCTTTTTTAGTACTAAAGGAACTGTTCCGTATTTGTAATACGTAGCTGTAAAACCTGCTACTTCAGCTCTTTTAGGTGTTTTAGTTACACTAGTAGAAATGTCATATCTGTCTGCAGTTATTCCAGCAACAATAGTCTTCCACTCTGCAGGAACAAATTTTACTTTTACACCTAAATCTTTGGCTAACTCTTTCATTACATCTATATCAAAACCTTTGTACTTGTTTGTAGCAGGGTCTTTCATTGACATTGGATCCCAGTCTCCTGTTGTTCCAACTCTTAACTCGCCACTTTTTTTGATTGAATCTAATTTAGATGCTGCTTGAGCGCTTGTCGTTATAAGTAATATTAATAATGTTGAAAAAATTTTTTTAATCACATTTATTTAATAGCCAATCCTTTCCTTTTTTTCGATTTGCAATTTGACCCACTTAATTAACTTAAATCAGAGGGGTTGACTGAAGGGCAGTTTATCAGCTATAAAGAACAAAACAAGAACATTTATGAAGCTAACAATACCATTTTATTTGCATAAAGTAGGAGCTGGTTTTCCTTCGCCAGCCACCGATTATATTGAAGATGATATAGATTTAAATTCACACTTAATAACAAATGCACCAGCTACTTTTATTATAAGAGTTCAAGGCAAGTCCATGACTAATGTTGGTATATATGATGGAGATCTATTAATAGTAGATAAAAGTCTAAACCCAAAAAATTTTTCAACAGTAATAGCAAATGTTAATGAAGAACTTGTAGTAAAAACTTTAATCAAGAGCAAAGAAACTAACTATCTGACATCTGGGTCTAAAAATACATCAGATAGAATTAATTTAACAGACAATCCAGAAATTATAATTTGGGGAGTAGTCACATATGTCATTCATAAACAATAGTAAAAAAAAAATTGCTCTTGTTGATTGCAATTCTTTCTACGTTTCATGCGAAAGATTATTTAATCCGAAAATAAGAAACGTGCCGGTTGTTGTACTGTCAAATAATGATGGCTGTGTAATATCAAGATCAACAGAAGCTAAAGCATTAGGAATTAAGATGGGAGAACCATATTTTAAAGTTAAAGAATTAGTTAAAAAAAATAATGTTCAAATATTTTCTTCTAACTATTCATTATACGGTGATCTATCGAGAAGGGTAATGAGAGTATTAAAAGGATTTTCAGATAAAATAGAAATTTATTCAATAGATGAAGCATTTATAGATTTATCACACATAAAAGATGAAATGACAGAAGAATATGGAAAAAAAATTAGAGAAAGAGTTCTTAAATGGACAGGAATTCCAACAAGTGTTGGTATTTCGTGTACAAAGACTTTAAGCAAAGTTGCAAATCATGTAGCTAAAAAAAATAAAGCTGGCGTAATATTTTTAAAAAAAGATATCGATGAAATATTAAAAAAATTTGAAATTTCCGATGTATGGGGAGTTGGTAGACAACTATCAAAATTATACATTAAAAATGGAATAGATAATGCATATAAATTAAAAAACATATCTAACACCTGGGTAAAAAAAAGTACAAATGTATTAGGTGCTAAAACAGTAATGGAGTTGAGAGGAATACCTTGTATCGATTTAGAAACAGAGGAAACAAAAAGAAAAAGTTGTTGTGTATCAAGATCTTTTGGAAAAAAAGTTGAAAGTCTAGATAAATTAAAAGAGTCTATAACAACGCATTGCTTGAATGCGGCTGAAAAAATTAGAACAGATAAACAAACCACAAGAGCGGTGACAGTATTTATTAGAACAAGTCCCTTTGATAAAAACAGAAAGTATTATTCAAACTCCATAACAATCGAGCTACCAGTAGATACTAATAATAGCTTAGAACTAGTAAAAACTGCCATAAATGGATTAAACAAAATTTATAAATATGGATATTTTTATCAAAAGGCGGGAGTTATTTTATCAAAATTAAAAAATTCATCAGAAAAAGAATTAAATTTGTTGGCACCCATTTTAGAAAATAAATCAAAAACATTAATGAAAGCAATAGATTTTACTAATGCAAAATATGGACGTAATGCAATTAGTATAGCTCAAGCAGGAATAAATAATGATTGGAAAATGCGTAGAGAACATTCATCAAAAATAGACACTGCATCATTTGACTCACTACCTAAGATAAGTATATAAAGTAAGTACGGGGTGTCTAGAAGACTGAGATTAAACCCGACGAACCTGACCGGTAATTCAGTGAGGGAACTATGGAAACAGTATACTTATCAATACAATCATCATTAACAGTAATTATTGTAGTTGGGCTTTTTTTTATCGGACTTGGGTATTTAAATTCAAAAAAAACTGTCAATAATAGAAATTATATAATTGGAAATAGAGACGAAAATACATTTTCATTAACAACAAGTTTGGCTGCATCTGCATTGGGAGCATGGATACTATTTGGTCCAGCCTCAGCTGCTACATGGGGAGGTTTTGGAGCAGTAATAGGATACGCATTAGGTGCTGCAACACCAATGTTATTATTATACAATTTTGGACCTAAAATCAGAAAAGAGTTTCCAAAAGGTCTATCTTTAACAGAATTTATTAAAAAACGGTTTGGCATAGGAATACTTAAATTAAGCTTATTTTTAATATTGTTTTATTTAGTTATCTTTTTGATAGCTGAAGTTACTGCAATAGCTTTTCTATTAAACTTTATTTCTAAAACTCCATTATGGATTACAGCAGGAATAACTTTAATAATTTGTTTACTTTACATTTTAAGAGGAGGGTTCAAGCTCTCAATAATAACTGATAAGTATCAATTCATTATAATAGCAATTTTAATATTAGCTTCTGTAATTTTAATTCTTGGAAACTTAGAGAAAGATAGTTTTGAATTAATTAAAAAAAATTCCCCAAATCTTCTCAATAGTAAATATTTACCAAATTATACAGCTGGTATAACTTTTTTTATTGCTGTAGCTGCAACAAATTTATTTCATCAAGGGAATTGGCAAAGAGTATTCGCAGCAAGAAATAATTTAACATTAAAGAAAAGTTTAATTTATTCTTCAGTAATAACATTCATGATAGTTTTATGGATGGGATACACAGGGCTAATTTCCTTTTCTTTAAATTCAAAAGTGATAGCCGATTTAGCTTTTTTTGATTTAATATTATCTAATAATTTTTTATTAATTATATCAATTTTGGTTCTAGCTTTGGCTTTAACATTAAGTACGATAGATACTTTAATAAATGCAATATCAAGCATACTGATCGTAAATGGCAAACAAATTAGTAAATCAATTTTTGGCAACTCTTTAAAAAATAAAACAAATTATATTATTATATTTATCAGTATTTTGGTTTTTATCTCAGCTTCCAAAGGGTATAGTATATTATACTTGTTTTTATTAGCAGATTTATTTTGTTGTGCAGCTGTTGTTACAATTTTTTATGGTTTTTTTAATAAGAAAATTAATTCTCAGTTATCATATTTTTCTATATTGACTGCATTAATTTCAGGAATATTATTTTTTCCAAGTATTGATTTTCAAACGAGTATATTGGTCGGTAATTTACTACCAATAGAATTTTTTAGTTCAATTATTACTAATAATTTACTTTTTATTTCCTTTGTAATAGCAATAATTATTCAATTACTTTTTATAATGATTTACTCTTTACGAAGTTCATTCAAATAGATTATTACAGCTAGCCAAATGAAAATAAATGCTATTAATTCATCTAAAATTAAAGGTTCATTAAAGTAATACAATCCCAAAAAAAATTGTGCAGTGGGTGTGAGAAAAAATATCATGCTTGCTGGCCCAATACCTATTAACTCAAAACCTTTTGTGTACCAAAAGAGAGGTATCAATGTCATTAAGCCAGCCCAAAATAGATAAAAGGAAAGTAGAGGTTCACTTGTTGAAAAAATATTTATATTGTTATTAATTAAAAAAATAAATAGAGCAATAGCTATAGGTGTTAAAAGCAATGTTTCTATAAGTAAGCCTATATCTGAAGAGACACTTACTTTTTTTCTAATTAATCCGTATAAACTAAATGTAAGAGCCACAGTAATTCCAATCCACGGAACCTCACCAAGTTTAATAAGAAAATAAATTAAAGCCAAAACAACTAAAATGACTGAGATAATTTTGTTTCGATTATACTTTTCTTTTAAAAAAATTACTCCTAGAAATACACTTAGAATTGGAAAAATATAATATCCAAGAGCTGAGTCTAATAAATTATTTGTACTTACTGCATAAAGCCACGTAAACCAATTAATTGAAACTAAAAGACCTGTTAAAAATAAGATAAATATATTTGTTTTATATTTAATTATTTTATTAAATTCGCTCCATTTGTTATAATAAGAAGTAGTAAGAACCAATAATAAAGCTGTCCAAATCGTTCTATGGATAGTTAATTCTAAAGGGGATGCGTAAGAGACAAATTTAAAGTATATGACACCAATTATACCCCACCAAAGAGAAGCACCAACTGTGAAAGAAATTCCTTTAAATAAATTTTTCTTCATTTGACCATTTTTTTGATTGATTTATAAGGTAATTAATTAATAAATAGAACTAAATTAGCTTGTTTAAAAAGGAAGAGTGGGTGAGCGGTTTAAACCAGTTGGTTGCTAACTAACCGTACGAGTAACATCGTACCGAGAGTTCGAATCTCTCCTCTTCCGCCACAAATTAATTAAAATAACTGTCAATTTTTACTGGTTCTTTACTTAAAATATATTTGTACACATTAATATTTTCCAAAACTCTTTGTACGTAGTTTCTTGTCTCTTCAAATCTTATTTGCTCGATCCAGTTTATGTATGACAGCTGTCCTTTTGATGGATCTCCGTTAACTCTCCTCCAAGTTTTAACTCTATTTGGTCCAGCATTGTAAGCTGCTATGGCAAAAGGATAAACACCATTATAATCTTCAATTAAAGAATTAAAATAATAAGAACCTAATTTGATATTATATTCAGGATCTCTCGTTAATCCACTTATGCTATAAGGAAGCTTAGCTTGTTTAGCAACGATCTTAGCAGTATATTTCATTAACTGCATCATACCTCTTGCTCCAGCCCAACTATTAGCACTTTTATCAAATTCACTTTCTTGTCTAATGATAGCTAAAATAACTTCTGACTTTGGCATATTTTTATTATTGATTACTTTAGGAGTTGCAATAATTGGGTAGTTATATTTATTGTAAAATCTTTTTTCATATGATGCTTTTTTTGAAATCTGTATGGCAAAGTCATATCTTTCTAAACTTGTAGCTAAATCTGCCGCTAAGACTTCACTACCTTTTTCTA
>CACKAJ010000005.1 GCA_902598125.1 uncultured Pelagibacteraceae bacterium | reverse complement strand
AAAAGAATGAGAAGATCTCATCATAAATTATCTTCTGTAAATATAGTAGAAGATAAAAAAAGTGGTGAATATAAACTTTCTCATCATGTAGATTTAAAATCTGGTTATTACAACGGAAAAAAGATTTTAGATATTTAATTTTATTCAATGAAAAAAAAAATTACTATTGCAATTGATGCAATGGGTGGAGATAACTCACCGGATAAAACAATAAATGGAGTGGGTCTTTTTTTAAAAAAGTATAATAAAAATGACGATTTTATTCTTAAACTCTATGGTGATGAAAACAAAATCACAGAAAAATTAAATAAATACAATGTTTCATCTAATTTAATTGAAATAATTCATACAGACTCGGTGGTTTCAGATAAAGAAACTCCAATAACAGCTGTAAAAAATTCTAAAAATACAAGCATGTGGAATTCTATTAAGTCTCAATTGGATGGAAAGTCTGATATTAGTTTATCAGCTGGTAATACTGGAGTCTTATTAGTTATTTCACGCATGATATTAAAAATGATGGATAAAGTTTCAAAGCCGGCTCTAGCGGGTTTATGGCCTAATAAAGAAGGGTTAAATGTTGTACTTGATCTTGGCGCAAATATTGAATGTGACGAAAAAAATTTAATTGATTTTGCAGAATTAGGTTCGGCTTTGTACAAATCATTATTTCCGGAGAATATTGCTAAAGTTTCTCTACTTAATATTGGTTCTGAGGAAATTAAAGGAACAGAAGTATTAAAAAATGCATATAAAAAATTAAACTTATTAAGTAAGAATAATAATTTTATATTTAATGGATATATTGAGGGAAATTCAATAATGAGTGGAGAGTCAAATGTAATTGTTACAGACGGATTTACTGGAAATATAGCATTAAAAACAGCAGAAGGAACTGCAAAATTTATTACTGACAATTTAAAAGAAACTTTAACAAGAAATTTTTTTACAAAAATATCACTAATTTTTTCTTATTTTTCACTTAAAAAATTTAAAAGTAAACTTGATCCTCGAAAGTACAATGGCGCAATTTTTCTTGGTTTAAATGGACCTGTTGTTAAAAGTCATGGCGGAACTGATGCAACTGGATTTTTTTTTTCAATAGATTTGTGTTATCGAATTATAAAAGGAGATTTGATGAAACAAATT
This sequence comes from uncultured Pelagibacteraceae bacterium, assembly GCA_902598125.1. Classification (GTDB taxonomy): domain Bacteria; phylum Pseudomonadota; class Alphaproteobacteria; order Pelagibacterales; family Pelagibacteraceae; genus Pelagilacustribacter. Next base: position 55,849 of record CACKAJ010000005.1, on the reverse strand, counting down.
AAAAATAATTTAGATCATTTAAGCAGTGAATAAGAAAAATCTTACTAAACTACATATCTCACAACAAATTAGTGTTAAAAAAGGTTATTCTTTAAGTTTTTCAAAAAAATTATTAGAAGATTTAATTTCAATAATCATTCAAAATATTAAAAAAGATAATTTAATTGTTAAAAATATTGGCTCATTTAAGTTATTGTATAAGAAAGAGAGAATAGGCAGAAACCCAAAAACAAAAGAAGAATTTCTAATAAAATCTCGCAAATCAATAAGCTTTATACCTTCAAAGAAAATATTGGATAGTTTAAATCAAGAGTAATGGAAAAATTTTTTAAAATTTCAGAAATATCAAAAATTTTAGATTTAGTTGATCCAAAAACCAACAAACCACAAAACCACACACTAAGATATTGGGAAAAAGAATTTAAACAAATTAAACCAAAAAAAATTAATAATCAAAGATACTATTCAGTTAGTCAGTTAGAAACTATAAAAATGATTAAATTTCTCCTTAAAGACGAACGCATGACAATTTCTGGAGTAAAAAAATTACTTAAAATGAACAATAAACTTGACGATTACAACCAAGATAGTTTAAAAGCTGACTATCATAAGAAGGAAATTAAGCTTAAAACAACAAAATTATTAGAAAAAATAAAAAGATTTAAAAACTATGGCAAAAAAAACTCATCTCAAAGTAAGGATGGTTCCTGAAAGCAATCCTGATAGTAAATTTATATATTATGCTAAAAAGCCCACTAAAGGTGAAAAGGCTAAGGAAAAACTTAAATTGAAAAAATACAATCCAAACACTCGTAAACACGAATATTTTATTGAAAAAAAATTACCGCCTCATAGTAAATAATTATTTTTTTTTAAAATTTCTGTACTCGTAATCAATAAACGCCTTAATCATTGAATTCCATATTCTGTTAGTAACTTTTGGATCAATTTTTTTTGCTCTGGATTTTTTTGAAATATTCTTAAGTATTACTGAAATTCTTTTTTTATCAACAATGTCTTTTTTGTATTTTTTATTTTTAATAACAAGATCCACAAGCATCACTCTTTTTTTAATTATTTCTAATAGTTTATTATCTAATTTATCTAGATCTTTTCTTATTCTTAGTATTTGTTTGTTTATCATCGCGACAATAATTAAATTTACGTTATATATTTAAAATATATATTACAAATAATGTATGCTAACGACAAAAAAATTAAAAGACTATTTCTTTATTGGTTAAGTATATCCTTAATACTTGTATTTTTCATAATAATTGTGGGAGGTTTAACACGATTAACTAACTCGGGTTTGTCTATCACCGAGTGGGAATTATTTAGAGGAATTTTACCACCTTTAGATAAGTCAACATGGAATTTTTACTTCGAACAATATAAAAAAATTCCACAATTTGAGTTAATTAATTTCAACATGACTTTAGAAGAATTCAAAATAATCTTTTATTGGGAATACTTCCATCGAGTATTAGCTAGATTAATCGGTATATTTTTTTTAATTCCTACAATTTATTTTTATTTTTCAAAAAAAATTGAGAGCAAATATATGAATATTTGTTATTTAATTTTAATATTAATTGTTATTCAAGGAATAGTTGGGTGGTATATGGTGAAGAGTGGTTTAATTGATGATGTAACTGTAAGCCACTATAGATTATCTATACATTTAACTATTGCAATAATAATTATTTCATCAATTTTTTGGTTAATAAAAAATATTTTATCAAAAAAAAATAAAGTTTTTTTCTATTTTTCATATGATAATTTGCCATTTCAAATATTAATTTTACTTATATTTTTTCAGATAATTTTAGGCGCCTTTGTGTCTGGCCTAGACGCTGGTCAAATTTATCAAACCTGGCCTTTAATGGGAAATAGCTTTGTTCCAAATGATCTTTTATTAGAAGATACAAATAAAATATTTGAATTCAATAATCACTCTTTGGTTCAATTTTATCATCGTAACTTAGCATATGTAATCATTTTATACGTAATTTTTCTATCAATTTTTATTTATAAAAAAAAATTTTTACAATTATACGAACCACTTAGACTATTAATATTCTTTCTTTTTGTTCAAGCAACATTAGGCATATTTACTTTAATAAGTAATCTAAATATTTATTTAGCTTCAACACACCAAATCACTAGTGTGCTGCTAGTTTTAAGCGCATTAAATCTATATTATTTTAGAGTTAAATAAATTGACTTTATATCTCTTTCTTTGTATTTATCGCCCATTATTATGACTCCATTTATTAAAAAGAAAGATATTAAAAAAAATTGGTATATTATCAACGCACAAGATATTGCTGTTGGAAGATTGGCATCGTATATATCAAAAGTACTAAGAGGAAAAAATAAACCTACTTATAACCCTCATATGGATAATGGTGATTTCGTGGTAGTCACTAACATAGATAAAATAAGATTTACTGGAAAGAAATTTATTAATAAAAAATATTATAGACACACAGGTCATCCAGGAGGAATAAAAGAATCAACGCCTTTATCACTGAAAGAAAAAAACAAAACTGAACAAATTTTAAAACTTGCTGTGAAGAGAATGTTACCTGGTGGACCTCTGGCAAAAAAACAACTTACAAAATTGAAGATTTATTCGGGAAATAATCACCCACATGATATTCAAAAACCAAAAATTATAGATTTTAATAAATTAAATAGAAAAAACATTGTTAGATAATGGATCAAACAAATCAACAGAGTTCTGATAAACCCAAAAAAATCAAATTAGATTTCAAAGATAGTAAATATGCTACAGGAAGAAGAAAAAGATCTATTGCAAAAGTTTGGGTTAAAAAAGGATCGGGAAACATTCATGTAAATGGTTTAAAAATGAATGAATATTTTAAAAGACCAGTGCATCAAATTATCGTTACTAGACCTTTAGAAATTTCTGCAGTAGCAACAAGTTATGATGTAAAATGTTCTGTTAAAGGTGGGGGATTATCGGGCCAGGCAGGAGCAATTATTTTAGGTATCTCAAAAGCTTTAATATCACACGACGAAAATTTAAAGAAAATTTTAAAAAAAGACAAGCTTACCACCAGAGACTCAAGAGTTGTGGAACGTAAAAAATACGGTCACAGGAAAGCTAGAAGAAGTTTCCAGTTTTCTAAAAGATAATCATTTAAATTTAACTATTAGTGAAGACGGTGATATAAGAAATTATGTCTAAGGATAACAAAATTAATATAGCTATAATTGGCGCAACAGGATACACGGGTTTAGATCTCACGTTCATTTTATCTAAACATCCTCAAGTTAATATAAGGTATTTATGTGCAACGAAAAAAATTGGAAAAAATATTATTTTTTTTGATAAAAGAATTAAAAAAAAATTACCAAGAATTTCCCACATTAAAAATATCATATGGAAAGATCTTGATGTTGTTTTTTTATCTCTTCCAAATGGGGAGGCTCAAAAATTAATCTCAAAATATTATAATAGATACAACAAATTAAAATTTATTGATCTTTCAGCAGATTTTAGAATAATAAATCCAAAGATATATGAAAACAATTATAATATTAAGCACAAAGCTAAAAAACTAATTAAAAAAACTATCTATTCAATCCCAGAACTTGATAGAAAAAAAATTAAAAACTATAGAATAATATCAAACCCAGGTTGTTATCCAACTTCTATTCAAATCCCATTGATACCGTTAATTAAAAAAAACATCCTTGATATTAAAAATGTGACCATAGATTCAAAATCTGGCTATTCTGGAGCTGGAAAAAATTTTGAGAAAAAATTTACACATAAAAATTTATATTTTTCAACATTTGGTTATAGTCCAAACAATCATAGACATGTTTGTGAAATAGATCAGCAATTATTTAAACATACGAATAAAAAGATAAATTTTTCATTTAATCCTTATTTATTACCAACATTCAGAGGAATTCTTACTTCTATTTACATTCACTCAAAGAAAGGAGTTTCTGGAAAATCTTTAAGAAATATTCTTGTAAAATTTTACAAAAAATCAAAGTTTATAAAAATTTTAAAACTAAATTCTGAATTAGGATCTGGCAATGTTCTTAATACTAATAATTGTGAAATTTCAATTTGTAAGACAAGAGTAAAAAATAAATTTATCATATTTTCGGCAATTGATAACCTTGTCAAAGGAGCATCAGGGCAAGCAGTTCAAAATATGAATGTCTTATTTAGATTTCCAGAAAATTTAGGTTTAAAATGAAAATTATATTTTTAATTTTTATATCAATACTTTTAATGAATTGTAGTAAACCTAAAACAGTTTTAATATGTGGGGACCATGTCTGTGTAAATAAGGCTGAAGCAGAACAATTTTTTCAAGAAAATCTTACATTAGAGGTAAAAATTTTAAATAAAAATATTGATAATGAAGTTGACTTGGTTCAACTAAACCTTAATAGGGATTTGACTGGTAATAAAAAGATTAACATTCTTCAAAAGGAAAAAACTTCTAAAGAATTAAAATCATTATCCAATGAACAAGTTATCGAAATTAAAAAAAATTTAAAAAAGAAGAAAAAAGATTACAAAGTAGAAAAAAAAATAATTAAAAATAATGAAAAAAAACAAAAAATTAAAAAAAATAGAAAAAAAGTTTCAAATAAAGATAAAGCTATTTTAAAGAATAAAAATTTGAATAAAGTAAAAAATGATGTAATCGATGTTTGTACAATATTAAAAAAATGTAATATTGATGAAATATCAAAATACTTGTTAAAAGAAGGAAAAAAAAAGAGTTTTCCTGATATAACTGTTCGTCAATAAATGAGAAAATTAAATATTGCAATAATTGGTTTGGGTAACATTGGCAGTTATTTATTTAAATATCTTAATGATAATAGAAAAATTTTAACTGAAAAAAATAACTGTGTACCTCTTGTAAGATATGTATCTGCCAAAAATAAAAGTAAAAAAAGAAAAATAAAAATAAAAAAGAAACAATGGCTAAAAAATTATCTTGACTCTACTAAAATTAGTGAAATTGATTTAATTGTAGAATTAATTGGTGGTGCAGAAGGACCTGCAAAAAAATTAGTATTTGAAGCATTAAAAAATAAAAAACACGTAGTTACTGCTAATAAAGCTTTAATTGCTAAATATGGAGACAAACTTTCAAGAATCGCAGAAAAAAATAAAGTTAATCTTGAGTTTGAAGCGTCCGTATGTGGTGGTGTTCCAATAATTAGATCTTTAAAAGAGGGTCTTATTGCAAACAGAATATCTAAAATTTATGGAATTTTTAACGGCACTTCAAACTATATACTTTCTACTATGGACAAAAAAAATAAAAATTTTAATGAAGTATTAAATGATGCTAAAGATCTAGGTTATGCTGAGTCTAATCCGTCAGCTGATCTAAATGGAGACGACGTCGCTTCAAAACTGAAGATTTTATCTTCTTTGTGTTTTAACTCATTTTTAAACAACAATATTTACGTTGAAGGAATTAAAAATATAGACAAAACAGATATAAATAATGCTAACAAACTAGGTTATAAAATTAAACTTTTAGGTTTTGCAGAGTCTATAAATAATAAAATTTATCAAAGAGTACATCCCACGTTAATAAAAAAAGACTCATATGTTGCAGGCATAGATGGTGTGTTAAATGCTGTTATTGTTGATGGTAAGCCGGTAGGTCAAAGTATTATCCAAGGAGCGGGCGCAGGTGCTGCAGCTACTACCTCAGCACTAGTATCTGATATCTCATCAATATTACGTGGTAACATTAAATTCCCTTTTTCACTTTCTAATAAAGAAAGAAAAAAATTAAATTTTGAAAACATAAATGATAGATTTTTTTCTGCATATTTAAGATTCGAAGTTGAAGATAAATCTGGAGTTTTATCAAACATAACTAACATTTTTTCTAAGAATAAAGTTTCAATTAAAAGATTAGTACAAAACCCTCATAAAAATAAGAATTCATCTTCCATAATAATAATTACTCATAAAGCGAAAGACGTATATTTAAATAAAACTCTTAAAGAAGTTGATAAAAAGAATTATGTTAAACATAAATCAAAAATGATAAGAATTGACGATTGATTCATGTCAATTGATAAAAAATTTTTAAATTTATTTACAAAAGTAACAGAAAAAGCTGCGATTGGAGCTTCAAAGTTTATTGGGAAAAAAGATAAAATTGCAGCTGATAAAGGTGCCGTTGATCCAATGAGACGTGAACTTAACAAAATTAATATGGAAGGAACAGTTGTTATTGGAGAAGGTGAAATGGATGAAGCGCCAATGCTTTATATAGGAGAAAAACTTGGAACGCTTAATGGACCAAAATTTGATATTGCAGTTGATCCATTGGAAGGAACAAAATTTACTGCTAATGGTGAACCAAACGCCTTTTCAGTATTAGCTATTTCTGAAAAAGGTGGCTTATTATCTGCTCCTGATACCTACATGGAAAAAATTGTAATTGGTTCAAATTTACCCAAGAATTTATTGGACCTTGATAATGGAGTTGAAAAAAATATTAAATTATTAGCTAAGGCTAAAAATAAAGAAATATCAGAATTAAATGCATGTGTTCTTAAAAGAGAAAGACATAATCAAATTATTGAAACACTTAACAAAATGAATGTGAATATTAATTATATAACAGATGGCGATATTGCTGGAGCTTTAAGTGTAATTGGAGAAAATCCTAAAAATGATATTTATTATAGCACAGGAGGTGCACCAGAAGGGGTGATTGTTGCATCAGCTCTTTCTTGCTATGGAGGTCAAATTCAAGGACGATTAGTATTAGACGAAGAGGGAAAAGTAAGAGCAAAAAAACTTGGCATCACTGATGTTAAAAAGAAATATAATATAGAAGATATGGTCAAAGGAGATGTTATCTTTTGTGCTACAGGAGTTACATCTGGAGATTTAGCAAAGGGAGTATTAGATTTAGGAAATGAGTTCGAAGTAAACACCTTTGTTCTTCATAAAAGTAAAAAAGTAATTAAGTCAATTACTAATATTTATAATAAATGAGCTTGCTTTCATTAAATGGTAAAAATTGGGTTTTAAAAAAATACAATGAAGAAGACCTTATTTTTTTTAAAGAAAACTTTTTTTTAGATGAAATTGTATCAAAACTTTTATCAATAAGGAAAATTAAAAAAGATGAAATAAATTATTTTTTAAATCCTTCAATAAAAAATTTCTTACCAAATCCAGATATCTTAATCGATATGGAGAAATCATCAAAGAGAACAGTTGAAGCAATAATTAGAAAAGAAAAAATAGGTATTTTTGGTGATTATGATGTTGATGGAGCTACTTCAACAGCTTTACTTGGAAATTATTTTTCTGAATTAAATATAGATTATGAAATTTATATACCAGATAGAAAAAAAGAGGGATATGGACCATCTATTAAAAGTTTTCAAGAATTAATTGATAAAAAAGTGAAAATTATTTTTACTGTTGATTGTGGAACTTTATCTTTTGATGCAATAAATTTTGCAAGAGAAAAAAAAGTTGATGTTATTGTTTTAGACCATCATCAATCAGAAATTAATTTACCAAAGGCTTTTTCAATAGTTAATCCTAATAGATTAGATGATACATCAAATTTACAATACTTATGCGCAGCTGGTGTTTCTTTTATGTTTTTGGTCTCACTTAATAGAAAATTAAGAAATGTTGGTTGGTTTATTCAAGAAAATTTTAAAGAACCTAATTTGATTAACTATCTTGATTTAGTTTCACTAGGTACAGTATGTGATGTTGTTCCTTTAATAGGTTTAAATAGAGCAATAGTTAAGCAAGGATTAAAAATAATGAAATCAAAAAAAAATCTTGGTTTAAAAACTTTATGGGAGGTATGCAAAATTGAGAGCAATCCTTCCATATATCATTTAGGTTATTTGTTGGGACCTAGAATAAATGCAGGTGGACGAGTTGGCAAATGCTCACATGGAGCAAATTTATTATTAAATAAAGATCCTAAATATACATTTAGATTAGCTTCTGAATTAAATCAATACAACACCGAAAGACAAATACTTGAGAAAGATCTTTTAAAAAAAATTTTAAATAAAACAAAGGATTATTTTAATGATCCTGTACTAGTAATGAGTGGTAAAAATTGGCATGAAGGAGTAATTGGTATAGTAGCTGCAAGATTAAAAGATAAATTCAATAAACCAGTTATATTAATTTCATTAGATGGAAATGTCGGAAAAGCATCAGCAAGATCTATAGTAGGTTTTGATATTGGTTCAGTTATTATTGCTGCTTCTCAAAAAAAGATCTTAATAAAAGGTGGAGGGCATAAAATGGCTGGTGGATTTTCTATAAAAATTGAAAATATAAATATTTTTAAAGAATTTGTTTTTAAGAAGTTTAAAGGAATAAATGAAAATTTGAAAAGTGAAAAACCGTTATTATTTGATAGTATTATTGCACCATCTGCAGTTAACTTAGAATTTTATAATAAAATTGCATTACTATCTCCATTTGGATCTGGTAATCCAGAACCAAAATTCATTATTGAGGATGTTAAAACAATTAATGGAAAAATTGTTGGTGAAAAGCATGTAAAATCAGTTTTGATAGGTGAAGACGGTTCCACTATAAAGTCTATAGCTTTTAATGCGACAGAAAATGACTTAGGAAGCTATCTACTCAAAAAAAATAATAAATCATTTAATATTGCTGGTAAATTATCCCTAAATGAGTGGAAAGGGCAATCAAATGTAGAGTTTATTATCGATGATATTTCTGTTAATAAGACTTTCAAAAATACGGTCCCATCGTCTATCGGTTAGGACAGTTGGTTTTCATCCAACAAAGAGGGGTTCGATTCCCCTTGGGACCGCCAACAATGTATGAAAAAAATCGCCATTATAGAACAAATTCATAAAGATGGATTAAAACTTTTAGAAAAAAATTCAGAATTCGATTATGAATTGATTACAGATGTTTCTGAGAAAAATCTAATTGAAAAACTTCCTAAGTTTGATGGATGTACTTTAAGAGTATCTAAACTTAAAGAGAATATTCTAAAACATTGTCCGAATTTGAAAGTTATTTCTAGACATGGAGTTGGTTATGACAACGTAGATCTTCCTTATATAAAAAAAAAAAATATTTCGTTATTAATTACTGCGACTGCTAATGCAGTGGCTGTAGCAGAGCATGTTATTTACATGATGTTATCAATATCAAAAAGTATTAATAAATACGATAATGAAGTCAGATTAGGAAATTTTAAAAAAAATGCCTCAAAAATTGAAACACTAGAGTTATTCAATAAAGAAATGTTTATTGTTGGTTTTGGGAGAATTGGGAAAAGTCTTATAAAAAGATGTTTAGGCTTTGATATGAAGGTAAATGTTTATGATCCATTTGTAACTGCAGAAGTAATTAAAAATTTTGGTGGAAATAAAATTGAAAATTTAGAAGAAGGTTTAAAAAATTGTGATTATCTTTCTTTACATATTCCTTTAACAGAAAAAACCAAAAATATGATCAATTACGAAAAAATTAAATCAATGAAGAAAAATGCAGTAATTATTAATACGTCAAGAGGCGGGATAATAAATGAAATTGATTTAGATAAAGCGCTAAAAAATAATATTATATTCGGTGCAGGATTAGATGTTTTTGAAAAAGAACCAATAGATAAAAATAATCCTTTAATTTATAATAAAAAAGTTTTACTCAGCCCTCATTCAGCAACATTTACTAATGAATGCAAATCAAGAATGGCTATTGAAACAACAAAAAATATTATTGATTTTTTTGAAAATACATTGGATAAATCAATGATTGTAAAAACATGATAGATTTAAGCAGAAAATTAAAAAATTTTGGCCCTCTTGAATTATTAGTTATAAGTTCATTAACGTATGTAATAATTATGTTAATTTGGACAGCGTCAACTCGTTCTGCTGTTGTTCAAAAAGCAAATGACATAAAATTTAATCATAAAACAGTTGTTGAATTTATTAATAATGAAGTAAACGAATGTAGTTCTAACGAAAATGGAAAAACTGCCTGGGGAGAAAACTGTAATTCAACTTGGACTTCATCAAATATAGTAAAATATATCCTAGATAATTTTAAATTAAATAATCCATATAAAATTGAAAAGCCGTTAATTCAAACTTCGCAAGATCCTAGAATTCAAGCAGAAGGTAAAGCTGGCCAATCCACTGACAAGGGGATAATTTTTGTGTCTGAAAGCAATTTTGAATCAGAGGCAGGATCTGAATGGGTTATTGGAACTTGCGTAAAATCACCATGTGTTGCGGCTGGTAATAATGAACTTGTTTCTGCTTATCGTTAATTAATTATTTCAAAACCACATTCTTTAGCTGTTTTACTTAAATAATTAAAACCGATTTTTGCATACTCAAATGGATTAGCTTTAGCTGGATCTTGTTCTGCTTCAACTACTAACCATCCTTCATATTTTTTTTTATGTAAAACCTCTAAGAAAGGTTTGTAATTAATGCATCCATCACCAGGAACTGTGAATGCACCATCTAAAAATGCTTGTCTAAAAGTACTGTCATTTTTTAAAGATTTATCTAATACTTCTTTACGAATATCTTTACAGTGAACATGAATTAATCTTTCACTAAAATCTTCTGCAAGTTTAATTGAATTACCTTGAGCAAATAACATGTGACCGGTATCAATTAAAAGTTTTACTGTGTCATTTGTATTTTCAATCAATCTTTTTGTTTCTCTTTCTGTTTCTATTACAGTTCCCATGTGATGATGATAAGCAAGAGGCATTCCTTCATCCATCATCATTTTGCTAATTTCATTTATTCTAGAAATTAATAATTCCCATTCATCCTCTGACAACTTTGGTCGTTTTGATAATGGTGTTTTAGGGTCTCCTTGAATTGAATTAGTAACTTCTGCAAAAACCATACATGGTGAGTCACAATCTTTAAAAAGGGTTAATTGTGGAAGCATTAATTCAAATTCTTCTGAGGGTGTATTTTTTAAAAGCTGAGCCCCATACCAACCAGAGCACAATTGTAAATTTTCTTTTTGTAATTTAGGTAATAACTCTTTAGAATTTTTTGGAAATTTACCTCCTGACTCTATTCCTGTAAAACCAGCTTTACTAGCCTCCGCTAAACATTGTTCTAAAGTAGTGTCGCCTCCTAGTTCTGGCATGTCATCATTACTCCATGCTATTGGTGCTATTCCTAATTTTATAGACATAATTTTAATAAAGTACTAAGTTTATATTACAATTAATTAATTTATACAAAAAATATGATCAATGTAGCTCTTTTTGGATTTGGAAGAATTGGCCAAATGCATGCCGAAAATCTAACCAAAAATAAAGAAATAAAGTTATTGTATGTATATGAAAAAATTGACCAATTGAGCAATAAAGCGAAAAAAATTTATGGATGTAAAATTGAAAAAAATTATAATAAAATCTTTAATGATAAAAACGTTGATATAATTTTTATCTCCAGTCCTACAAATACTCACATAAAATTTATCGAAGAAGGAATGAAAAGAAAAAAAACAATTTTTTGTGAGAAACCTTTAGACTTAAATATCAATAAAATAATAAAAAGTTTAAGAAAAGTAAAAAAAATCAAACCTAAAATTCAATTAGGATTTAATAGAAGATACGATCCAGGACATTTTTCAATAAAAAAAGACTTAGATAAAAATAAAATTGGGAAGTTAGAAAAAATTATAATTACAAGTAGAGATCCTGCACCACCATCTATTTCTTACTTAAAATCATCAGGAGGAATTTTTAGAGATATGATGATACATGATTTCGATCTATGTAGATTTTACTTGGAAAATGATGAGATAAATGAAATCCATGCCTTTACCTCATCATTTGTCCCTTTTTATAAAAGAATTAAAGATCATGAGTTAGCAGTTGTTACAATGAAATCAAAAAAAGGAGTGATTTGTGTTATTACTAATTCTAGACATTGTTCTTTTGGTTACGATCAAAGAGTTGAATTATTTGGTAAAAAAGGAATGTTAATTTCAGGTAATAAAAAAGAAAACTCTACTGAGTTATTTAACTTAACTCAAACTAATTCTCAAAAACCTTTTTTAAATTTTTTTATTGAGCGTTATAACGATGCATACAATATTCAACTTAAAGAATTAATCTCTCTTCATAAAAATAAAATTAAATCTAGGTCTACTTTTGAAGACGGTTATCTTGCTTTAAAATTAGCAAATGCAGCATATAAATCTTTAAAATTAAAAAAAACAATTAAAGTCTAATAACTATAATAACTTTTAAATATACTGTAGGTTGTATCTAAAATATTTTTTTTTGATATTGCCTCTATAATTTGTTTAAATGCGCACAAATTAATTAACAACAAGAGGGAAATAATGAAAAAAGTATACTTAACAATTGCTGCTCTTTTAACATGGGCGATGACATCAGTTGCTGCTTTAGCGGTTGATATTATTGTTGTGTCACACGGGCAAGCTAATGACCCTTTCTGGTCAGTTGCAAAAAATGGTGTAGATAAAGCTTGTAAAGATATGAAAGTATCTTGCAAATATACTGCTCCAGCAACATTTGACATGGTTGAAATGGCAAAACTAATTGACAATGCTGTTTCTCAAAAACCAAAAGGTATCGTAATAACTTTACCAGATGCTGCCGCTTTAGGTAAATCTGTTAAAGCTGCAATATCTGCAGGTATTCCAGTAATATCTATGAACTCTGGTTCAGATGACTACATGAAATTAGGAATTAGTGCTCACGTAGGCCAAACTGAATTTGAAGCAGGAGTAGGTGGCGGACAAAAAATGAAAGCTGCTGGTGGAAAAAAAGCATTATGTGTTAACCACGAAGTTGGTAACGTTGCTTTAGATAGAAGATGTGCTGGTTTCAAAAAAGGTTTTGGAGGTTCTGTAGAAATATTAGGAACATCTAATGACCCAACTGAAATTCAAAAAGCTGTAGCTGCTAAATTAGGTGGTGGATATGACACTATTCTTACTTTAGGAGCTGGTCTAGCAGGTGAAGCTGCTCTTAAAGCATTAGAGTCTGCTGGTAAAGTTGGAAGCGTTAAACTTGGAACATTTGATATGTCTCCAGGAATGCTTAAAGCTGCTGCTGCTGGAAAAGTTGAGTTTTTAATTGACCAACAACAGTATTTACAAGGTTATTTACCTATAGCTATCTTTTCTCAATATATGAGATACGGAACTATGCCAGCTGGTGTAGTTATGACAGGACCTGGTTTTGTTACACCTAAAAATGCTAAGAGTGTAATTAAATGGGCTGCTCAAGGTTATAGATAAAAAAAATATCAAAAGGCCTAGTGAATTCTCACTAGGCCTTTCTTTTTAAGTTTTTATTATGTCTACAAAATCAAAAAGTATAAAAAGTAAAACTGATTTTAATCAGGATGAAAGACTTAAAAAAGTTTCAAATTTAAAAGTTTTATTAAATAGACCTGAACTAGGAGCTCTCGGCGGAGCAATTTTAGTTTTTATTTTTTTTGGTATTGTTGCTGGTGATACTGGTATGTTCAGTGCTTACGGGATTTTAAATTTTTTGGATGTATCAGCTAATCTTGGGATTATAGCTATCGCAGCAGCAATGTTAATGATTGGTGGAGAATTTGATTTATCAATCGGTTCAATGATTGGTTTCGCAGGAATCTGCATAGCTATCCCAGCAATCTATTGGGGTTGGCCTTTATGGATGAGTATTATATTTGCTTTTTCAATGGCAGTTCTAGTCGGTTATTTTAATGGAATACTTGTTGTCAGAACTGGCTTACCATCATTTATAGTTACACTTGCAATGTTGTTTATTCTAAGAGGAGCCACTTTAGCCTTAACAAGGTTAATCACAGGGCGAACACAAGTGCCTGGACTAAGAGTTTTAATTGAAAATGATCCAATAGCTTGGATATTTGCAACAGACTCATTTAAATGGGTTTTTACATGGCTAGGTTCAATGAATTTAATTGCTTTAAGAACAGATGGTACTCCCTTAGCTACAGGCATTCCTCCTTCAGTTATTTGGTTTATTGCATTAGCAATTTTAACTACCTGGATATTAATGAAAACTAGATACGGAAATTGGATATTTGCATCAGGCGGAGATAAAAATGGAGCGAACAATGTAGGTGTACCAGTAGGAAGAGTTAAAATAAGTTTATTTATTGGTACAGCAGTAGCGGCAACAATCTTTGCTACTATACAAGTTTTAGATGCTGGATCAGCAGATACTATGCGAGGAACTTTGAAAGAATTAGAGGCAATCGCAGCTGCTGTAGTAGGAGGATGTCTACTTACTGGAGGATATGGATCAGCTATTGGCGCAGCTTTTGGAGCAATTATTTTTGGAACTGTATCTATGGGTATTTTTTATACAGACGTGGACACAGATTGGTTTAAAGTTTTTTTAGGAGCTATGATGCTTATTGCTGTAATATTCAACAATTACATAAGAAGAAAAGTAACAGAAAGTAAGTAATGTCAGATTATCTAGTTCAATTTAACAATATTAGTAAATTTTTTGGTAAAGTCATTGCGCTAAAAGATGTAACTATGAAATTACGAAAAGGTGAGATTATGTGTTTATTGGGTGATAATGGAGCTGGTAAGTCGACTTTAATTAAAACACTCGCTGGTGTTCATAAACCTGATGAGGGAGAAATTATATTTGAAGGTAAAAAAATTGTTTTCGATAGTCCAAAAGATGCATTAGATATAGGTATTGCTACAGTATATCAAGATTTAGCTTTAGTGCCTTTGATGAGTGTTACCAGAAATTTTTTCATGGGCAGAGAACCTTTAAAAGGACCTCCTTTTTTAAAAACTTTTGATATAGAGAAGGCAAATAAAATTGCTGCAGAAAGAATGGGCCAAATAGGAATTGATGTAAGAGACCCATCACAAGCGGTAGGAACTATGTCAGGTGGTGAAAGGCAATGTCTGGCAATAAGTAGGGCTATCTATTTTGGTGCAAAAGTTTTGGTTTTAGATGAGCCAACTTCGGCATTAGGTGTTCACCAAGCATCTGTAGTGTTAAAATATATAGTTAAAGCTGCATCACAAGGTTTAGCAGTAATTTTAATAACACATAATGTGCATCACGCATATCCAGTTGGAAACAGTTTCACAGTTCTTAATAGAGGTAAAAGCTTAGGAACATATGAAAAGAAAGATATTTCCAGAGAAAAACTTTTAAGCATGATGGCAGGTGGAGAAGAGCTTGATAAGTTAGAAGTTGAACTAAAAGAAATGAATAGAATTTCCTCATAAAAATGCAAATTGGTATAGATTTAGGGGCTACAAAAATTGAGTACGTTTTATTAGATAATAATAATAAAGAATTATTACGAAATAGAATTGAAACACCAAAAAACTACAGTGAAACTATAACTTCTATAATCTCAATTATTAAAAATATCGAAAATAAAAATAAAAATAATTTGAATGTAGGAATTTGTCACCCAGGTGCGACTGATAAAACAACAGGTTTAATAAAAAACGCTCACAATTCACTCTGGTTAAATGATAAAAATTTAATCAAAGATTTAAAGAAAAAAATTAGCAATAATATTTATTTAGAAAATGATGCAAATTGTTTTTGTTTATCTGAGGCATTTGATGGTTCTGCTAGCCATTATGAAACTGTTTTTGGTATAATTCTTGGTTCTGGATGTGGAGGAGGATTAGTAATAAACAAAAAAATAATTTCTGGCTCAAATGGTTTAGGTGGTGAATGGAGTTTAAATCAAATGCCAGACATTAAAGTTCAAAATTTAAAGTCAGAGGAAAAAATAGATTTCTCTAATAGAATAGAGGGTTTTCTCTCTGGAAAATCTATAGAAAAAAATTTTCAATTAACCTTTAAAAAAAAAATGACAGCAAAAGAAATTTTTTTTAATTACAAAAAAAATGAAACAGATGCTATTAAGTTTATTAATGATTATAAAATAAAATTAGCTAGAGCCTTGGTTGTTATAATAACTACTATTGATCCAGATGCGATTGTTTTCGGTGGGGGAGTTTCAAATGAAATTGATTTTTTAGATGAAATTAAACAAATTACATCAAAATTTATTAACGAACCAAATTTAAAAACAATTTTTCTAAAACCATTGTATGGTGACGCAAGTGGTGTGCGAGGTGCAGCATTATTAGGAAGAGAAAACTTTATTTAATTATACTCTTAATTTCTTTTTTAGAGAAAATTGTGGGTCGAGCACATAATTGATTTATTTTAACTTTTTTGCCTTGTTTTGCAGAATTATGTATTGCATCAATTATATTCAACACATGTAAAGATAAATTTCCATTACATTTATGTAATTTTTTCTTTTGAATAGAACTTATCATTTCAGACAAACCCACGCCTCTATAATTTGCGTTAGTAGGTGACTCGTTGGCTCTAGAACTTTGTGAACGAATATTGATTTTTCCAAGAGTCATTTTATTTGTCTTAAAATTTTTCCATGAACTTCCTAATTTTTTACTAATTAAAACTGATCCACCAAACATATTTGGATCAGGGACAATCATTGATCCCTCATTACCATATAATTCAATATGATTTCTTAAATGTGAAATTACATCGAAAGAGAGTGTCAGTCTAATTATAGTTCCATTTAAAAATCTAATTGTTGAAAAATAAGTTGTGGGACATTCTACTTTAAACTTTTTACCTTTCTTAGGACCAATCCCAATAACTCTCTTTGATTTACCTTTTTCAGATTGACTAAAAACTTCCTTTGCAGGACCTAATAAATTTACTAAAGCAGTTAAATAATACGGCCCCATATCTATTACAGGTCCACCACCTCTTTTTGCAAACCATGGCTCTGGATTTGGATGATAAGATTGCACACCTGGATATGCGAAGATGGCATTTCCAAATTTAACCTTACCAATAATTTTTTTATCTAAAAGTTCTCTTGATTTCTGAATACCACCTCCTAAAAATGTATCTGGAGCATTTCCAATGTACAATTTCTTTTTTCTTGCTAATTTAATTAATTTTATTCCATCAGATAAATTTATAGCTAGAGGTTTTTCCGAATAAACATGTTTACCATGTGTAAGAGCGAGTTTTGCAACAGAATAATGTGCTGAAGGAATTGTTAAATTTAAAATTACTTTAATATTTTTATCATTTAACAATTCTTTAATTGAAACAGATTTAATTTTATTTGTTTTAGCACATTTTATTGCAGCTTTGTTGTTGATATCAGCACATTTTATTATTTTAAAATTATTAAAATACTTATGTGCTCTAAAGTACGTCTCGGCTATATGACCACAACCTATCAGGCCTACATTAAAAATTTTCTTCATGAATTTTAAACACCTTTTCTTTGTTTTTTCTTACCTTCAAGATGTTCTTTAAGAGATTTTTTATTTTCTTCTGTTGTAGGTATGCCGAGGGTAGGGCTTTCCCAGTAAGCTGAACCTTCTAACCATTGGTATCCATCTGTATGAATTGAAATTACGTATGTTTTTCTTGATTTTTTTGCTCTTTTAAATGCCTCTTCTAATTCAGCAATTGAATTAACATGTTCTCCATCTGCACCCATACTCTTAGCATGACCTGCGAAATCTACAGGCACCAAATTAGGAGCGTTTGAACTTTTTAGTAAACAATTAAATTCTTTACCACCTTTATATAATTGTAATCTATTAATTACAGCGTGACCGCCATTGTCACAAACTATTAGTATTAATTTATTGTTTGTAATTACAGAGCTATATATGTCAGAATTATAAAGAAGATATGATCCATCTCCTACAAATGAGACTACTTCTTTTTCTGGATTTGCCATTTTAATACCAAGTGCTCCAGAAATTTCATAACCCATACAACTAAAACCCCATTCTGTCTCATGGGTATTAAGTTCTCTAGGTTTCCATACTTGTATTACTTCACCAACTAACCCACCTGCAGCAGTAACAGCTATATCAGTAGGATCAGAATTTCTATAGCATGCTCCAATAACTTGGGCGTAGCTTGGAAGTTTTTGGTTAGTTGGTCCACTTTCTTTTTCAACATAAGCTTCCCAATTTTTAAGTTCTATTCTTGATTTCTTATACCAGCTGTCATCTGCTTTCCAATTTCCTAATGCTTGTGATAGTTCTATCAAAGATACTTTAGCATCACCGACTACAGCTTGAGCCATGTGTTTATTTGCATCAAATCTTGCTGCATTGATAGAAACTAATTTAAAATTAGGATTTTCAAAATTAGCCCAAGATCCAGTTGTAAAATCTGCAAGTTTAGTTCCAATAGCAATCGCTGTATCAGTTTCTTTACTTAAATTGTTTGCAGCTCTTCCGCCTAAACCACCAATAGTTCCTAAATAATGAGAATGATCTTTTTTTATAGATGAATAACCCATTACAGTTTGTGTTACAGGAATATTATGTTTTTTTGCAAAATCGCTTAATTCATCTGTAGCATCTGAATAAAAAACCCCTCCACCAGCAATGATAATTGGCTTCTTAGATTTTTTGATAAGCTCAGCTGACTCTTTGATTTGAAAATCGTCTGGTCTAGGTCTTCTAATCGTATGAACTCTTTCCTTAAAGAATTCCTCTGGATAATCATAAACTTCACCTTGAACATCTTGACTTAATGAAATGCATGCTGGACCACAATCTGCTGGATCTAACATTATTTGAATAGCTTGTTGTAAACTTGAAATGATTTGTTCTGGTCTTGTAATTCTATCAAAATATCTCACTACAGGTTTAAACCCATCATTCTGAGTTATACCTGGATTATTAAAGTGCTCAACTTGTTGCAATACTGGATCCGGCATTCTATTTGCAAATGTATCACCTGGTAAAAAAAGTATTGGAAGTCGATTGCTCATTGCTACAGCAGCTGCCGTAATCATGTTTGTAGATCCAGGTCCAACTGAAGAAGTTGCTACAAAAATCTGTTTTCTTCTCTTAGCTCTTGAGTAAGCAATTCCTGTTAGTGCCATATTTTGCTCGTGATGTCCTCGCCAAGTAGGAATCTTTTTTTGGTTTTCTTGAAGTGCTTGACCTAAACAAGCAACATTACCATGACCAAAAATTCCAAACACGCCTGGAAATAGGGGCTCTTTTTTTCCCTCTATAAGAGTTTTTTGAGCAATCAGGAATTTAACTAAAGCGTGAGCACAAGTAAGTTGAATGTTTTTCATAAATTCAATATAAACTATTTAATTAATATTCTTTATTCAACAACAATATGTACGATAAATACGGACAGTTCATTAATGGTAAGTGGCAAAAGTCAGCAAGTGGTGAAACATACGATGTCATTAATCCTGCGACTGAAGAAGTAATAGGGAAAGCGTCAAAAGCAAATAGTTCAGATGTGCAAAAAGCTCTTAAATCAGCTGAAAAAGGTTTACAAATTTGGAAAAATACATCCCCTTGGGAAAGATCTAAAATTATAAGAAGAATATCTGATTTAATAAGAAAAAGAGTTGATGTTCTCTCAAAATGGTTAACACTTGAAGTAGGGAAGCCATTAACAGAGGGACCAGGAGAAATAGGTGGAGCGGCTGATATATTTGAGTGGAATTCCGAGGAAACTAAAAGAATTTTTGGAGAAATAAATCAAAGTCGATTTCCAAATACTCAAATACACGTTATGTATCAACCTGTAGGTGTTGTAGCGGCCTTAGTTCCATGGAATTTTCCAGTTATCCTTGCTTCTAGAAAAATTTCAACAGCTTTAGCAGCAGGATGCTCAGTAATAGTTAAACCAGATGTAATAACACCGGGCAGTGTGATGGAGATAGTTGATATTTGCAGAGAGGCAGGTGTTCCTCCAGGAGTAGTTAATTTATTATCAGGCGATCCGGCTGGCATTTCTGAAGAATTGATAAAGTCAGATATAATAAAAAAAATTTCAATAACCGGATCAACAAGAGTTGGTAAATTAATTTTAAAACAAGCTGCAGACAAAGTACAAAGAGTAACTATGGAGTTAAGTGGTCACTCGCCTTTTATAGTTTTTGATGATGTTGATTTAAATAAAGTTACTGATATGGCAATAACCTCAAAATTTAGAAATAATGGGCAAGTATGTATTTCACCTAATAGATTTTATATACACGAAAATAAAAAAGATGAATTTGCTAATTTAATGGTTAAAAAAACAAAAAAACTTAAAATTGGAAACGGTATGGATAAAGATACATTGCTTGGTCCTTTATGTACAAAACAACGATTAGAAGGCGTCGAAAAATTAGTAGAAACTACAAAAAAAGAAGGTGGTAAGGTTTTACTTGGAGGGAAAAGAGCTGCGAATTTTAATAAAGGATATTTTTATGAACCAACAATATTTGATAATATAAAAGATAACTTTACTATTATGAAAGAGGAACCATTTGGCCCAATAGTTCCAATTTTAACTTTTAAAAATTTTGATGAAGTGATGGAAAGAGCAAACAACAATGATCTAGGTTTATGTAGTTATGTTTACACAACTGATTTAAAAAAGGCTAATAAAGCATCTGAACAACTAGAAACAGGCTGTGTAGCTGTAAATACTCCTGTTGTAGCTGTAGCAGAGGCACCTTTCGGTGGAATTAAGCAAACCGGGTATGGAAGAGAGGGTGGTTCTATGGCGATTAAAGATTATTTAAATATTAAATATACCCACTTCGGTGTTTCATACGAATGAAAAAAAATAAATTAAAAGAAATATTTAAACAAGGAAAATTTGCAGTAAATGGTTGGTTGCAAATTCCTAATTCTTTTACAGCTGAGTTAATGTCAAAACAAAATTGGGACTCTCTTACAATAGATATGCAACATGGCATCGTTGATTATCAAAATGCCTTAGCTATGTTGCAAGGTATTTCAACTTCTGACGTTGTACCTATGGTTAGAGTTAATTGGAATGAACCAGGACAAATCATGAAAATTTTAGATGCTGGTGCATATGGAATTATCTGTCCGATGGTAAGTAATAAAGATGAAGCCAAAAAATTTGTACAGGCTTGCATGTATCCACCAAAAGGTTACCGTAGTTACGGCCCAATTAGAGGTCTAGTGTATGGAGGTGAAGATTACGCAGATGAGGCTAATAATGAAATTTTAAAATTTGCAATGATTGAAACTAAAGAGTCTTTAGAAAATCTAGACACAATAATGCAAACACCAGGTTTAGACGGAATATATATTGGTCCTGCTGATTTAAGTCTGGCTATTGGAGAAAAACCGAGTTTTGACAAACATGAAAATGATCCTGTCTATAAAGTTATAATGAAAATTTTAGAACATGCACAAAAAAACAACATTATTGCAGGAATACAAAATGGTAAACCAGAATATGCAGAAAAAATGGTAAAGAAAGGTTTCCAATTTGTCACCATTGGGTCTGACCAACGATACATGACAACTGCTTCAAAAGAAGCGTTGAACAAACTTAAAAAAGATAAAAATAAAGAAGCTGGAAAAGGTTATTGATTTTTAAATGAGCTATTACGTATATATGCTCAAATCTAAGGAAAAAAAACCAGTTACTTATGTAGGTTATACAAGCGATTTGAAAAAAAGAATCATTTTACACAATTCGAGTAAAGGAGCCAAATTTACTAGAGGAAGAAAATGGAAACTAATTTATAAAGAAAAATTTAAATCAAAAAAAGAGGCAATTTCTAGAGAATATTATATAAAGAAAAATAGAAGTTTAAGAAATAAATTAAAAAATGAAAATTTCAATATTACTTCCTTATAAGGAAAATTTTTCACCAGACTACCCAGGTGCAGTATCATTATTTGTATATGAAACTACTAAAAATAGTAAGTTTAAAAATAGAATAACAATTTTTGGTAATACAAAATATAAGAGAAAATTTAATCTTAAATATTTAAATATTGATCTAAAAAGAGATATTTTTTCTAGTCAAACAAAAAAATATGTGAATAAATTTGTAAATTTAGAAAAAAAAATCAATTCATCTATAATAGAAGTTCATAATCGACCGAGCTACATTCACATTTTAAATAAAAAAAGCACAAAAAAGGTACTAACTTTATATTTTCATAATGATCCGTTATCAATGGATGGATCAAAAACTATTACTGAAAGAAAAACACTATTAAAAATATGTTACAAAATAATATTTAATAGCGCATGGTCAAAAAAAAGATTTTTAGAGGGATTAGAAAATAAATTTGTAAACAGTAACAAACTTTTGATATTTTACCAATCTGCATCTAAGAGCAATATTTCAATCATAAATAAGAAAAAAAAATGGATTACTTTTGTAGGAAAATTAAATAGAGCTAAAGGATATGATGTTTTTGCTAAAGCTATTAAAAAAATTCTAGATAAAAATAAGAAATGGAAAGCTCTAATTATTGGTGATGAAAAGAGAGAGAAAATTTCACTGAATCATAAAAATGCAAAAATACTGGGCTTTAAAAGACATAATCAAGTAATTAATATATTTAAGAAAACCAGTATTACAGTTGCGTGTTCAAGATGGGAAGAACCTTTCGGAAGAACAAGTTTAGAGGCTTCAGCAAATGGATGTGCAGTTATCATTACCAATAAAGGGGGGCTGCCCGAAACTGTTACAGATGCTAAAATTATGACCAATTTGAATATAAAAGAATTAACCAAAAATATACAAGAACTTATAGATGATCCCAACAAAAGAAAAGATCTACAAAAACTTTCAATTAAAAATTTTTATTTAACTCACCAGTTTGTTACCAACAAAATTGATGAATACAGATCTGAAAAGTTAGATCTTGAAAAAAGATTTTTTATAAAAAAATCAAATACATCTTTAAGAATATTGCATGTTACTAATTTTAATGAAAGATTAGATGGAAGACTTTTTTTTAATACTGGGAGAAGAATTAATAATGGCTTTATAAGACTTGGTCATAGTGTTCTAGGCTTTAGTGATAGAGATGTTCAAAAATATTATAAATCTTTTAGTGATTATAAAGGAGCTAAAACTTTAAACGATAAGTTAAAAAAAACATGTTATAATTACAAACCAGATTTAATAGTAATAGGTCATGCTGATCTTATATCTAGAGATCAAATTAATGAATTAAAAGAGGACAATCCTAATACAAAATTTGCACAATGGTTTCTAGATCCTTTGAATAAATATGGTCCAGATTTTGATAGAAATAAAAAAAGAATATTGGATAAAGTTGATTTAATGGAAGCTTCTTTTCTCACAACATCGCCTGAAGCTTTGAATTTTGTGAAAAAAAAAGATAATTGCTATTACATACCAAATCCGAGTGATAGTTCATTTGAAACTTTAAATAATTTTAACAAATCATGTAATGTTGATGTTTTTTTCGCACTTAGCCATGGGGTACATAGAGGAAAATTAAAATCTGGAAAGATAGACGATAGAATTAATTTTTTAAATGAGCTTCAATCAATTACAGATGACGTAAAATTTGATATCTATGGAATAAACAAAATACAACCGATTTGGGCAGATCATTATTTTAAAACCATTGAGAATGCAAAAATGGGACTAAATTTAAGTAGAGGTAAAGCTATAAAATATTATAGCAGTGATAGAATTACTCAAATAGTTGGGAATGGATTGGTTTGTTTAATTGACGAAAAAACTCAATATAAGAATTTTTTTTCTGACAAAGAAATGGTTTTTTATAAAAATGTTAGCGATTTATCTGAAAAAATTTTAAAAATATCTAGAGATGAGAAATTAAGAAAATCAATTGCCAAAAATGGGAAAAAAAAATATATGAAATATTTTAATTCAGAATTAGTTGCAGAGTTTATAATTAATAAAACTTTGGATATAAATAAAAATAAAAAATATTTTTGGCATGAAAAATGAAAAATATTCTTATATTTCGAACTGATAGAGTAGGAGATTTCTTATTCTCATTATTGCTCATAAAAATTATAAAAACTAACTTTCCAGATAGTAAAATTACATTAATCGCATCTGAAAAAAATTATTTTTACGCTAAAACATTTAAGGTTGTTGAAAAAATACTTATTTTAAAAAATAATTTTATTTCTAAACTTAAACTTATTTTTACACTTAAGAACGATAGATACGATGCTATTATTATACACGATGGGAAGAATCGTTCTAAATTTATATCTTATTTCTTAAATGCAAATATAAAAATTACATGTGTAACTAATTTAATTGACACACAGATAGATATTATCAAAAAAATTTGTAATCAAATTCAAATGAAATTTGATGAAAAATCATTAAATTTTTTAGAAGATAGAAATTACTCTTCAGTAAAAATTCCATTCGATAATTATATTCACTTACATTTCGATGAAAAATGGATTCACAGGGATTATATTAATAAATATGTAAATATCGAACCTTCCAAAGACGAAATAATTAATTTTATAAATAATATAACTTCAAAAGATAAAAATTTAATCATTACGACTGGAAAAAAAGAATTAAGTTTACTTAATCAAATTAAGCCTAAAATCAATCCTATCAAAGTAAAAATGTATGAAAATCAAGAACTTCTGGAGCTTGAAAATATAGTTTTTCACTCAGATCTTTTAATATCATGTCATGGATGGATTACCCACATAGCTTCAGCAAATCAAATAAAACAAATAGATATTATTGATAGTTCTTACCCATACGATAAATGGACTAGCCACTTAAGAAACTATAACAGCATAAATAGAAAAAAATTTGAAATCCTATCGAAAGAAATTATAAATTTAATTTAAAGATGTTTAATTTGGTAGAAAAAAAAAGTTATTTTCCAAATTTTTATCACTTAAATTTTCAGTAGATATTAAATTTTCATTTTTCACAAAGAAGCTTTTGTACCCTAAATTATTTATATGATTTATAGTATCTTCTACAGATCTCATGCTATGCCGTCTTTCTATTTCAATTAAAAGGGTAGGCTTATTCCTCTTTATTGTTTCAATAGCTCCGTTAATAACCTCTAATTCATGGCCTTCGACATCAATTTTTATAAACCCAATATTATTTTTAATTGGAATATTATCTAATTTATTTTTCTTAACTTGAATTTTTTTGAATTCTTTAAAATCTTTTTGAGGATGTATAGAAGCTGCTCCTAATTGATAAAGTTCTTCAATATTATCTTTGAAAATTGATTTAGTTCTTTTAGGCAATTTTAATTCTGTGTCTCCTTTCTTATCTGATAAAGCCAAATTATATAAATCAATATTATTGATAATTTTTTTTAAATTTTTATCTAAATAAGGGAATAGTAGAGGATTTGGTTCAAATGCATGAACTTTTTTAAAACTTTTCGATAATTTAAATGAATATACACCTCTATAAACACCAATATCTAATGCATCTTTAGATTTATTAGCAAATCTATCGATTAAAGAAAGTTCTTTTTCATAATTTTTATTAATTGCTCTGATTAATCTTTTTTTTAATAAATAACTTTGAGAAAAAAAAATTTTTTTAAAAAAAAATTCTAAATCTTTAATTATAATTTTCATTTTAAATTTTTATCTTATTTAATGCATTATTTTTAAATATATTTGCTTCTCTTATATATCTTCTTACCATTTGAGTAGTTTTATGACCTGTCATTGCCATTATACTTCTTTCATCAGCTCCAGACTCTGCAGCAACTGTCGCAAATCCTGATCTTAAACTATGGCCAGAAAAATTTTTATTTTCAATTCCAGCTAATTTTAAGCAATCTTTGATAATTAAGACCACAGATTGATCGGTTAATCTGTGGTCAGTCAGAGTAGATCCTTTTGCAAATCTTCTAAATATTGGGCCAGTTTTTATTTTTGATAATGTTAACCAATTCTTCAAATTTATGACTGGACAATATTTCTCATTAGAGAAATAGGGTAGACCTTTAGTCATACCTTCTCCGAATTGATCTGTTTTAGATCTTTTAACAGTTATTTTTACTCCCTCTTGAACAAAATCTATGTCCTCATGGTCAATAGAAATTAGCTCTGTACGTCTAAATCCTCCACCAAATCCTATAAGTATTAAAGTTTTGTTTCTCAATTTTTTAATTTTTTCTATTTTTTGTTCATCTATTACATTAATTATTTGTTTTAAGTGATTGATTAATATAGGTTTTTTACCTGTTTGAATGCTTCCTTTTTTTCTTTTTATACCCATTAAGTTTTCAATAATAACTGGGTGCTTTGTATCTAAATAATGACCTTTTATCTTATGAACCACCCCTATAGAGACTAACCTTCGCCTTAAAGTGCTTATTTTCGAGCTAGTAGAAAGATGCGTGAGGTATAGTGATACAACTTTAGGTTCTGTTGGAATTGAGTTAAATCCATGTTTTGCACAAAAAGCCCCGAAATCTCTAAAGTCAGATTTATACGCTCTCAGCGTGTTATTTGCTTTAGAACTTTTTAAATTTTCTAAAGTTTCATCATGTAGCTTTTTTATATCTGTTACTAACTCATTCATAAAATTACTATTGATAACAATTAATTATCATTAGTAATATATTAAGTGATTTTAGATGTCAATACGTATAATTTTAGAAATAATGATTAAATTTATACTTCCTATAGTAGTATTTATAGCTGCTGTTTATGGAATTTCCTACTTCTGGACTAACTCAAGCTCAAAAGGCAAAAAAATGATAGCTATTGGCTTAATAATAGCCCTTATAGTAGGCTTATCTCTAACGATTTACTTAATCTTTGACTAATGAAGCTAGTAGGTACTAAATTTCAACTGAAAGTATGGGCCTATTTGACGAAAATACCTCGTGGAAGCGTTAAAACCTACTCTCAAGTGGCAAAAGCCATAGGAAAACCGCTTGCTGCACGTGCTGTGGCTAATGCTATAGGAAAAAACCCCTATGCTCCCAAAATACCTTGCCATAGAGTTATAAGATCTGACGGATCGCTTGGAGGCTATTCAGGCAAAGGAGGCATAAAAACAAAGAGATTTTTACTTAAAAAAGAGGGTATAAGCCTCTAGAATTGTTATTTGACGGGCGATCGGGTCTATTAGCCCCTATTTCATTGTATTTTTTACCCACACACCAGTCGGTTGTACTCTAAAACCAATGATTGCAAAAAAAACACCCTCTACGGCCGTTTAAACGCTATATTCGGTACACGCAAAGCTTGTAGAATTATTGATTATTGCTATTTTTAGAACAGTCTAATACACCTCATTTTGTTGGATTTTGGCCTTTCAATCTTTTAATTTTAGGAGTTTTTCTAATAAAATTTTAATTTTTAACACGTCTTTGGACTTGTTTATTACTTTTTTAAACTCAAATAATCTTTATTTCTCAATGTTTATTTACATTTTTTATAAAATATGTAAATAATACTTACTTATTACTTAATATATTACTTTAATTATATATTATAAGTTATTGTATTTATTGAAAATATCTTAGACTAAAATAAACTACAATTGGGATAGTTATAAAAGACATAACGGTAGATGTCACAATAACACTTGCTACGCTATCAACTACCCTTCTATCTGAGTACATTGAACCAACCAAATAAGTTAGAACGGCGCTTGGCATACAAGATTGAATTAGAAGAACTCCAGCAGCAAAACCATTTAAATTAAAAAATTTAATTAATCCAAATCCTATTAGAGGTCCAATAATTACTCTAACAGCCCCTAGTATTGATGCATGTGTCCATGAAACTACTTTTAATTTAGCTAAAGCAATTCCAAGAGACATTAAAATTAAAAAAATAGTTGCATATGTTAATAAAAATGTTGTGTTTTCTACATAACCTGGAACACTCCATTCGAAGTATAAAAATAATATAGAAACTAAAATTCCATAAATTGGCATGTTTTTAATTAATATTTTGAGTGAAAAGCTTTTTTTCGCTAATAAAACTCCAATAGTAAAGTGTAAAAGAATAACAACAGATGCAATAGCTGAAGCTACACCTAACCCAGCAGTTCCGTAAGCAAATAAACAAAGAGGTAATCCTATGTTCCCCGTATTTGGTAAGATTAGAGGTGGTAATTCACTTATGTAATCTTTTTTAAGTATAATTAAAAACAGAATACCTACTATTGAAAACGCACTAATTATAATAAGAGAGTAAACAAAATATTCTAGAAAAATACTTAGAGTTACCCCTGTCGTGGTAATTGAATAAAATATCATAGCTGGTGAGCCAATATTCGCAGCAAAATTGGTGATTAAATCGGTATTTATATTTGGATCTTTTTTCCCTAAATAAAATCCTATTCCAATAACAAAGAATACAGGAAATATTACATCTATTAATTTGAGGTAGAGCTCCATTAAGCTCTTACATCAGATTTCCTTGGTTTTCTCAACTTATTTTTAAAGTTAATAGCCTCTTCAAATTCCATCAAACGTTTATGGATTGATCTCAATTCAGTAATTCTAGTCCAGTTTTGTAAGAATAGTGAAAAACTACTTTGTACTTCCCTAAATGCGCTCGATGTTTGAATTAAAACACCTAAAGTCATTGCCCCAGTAAATAAACCTGGACCCATTAACAAATAAGGTACAATTATCATAGTTTGGTTATACATAATCAGCCAAAGGTCAAAATATCCATAATGCAGGAAGAGCCTATGGTAATTGAATTTTATACCTGTAAATAATTGTAAAATAGATGGAGCTTGAGCATAATTTCTCCTATCATCCTCTCCATAAACTAATTCTTTTCTAAAAGCAGCTTCTACTTTTTGATTGTTATATTCAAGACCAGGCAGTTTAATACCTACAATCCAACTTATAATCAGACCACCCAAGCTAGCTACTAATGAAACCCATACGAGTGATCCCGAAATATCTTTAAAAAAAGGAATTACAACATTTGATGAAAGACCCCAAAGTATTGGAAGAAAGGCAATTAATAACATAATTGCTCGTACAATTTGTAAACCTAAGCTTTCAACAATTTTAGCAAAATTCATCGCGTCTTCTTGGATACGTTGAGAAGCACCTTCAACTTTTGCATCAACTGCTCTCCAGTAAGGCATATAAGAAAATGTCATTGCTTCCCTCCATCTAAAAGCCCATAATCTTGTAAAATAATTTGTTACTGTATAGATAATTACATATGGAATAGCTAATTTCATAAATAGAGCTATCCCATCATAAAATTCGGATAATTCTCTTTCTGGAGCTTTTTGTAAAAGATCATAAAAACCTTTGTACCATTCATTAATTTTTACATCTATATAAGTTTGAGCAAGAAGAGATAAGATTATGAAAGCAAATCCACCCCAAGACCAAAGTAACCACTTTCTCTCAGTAAAATAACTACGCCACATAATTAGTTTTTAAGAAAGTTATCTGCATAAGATTTTATAACAAAATCCTTCTTTTTTGGTTCAATAACTTTAAATGAAATATTATTTTTTTTTGCATATTCTATAGCTTGTTCTTTTGTAGAAAATTTTAAAATAACCTCTTCAAGTGTGTCAGTTGAAGTTTCCCAGCCCATTAATGGATTTATAGAAGGGTCTTTTGTTTCAAATTTCAAAACCCATTTTTTAAGTTTTCCCCTACCCGATTGCATTGCAGTTTTAGTAGGTATGTAAATTTTAGCTTTTTTCATAGTTATAATGGTCGGGGCGGCAGGATTTGAACCTGCGACCCTCTGGTCCCAAACCAGATGCGCTACCAGGCTGCGCTACGCCCCGATCGTCTGTTTTATAGGTTAAATATGCCTTTTTGGCAATTGAAAGATAACCGCTATACAAGTAAATAGTAACTATGATCCAGCATATAACTAAACCATTTAGAGAATTTTTTAAATTAGAAGCGTCCTCTGGAATTATGCTTTTGGTAGCAGCTATACTAGCATTAGTTATAAGTAACGGTTCATATAGTGATGAATATTTTTCAATTTTAAAAAAATATGTAACACTTGGAACAGATAGCTTCGGTCTTAAATTAAGTGTTTTGCACTGGATAAATGATGTCTTGATGGCAATTTTTTTCTTTTTTGTTTCTTTAGAAATTAAAAGAGAATTTTTACAAGGTGAATTATCAAATCCTAAACAAGCATTATTACCTATAATCGGTGCTGTAGGAGGTATGGTTGTACCCGCTCTATTCTATATATTTATTAATTACTCTAATAGTACAACATTAAATGGATGGGCTATTCCATCAGCAACCGACATTGCCTTTTCTCTAGGTGTATTATCATTGTTAGGAAAAAGAGTTCCTATTTCTTTAAAAGTTTTTTTAACGGCCTTAGCAATTATAGATGATTTAGGAGCGATTGTTATTATAGCCTTCTTTTATTCTGGAAATATTCAATCTATTTACTTGGTATTAATGTTGTTATCTGTAATAGTTTTGATTGGATTAAATAAATTTAAGATAAATAATTTTTTACCATATTTAATAGTTGGAATTTTTTTGTGGGACTTTACTCATCAGTCTGGTATTCATGCAACTATTGCAGGAGTCCTTTTAGCGTTAACAATTCCCCACAACATCAAAAATAACAAAAATTCTTTATTGTTGAAATTAGAACATGGTCTTTCACCTTATGTGGCTTTTGGAATAATGCCAATATTTGCATTTGCAAATGCAGGTGTTTCGCTAGAAGGTTTAACTTTTGCAACTCTTTTAAATCCAGTTCCACTAGGAATTGTTTTAGGACTATTTTTTGGAAAACAAATTGGAGTTTTCGTTTTGTCCTATTTATCAATAAAACTAAAAATTGCAGACAAACCTAATAATTCAACCTGGCCAGCATTGTATGCAGTTTCAATTTTAACAGGGATAGGTTTTACAATGAGTTTGTTTGTTGGAAATTTAGCATTTGCTAACGATATGCAATACATTGATGGAGTAAAAATTGGTGTACTAGCAGGTTCATTGCTTTCAACTGTTTTTGGTTACGTTTTATTATTATTATTCTCAAAAAAATGATTTCAAATCAAATAATTAAATTTGCTTCAAATACCTCAAATGTGGGTTTAACAAATAAATATACTTTTAGATCTACAAAAAAAAATTCAATGTGTGGAGATTTAATCAAAGTTGAATTAATTCAAAAAAATTCTAAAATTAATTCTATGAAGTATGAAACTGAATCATGTGTATTATGTGAAGCATCTGCTAGTCTGTTGTCTAAAAAAATAAAAAATCTTCCAATAAAGACTATTAAAGAAGAATTAAATAAACTTAAAAATATATCCTTAAAAGACTTGAAATTTACTTTTCCAAAAAAATTTAAAGAATTTAGGTTTTTAATAAATAAAGATAATTTAAATAGGATAAATTGTATTTATTTACCTATTGATGCAGTGTTAAAAGCTTTAAAATGATGAAAAAAGTACTTATTATATTTTTAATAATGTTTAGTTTTTTTAGCAAAGGAAATGCAGCTTATGATAAATTGGCTTATGAATTTAAATTTAATGGAATTGAGGGAAATTTAATTAGTCTTAAGGAATATGAGAATAAAGTTATCGTTGTGGTGAATGTTGCCTCAAGATGTGGTTTTACAAATCAATATGAAGATTTACAGTCCCTTTGGTCAAATTATAAAGATAGAAATGTAGTAGTTATCGGAGTTCCAACTAATAATTTCAAACAGGAGCCTGGATCAAATAAAGAAATAAAAGATTTTTGTGAGACTAATTTTAATATAGATTTTCCAATGACTGAGAAAATTGACGTAATCGGTAAAAATGCTCATCCTTTTTTTAATTGGGCAAAAGAGAATTACGGTAAAAGTGCAATACCAAAATGGAATTTCCACAAAATTATTATTGGTAAAGATGGAAAAGTTGCAAATACTTTTTCATCGATTACTAAACCATCATCACAAAGATTTATTAATTTAATTGAAAAAGAAATTAAAAATTAAAACTTAAACCATCAAAGGCAGGTATAATATTTTTTGGTAATTTCTTCTTAAGATTAAAATAGTCTAAATCTACATGTAAATTTGTTAATATTGTTTTTTTAGGCTTAACAAATTTTACGAAATCAATAGCATCATCGTAATTAAAATGAGATGGATGTTTATTTTTTCTTAAACAGTCTATAATCAAAAAATCTAAGTTCATTAACTTTTTAGAAACTTTATCACTAATTTTGTTACAATCACTTACATAGGCAATTTTTTCGAATAAATAACCAGTAGCTTTAATCATTCCATGTGAAACTTCAAGAGGCTCAATTTCAATTTTGTTCTTTCTATTGAGAATTGTAAATTTTTTTTTCACAATATTAGTATTCATAATTGGCTTATAACCATGTCTTTGTTTAAAACAAAAAGCGTATTTATCTCTTAATTCACGTATTGTCCTTGGGGAACCGTAAATTGGAATCTTTTTTTTATTTTTCCAAAAAAAAGGTCGCATTTCAAAAATTCCTGTAGTTTGATCTGCATGTTCATGAGTATAAATAATTGCATCTAGAGTTTTAATCTTATTTCTTAAAAATTGACTTTTAATATCGGGTGATGTGTCTATGAGAATTGAGAGATTACCTTTCTGAATATGAGCACAACATCTAGTTCTAATATTTTTTGGATTCCTTTTTAAATTTGCTGAGTAATTAGTAATCCAAGGTGAACCTAAAGAACTACCGCATCCTAAAATAGTAAATTTATTTTTCAATTAAGTTTACCAAATAAATTAAAAAAATTATTAGTAGTAATATTTGAAAAATCTTTAAATGAAAGATTCTTCAATTGAGATAAAAACTTAACAGTATGAATTATGTAACTGGGTTCATTCGGCTTTCCTCTTAGCGGAACTGGAGCTAAATAAGGTGAGTCTGTTTCAACCAATATTCTATCATTTGGTATCTCTTTAAATGTATTAGCTAAATCTTGAGATTTTTTAAAAGTAACAACACCACTTGCTGAAATATAAGCCCCAAGATCTAGTAATTTAAATGCAAAATTTTTTGATCCAGTGAAACAATGTATTAAAATTTTAAAATTTTTTTTCTTTAATTTATTTTTTAGTATTTCTAAAGTTTCAACTTCTGCATTTCTCGTATGAACAATTAACGGAAGTTTTGTGTTTTGTGCAGCGATTATATGTTCCTCAAAACATTTAATCTGATCTTTTTTATCTGAATAATTATAATAGAAATCAAGTCCGCTCTCTCCTATTCCAATTATTTTTTTATTAAGTTTGGTTTTTTCAATTATATCTTCAGACTTAATAAATTGATGGTTTTTTGCTTCATGGGGATGAATGCCATAAGATCCAAAAACACATTCGTTTTTTGATATAATATTAAGAATTTTATTATAACTTTTGTCCTCTGTCGAAATTGTTAGTAGATACTTTACTCCATCTTTATTAGCTCTCTCAATAGTCTCTTTTAGAGAATTAGACATTGGCTCATAATTTAAATGGCAGTGGGAATCAATTATCATCTTCAATTTTAGTAAATAATATTTCTAAATTACCTAATTCTTTTTTATTTTTAATAATTTTGTCATCTTTAATTTTATCAATACTTATATTTTGTTCTGAAATGTTAATCATAGATAGAACTTTATTAGTTGCCTTAGGAATTATAGGATTTAGTAATATACTAATATTTTTTATTTGTTCTACAATAGTAAATAATATGGCATTCATTCTTTCTGGATCCTTTTTTTTCTCTGTCCACGGCTCTGAGTCATTAAAATATTTATTTGCTTCGAAAGAAAAACCTACAACTACTTTAATATACTCATTTAATTCTTGATTATCCATTAATGATATTAGCTTTGGTAAGCTATTTCTTAAATTATTTAAAAGTTGTTTATCAGATTCATTTAATTTCGAACTTAATGGTATCTTATTTCCACAATTCTTTTTGATAAAAGAAAAGACTCTTTGACAAAGATTTCCATAATTATTAGCTAAATCATTATTAATACAATTTTTTAAATTTTCTAACGAAATTGATCCATCGTTTCCAAGTGAAACCTCCTTAACTAGATAGTATCTTAACTGGTCAATTCCATATTTATCAATAATTTCTAGAGGATCTAAAATATTTCCAAGAGATTTTGACATTTTTTTATCTTCAGAAAGTATCCAACCATGTCCAAAAACTCTTTTAGGCAAAGGTAACTTTGCTGCCAATAAAAATGCAGGCCAAAACACGGCATGAAACCTTAAAATATCCTTGCCGATAATATGAACATCTGCAGGCCAAAAATTTTTATATTTATTGTCCTCTGTATTAGGAAAATTTAATGCGCTAATGTAATTTGTTAGAGCATCTAACCAAACATATATTACATGCTTTTCATTTTTAGGAACAGGTATTCCCCATGTGAAAGATGTTCTACTTATAGATAAATCCTTTAAACCCTTTTCAACAAATTTAACAACTTCATTTTTTCTAGATGTGGGAAGAATAAAATTTGGATTTTTTTTATAAAATTCTGTAAGTTTTTTTGACCATGCCGATAATTTAAAAAAATATGACTCTTCTTCAACCCATTCAACTGGAGAACCTGAAGATTTTGATATTTTGTTACCATTAATATTTTCTATTTCATCATCATCATAAAATGCTTCGTCTGATACTGAATACCACCCGCTATATTTATCTAAATAAATATCTCCTGACTTCACAAGTCTGTTCCATATCTCAACGACTGATTTATGATGTCTTTTTTCTGTTGTTCTTATGAAATCGTTATTTGATAAATTTAATGTTTTTGTTAATGATCTGAATGTTTCTGATAATTCATCACAAAAAAGCTTTGGATCTTTATTATTTTTCTTTGCTTCTTTTTGAATTTTTTGTCCATGCTCATCCGTTCCAGTTAGAAAAAGAACATCGTAACCTTCCAATCTTTTAAATCTAGCAAATATATCTGCTACAATGCTAGAGTATGCGTGCCCCATATGAGGCTTACCAGATGGATAATAAATTGGTGTAGTTATATAAAAATTTTTAACCATGTTTTATTTTGTTATTTATAGCATTAATAAATGAATTTTGACTAAGATTGAATGTAATATATTTATTTAAGTTTTCTAAAATGAAAGCTTTAATCTCGTAAATTTTATTACTTTTGACGGTGCCATCATTTTTTATACTTTTAAAATAAAACTCTGCTAAATAAAAAGTTAAGTCAATAAAAAGAGAGTTTTTATTTTTTTTGTATAAGTTAAGCAGTAAAGTTAAATTTTCTATAAAATCATTATTTATCTGAATGTTATATTCATTGCATATGTAATTGAATTTTATGAAATTTCCAGGTGTTAATTGAGATGATGCTGGATCTAGAATAGTTTTTATATCATAAAATTTAACTAATTTTTCAATAATGGCAATTCTATTTTTCTCGCTAAGAATAATCTTAAATTCAATAGATCTTGATCGAATTGTATCAATTAAAGGTTTTGTCTTATTATTAATAAAAATAAAATAATTATTTTTATCTGGTTCCTCAATTATCTTTAATAAAGCATTAAGGCTGTTTGTATTAAACAATTCTATGTCATCGAAAATTATAAATCTTTCTTTTTTATTAATACAAGATTGAAAAATTATGGATTTAAGATTTCTTATATCTTCAACTTTAACAGATTTAAAGTTTGTTCCGTGAATGTATAAAATATTTTGAAAAATATTATTTGTAAATTGTTTAAATAAAATCGAAGACTCTAATAAACTAAACTGATTACTGTTATAATTTTTTTCATCAAAAATAGAAAAAAGTAAATGATTAATCAAA
Source organism: uncultured Pelagibacteraceae bacterium (assembly GCA_902598125.1). Taxonomy (GTDB): domain Bacteria; phylum Pseudomonadota; class Alphaproteobacteria; order Pelagibacterales; family Pelagibacteraceae; genus Pelagilacustribacter. The sequence continues at coordinate 20,150 of CACKAJ010000005.1, read as the reverse complement.
GTAGATTTACCACTACCTTTTGATCCCGTGAGCATTAATATTTTTGGTAACTTTTTATTTGAATAGAGAGAGGTTAAAAAACTAAAATCTTTTTCTAAGCCATATAAATTTAACGAATATTTAGGATAAAAGTATTTTGGATATTCCATCAAACAAATAAATATTTATTTACTATATTGAAGATTTTTTTTTCGAGAGAATTATTATTTAACGAAGAGTCTAGAACAAAATAATTTTTCTTATTTTTTGCTAATTTAAGAAAAGATTTTTGAGCTTTATTATAAAATGATTGAGGGAAATTATCATACCTATTTTTTGATTTTCGTTTTTTAAGTCTATTCATAGATGATTTTTTTGAAACTTTTAAAATAAAAACTAAATTCGGCTTTAAATTACCTAATATTATTTTATGTATATTGTTTATAAAATTTAAATCAACTTTTTTGCCATATACTTGATAGGCTAAAGTAGAGTCTGTAAATCTATCGCATATAACAACTTTTTTTTTTAAAAGAGCCGGCTTAATCTTGTTTTTAATGTGCTCATTTCTGGCAGCTAAGTATAAAAGGGTATCAGTATATTTATCAAATTTTTCTTTATTATTTTTATTAAAATAATCTTTTAAAATTAAATTTCTTATTAATTCTGAACTTTTAGTTCCGCCAGGTTCTCTAGTTAGTATTGTGCTGACTCTTTTTTTTTTTAAATTTTTGAAAAGCTTTTTGCTTTGAAAGGATTTTCCGCATCCCTCTACTCCTTCAAAAACAATGAAAAAAGGTTTCTTTTTATACATCTCCCCAAATCAAATAATTTAAAGATGTAAGTAGACTTTTAAAAAAATTAACTTTTTTTAGATCTTCAGCTGCATATAATGGCAATTCTTTAATAATCTCGTTTTTTTTAGTCACGATTATTTTGGCGATCTTGGTGCCCTTGTCTATTGGAGCTGAAATCGGTCCACTATAATCTAATAAAACATTTAAATGAGTTATGTCTTTTTTATTTATCGTAACATAAAAATCTTCTTTAGTTGTAGCTTTAATTTTGTTTTTTGTACCTAACCAAGTGTCTAATTCAAAAGTTGTCTCATCTTTTTTTGAAATTTCAAAGGTGTTTGTATTTCTAAATCCCCAATTAAGTAATTTAAGAGACTCGGAACTTCTCAAATTCTTTGTATTAAAACCAGATGCAACTGCTATTAATCTCCTATCTTTCTTTTTCATTGAGCTAGCTAAGGAATATTTCTCAACTGCCAAGTAGCCTGTTTTTACACCGTCAACACCAACGTTTTTATAAAGTAAAGGATTACGGTTACCTTGTTTAATTGGTTCGCCACCAGTCCTATCCCAAGTGAAATCTTTTTCAGCAAATATCTCATAAAAAATTGGATAATTTTTTATAAGATACTTTGACATTAAGGCTATGTCTCTTGCTGTTGAAACATTGTCTGGGTCATTTATACCAGATGCATTTGTAAAATTTGTTGATGTCATGCCAATTTCGCCAGCTTTTTCATTCATCATATCAGCAAAATTTTCCTCTGAACCGGCTATTCCCTCAGCTAAAGCCACACAAGCATCATTACCAGATGCTATAATTATCCCTTTTAAAAGATCTTCTACTGAAACTTGATCGTTTATCATAATAAACATAGATGAATAACCTGCTTGGGATAATCTCCAAGCATTTTCTGAAACTGAAAACATATCATCAAGAGATAATTTATTATTTTTAATTAAATCAAAAGCTATAATCGAAGTCATAATTTTAGTCATCGAAGCAGGATAAATTTGTGCGTCTGGATCTAATTCAAATAATATTTTATCAGAATGATAATCTACTAATATACCTGTCCGAGCCTGCAAATTTGGATTAGCAACAATGTTTGTGCAAATATTTAAAATAAAAACTATAAAAACTATTAATTTATTCATTGATAAAAATATCCAATTCTTCGAATCCAAAACTTTTTAGCATAATGTAATCATTTTTAAGTAAATTGACAGAGTTATATGGACCCGAAATAACTTGTGTTTCTTTATTGTTAATTTTTTTTATTTTCAATTTTTTATTATCAAAATTCGTAATTTCTTGAACGATTCTTTGTTTCAAAAATTTAGCAGTTTTTTCTGAATAAAGAGAAGCAACTAATATATATATTTTATCTTTAGTTATTTTTTTTTTGTTAGATTTATTTTTAGAAATATTTGAAATCTTTACAGATGCAACTGGAGCTTTTGAAGAAATCTTTTTTTCTTCATTATATATTTTTGCTTTTTCAGCAACAAAAGATTTATTTTTTTTTACTTCAAGAATTTCTAATATGGGTAAATTAGGATCTAAATTTAATTTGTATGCAACAGGTTCGGTTATAAGGATTTTATAAAATTCTGGGTATTTTATTCGTTTTACGTTTTTAGCAACAATTGACTCATTATTTTTAGGATTTGTAATCTTTATTAATGTACCTGTTCTCAAATTTTGGTGAGAGATTTGCATAATATTATTATTAAGTTTTCCTCCTATAACTCTATTTTTAAAATCATTATCATTATAAATATAAGCAAATCCTTTGGCCATATATGATTTTTTAACATTTTTAGTATTTATGTTAGGTGAACAAGATAAAACTATTAAAGATAAAATAATTAACTTAAATTTCATTTTTAAAATTCTCTTTTAGTGTACATACAGCTAAAGCAAATCTTAAGGACCTATTCCAATTCAAAATTTTTTCGTAATTTTCAAATATTATATAAGCAGGTGATAAAGTTTCAGCTCCAGGAATAATATCTTTATCAGGAATAATAATTGCTGCTTTCAAGTTTCCATTAAGATTCAAATTACCCATATCTTTTATATATCTCTTTAAATAACTTATTTTTTTTTTATTTTTTATATTTCTTGCTGAAGAATTAAGATATTTTTTTGGGATGTTATCTTTAAGTTCAATTTGAAAAAAACATGGTTCATTTTTTTTCCATCCTATTGTTTTTAAATAATTAGCTGCTGATGCAAAAGAATCTTCTATATTTTTTAACTCTATTGTTTTATTTTTATTATAATCAATAGCATAATTTCTTATAGTTCTTGGCATAAATTGAAAGTTACCAAAAGCACCAGCCCAAGAACCGTATAAGATATTTTTATCAATTATTTTTTTATCTACAAGTCTTAATAAAATTAATAACTCTTCTGTAAAAAATTCACTTCTTCTTTTATCAAAACTTAATGTCGCTAAAGAAGATATTATATCCATTTTTCCTAAATATTTTCCAAAATTTGTTTCTATACCCATCAAGGCAAGCAAAAGCTCTTTTTCTACATTAAAATCTTTTTCGACAATCTCTATTATTGATTTTTCTTTCTTATAAAGTTTAATACCTTCTTTTACTTTACGATTTGAGGTTCTTTTTTTAATATAGGTAAATGTATCTTCATAAAATTCTGGTTGGTAACGATCATACTCAATAACTTTTGGTAAAAATTTAGCCTCTGACATGATTTCTTTAACAACTTTTTCTGAAATTCCTGATTTAATAGCTCTAGTCTCAAATCTCTTTACCCATTGTTGAAAGTCATCTAACGCAAAGCTATGGACAGTCATAAGGGCAGAGATTAAGATTGATTTAAAAATTAATTTGATCATTTTATTAATTATCATAATTAATAAGTATTAACTAGTTTAACAAAATACTAATAATTATTGTTATTTAGTGTCTTTGATAGTATTAAAGAACCTTATTTAATTTCAAGGAGAGGTGGCTGAGCGGTTGAAAGCACTGGTCTTGAAAACCAGCAACGGGGCAACTCGTTCGTGGGTTCGAATCCCACCCTCTCCGCCATTATAATTTAAAACTTTTGAATATTTTTGAAACTCTATTTTTGTCAATTTTTTTCTCAGCAATACCTTTGTTGTAAAAATTTAATATTATTTCGTCCTCATAATTAAGGAATTTTTCTAACTCAATTAAAAAATTTTCGTCAAAAGAATCAATATATTTATTAACAAAAGAACTCAATAATATATCCATTTCTTTTGTTCCCCTGTAACCTGCACGATAAATTAATTTTTTTTTGAATATTTCTAATTTATTGTCCATCATATTATACTATACATATTTTAACCATTTAATGAAAAAAGATTTTATATTTAATGAGATTAATAAAATAAAAGGGGTTGGCCCTCAATTATCAAAATATTTAAAAAAAAGAAAGATTGAAAAGATTAAAGATATTATCTTAAATTTACCCTATTCGGAGACAGATAGATCAAAAATATATAAACTAAATGAATTAGAAGTTGGAAAAATTCAGTCTATAAAAGTAAAAGTAAAAAAACTGAATTTCCCAAGAATAAGAAACTTACCTAATAAGATTATATGTGAAGATGAAACTGGAAAAATTGACATTGTATATTTTAATAGTCGCGAAGGATATTTAAGAAAATTATTTCCAATTAATAGTTGGATTATAATAAGTGGAAAAGTTAATTATTTTAATAAGAAATATCAAATTACTAACCCAGATTATGTAACAAAATTAGAAAATCAAGATTATGTTGTTAAAAGTATTCCAAAATACAATTTAACAAAAGGAATTAATGAAAAAAAATATCGATCAATAAGTGAACAGATTATTAAAAATATACCAATTATAGATGATTGGTTAAACAAAAATTTTATTGATGAAAATAATTTAATGGGATGGAACGAAAGTATTACAAAATTACATAATTCTAAAGACTCTCAAGATAATAATTCAAGTAGCTTCAGAAGAATAGTTTTTGATGAATTATGTGCTAATTTTTTAATTTTATCTGAAAATAGAAAAAGGATTAGAAAAAAAAAAATACCTAAAAAATTAGATAAAAAATATTCTGATACAATAATAAAAAAATTACCGTTTGAATTAACAAATAGTCAAAAAGTCGTTTTGGATGAAATAAATAAAGACTTAATGAGTGAAAATAGAATGTTTAGAATTATTCAGGGAGACGTAGGTTCAGGAAAAACGATTGTCTCATTGCTGGCAATTGTAAATGTTTTGAAAAGTGGATACCAATGCGCTCTTATGGGTCCTACAGAAATACTTGCTAAGCAACATTTTGAGCTGTCAAAAAAAGTTTTGAGAAGTAAAGATATCAAAATCGAATTTTTAACAGGAAAAACAGATTATAAAGATAGGAAAAAAATTCTTACGAATATAGCTAATGGTAAAACTAATTTATTAATTGGAACTCATGCGTTGTTTCAAAAAAAAATTAATTTTAAAAAACTTGGTTTGGTAGTTATTGATGAACAACATAAATTTGGTGTAAAACAAAGAAGCGAACTTGCAAAAAAAGGTGGTAATGAATGTGATGTGTTATTAATGTCTGCAACTCCAATACCAAGAACAATGATGATGTCTTTATATGGTGACATGGATATTTCTAAAATTAGTGAGAAGCCTTTAAAAAGAAAGAAGATAATAACTTTGAGTAAGCCAGAAAAAAAAATTAATGAACTTTGGCCATTCATAAAAAAACAAATAGAAATTGGTAATCAAGTTTTTTGGGTATGTCCTTTAATAGAAAAATCTGCTTTTTTAGATTATTCATCAGCTAAAAAGAAATTTGAAATAATTGAAAATAAATTTAAAAATAAAGTAGGCCTTATTCATGGTAATTTAGAAAAAAATGAAAAACATAAAATTTTAAAAAATTTTTTAGAAAAGAAAATATCAATTTTAGTTTCTACCACTGTAATAGAAGTCGGTATTGATTTTCCAAATGCAAATCTAATAATAATTGAAAACGCAAATAAATTTGGTCTTGCTCAATTACATCAATTAAGAGGTAGAGTTGGTAGAGGAGAAAAGCAAGGAACATGTATTTTGCTTTTTAAAGATGGTTTAAGTAAAAACGCCGTAAAGAGAATAAAAATTTTAAAAGACTCAGATGATGGTTTTTTTATTGCAGAGGAAGATCTTAAATTAAGGGGGTTTGGAGACCTAATAGGATATCAACAAAGTGGTATCAAAAATTTTAGATTTGCTGACCCCGTTAATCATGAAGATCTCTTTAAATTAGCTGAAAATTATGTAAAAAATATTTCTAACGAAGTTAATGAAAAAAAATACTCTTTTCTTTTAAAACTTTTTGATAAAGCTGAAATTATTAATATAAATGAAATTTAATCAATATTAGTTGTACCAGCGGAAACTATAAATTTCGAAGCTTGTTCGAATGAAACTTCTAAAAATATAAGGTCCTTTTTAGGTACCATTAATAAAAAACCACTTGTTGGGTTTGGTGTTGTGGGAACAAATACATTTATTAAATCTTCATTAATTTTATTTTTAATTAGTCCAGTATTTTCTTTTGTTGCGAAACCTACCGCCCAAACACCTTTTCTAGGATATTCTAGTAACACTACACTTTTTTGTTTATTGTCTGTATTGGTAAAACTTTCCGTCATTTGACCAATTGCTGAATAAATTGTTCTTAGTATAGGTATTTTTTTTAAAATATTGTTTAAGATTTCAATAAATTTTTTTCCAAGGAATGATAGGGATAGCCATCCAACAAATGTAATAATTACCAAAGCTATAAATATTTCAACTCCAGGTATGTTAAATGGTAAATAATTATTAGGGTTAATCTCTCTAGGAATAATTTTTCCAGAAATTCTTATAAGAAAAAGAGTTAAGTACAATGTTATCCCAATAGGAATTAAAACAACAATTCCGGCTATAAAATTATTTCTAATTTTTGAAAAAAGTGATTTTTTAATATTTTGTTTTGTCATAAATTAAGTATAACTTGAGTAAACAATAAAGATGATTATTAAGATAAAAATTGCTATTAATAATTTATTATTTAAAATCATGAATCTAATATGTATAACATAAATAGAAGAAAATTTCTTGGCTATTTTGGGTGTAGTTGCTGCTCACTCATATTACCATCTTGCTCTACCGTCCCTATTACAGAAAGAAAACAGTTAAGCATTATTCCAGAGGCAAGGATTAACAATCAAGCATCAGCAGCTTATGAAGAATTTAAAAGAAAGGCAAAATTAATTACTAAAGGATCTCAATTAAAAGAAGTAAGAGAAATTGGAAAAAAAATGGAGTATTCCGTTAGCAATTTTTTCAACAAACAAAATAAAGATGATCCTACAAAAAATTTTGAATGGGATTATATTTTGGTAGATAACGACAAAATAGTTAACGCATGGTGTATGCCTGGTGGCAAAATAGCTGTATATACGGGTTTATTAAAAATTACTAAAAATACCGATGCCCTTTCAATTGTAATGGGCCATGAAATTGCACATGCAGTAGCTAGACACTCACTAGAAAGGATGAGTCATGCTATGACTATTAATCTAGGCACTACTGTAGCTGATATTTTTTTAGGAGGAGCAATTAATAGAACTAGAAATACTGTGGGACAAAATACTGGTTTAGATATTTTTAAATTGGGTATTATGAATCCATTCGGAAGAAAACAGGAGTCTGAAGCTGACTACTTGGGTCTAATTTTTTCTTCCTTATCTGGTTATAATATAAAAGAGTCAGTTAAATTATGGGAGAGAATGGCAGCAAATAAAAAAGGTAAAGAGATGCCTGTATTTTTAAGCACTCATCCGAGCAGCAAGCAAAGAATTGAAAACCTAAAAAACTGGATAGACGAAGTAATTGTTAAATATCCACCAATAAAAACTTAATTATTGGTGAGCCCTGATGGACTCGAACCATCGACACCCTCCTTAAAAGGGAGGTGCTCTACCAACTGAGCTAAGGGCCCTTAAAAATTGATCTTTTATATTCTAATCGATAAAATTTCAAATATTTAATCAAAAAAATTTATATATTTTTTAAAAAATATGCGAAATGTATTATTTTTGATATTTTTTCTTATTTCGCGCATAAATTGTTGGTAAAAATATAGATTATGTAGTGAAATTAGCATTGAAGCCAGCATTTCGTTAGATTTGATCAAATGTTGAAGATAGCTTTTAGAGTATTTATTTAAATTCCCTACTTCACATTTATCGTCTAATGGAGATGTGTCATTTTGGTATTTTGAATTTTTTAAATTTATCTTGCCAGCCCATGTGAATGCTAACCCTGTTCTTCCAGCTCTTGTTGGCATAACACAATCAAACATGTCAATTCCCTCATTTACTGCACCCAAAATGTCTGAAGGAGTGCCAACACCCATTAAATATCTTGGTTTATTTTTAGGCAGGTAATCAGTGGTTTCATTTAAAATCTTTAACATATCTATTTTTTTTTCGCCTACAGCCAAACCTCCCATTGCGTAACCGTTAAAATCAATTTCAATTAATTTTTGAATACTTTCTATTCTTAAATCTTTGTAAAGACCTCCTTGAGCGATACCAAATAAGGCTTTAGATTTATCATTACCAAATTCAATTTTGCTTCTTTTAGCCCAATTTGTAGAAACATCTATCGCATTAGATAGGATTTTTTTATTAGTTGTCATTTTTGGGCATTCATCCAAAACCATAATTATGTCTGAATTTATAGATTTCTGTACTTGAATACTTTTTTCTGGACTTAAGATAATTTTTTTTCCATCTAAATGAGAGTTAAAAATTGCTCCTACTTTTTTATCTATTTTATTGAATTTTGATAAAGACATAATTTGATATCCACCAGAGTCTGTTAAAATTGGTCTTTGCCAATTCATAAAATTATGTAGACCTTTGAAATTATTAAGCACTTTAACACCAGGTCTTAATAGTAAATGATAAGTATTTCCTAAAATAACTTGAGTTCCTGTTTTAATGAGATTGTCTGTTAATACTCCCTTTACAGTTCCTTGGGTGCCAACCGGCATAAAAGTTGGTGTATCTATAAGACCTCTTGGCGTTAAAATAGTTCCTAATCTAGCTTTATCGTCTTGAGCAATTAACTCAAAAGAAAATTCTTTAACGGACATTAAATACTATTTTGATCTTAGAGAAATTATTTTATCAGGATTGGGAACAGAGCCACTATTTGGATCTCCTTTTTTAATCATATCAATATATTCCATTCCTTTAACTACTTTACCAAAAGCTGAATATTGTCTGTCTAAATGAGGTGCGGAGTCAAAACATATAAAAAATTGACTATTTGCACTATCAGGATCAGCAGACCTTGCAGCTGAAAGTGTTCCTCTCGTATGAGCAACGTCGGTAAACTCAGCTTTAAGATTTGGAAGTTCGGATCCTCCTGTTCCTGCTAAAGATAAATTAAAGTCCGGACTATTTGAATTTCCAAATTTTACGTCACCTGTTTGCGCCATAAAACCATCTATAACTCTATGAAAAACAACTCCATCATATTTACCGCTATCTGATAATTCTATAAATCTTTTTACGTGATTAGGGGCTTTCCCTGGATAGAGCTCTATCTCTACTTCTCCATATGTTAATTTTAAAATCATAATATTATTTTGTGCTAAAGTAATGTTAGTTACTAAACTAAAAATAATAATAAATAAATAGGTAATTTTTTTCATCAAAGTTTATTTTTAAGAACTTTAACTGTTGACTTTGTTACAAATCTATTAATATTTCCCCCTAGACTTGCTATTTCTTTAACAAATTTTGATGAAATAATTTGATTTTCAACGTCTGACATTAAAAACATTGTTTCAATTTTTGGATTTAATTTTTTATTCATACCGGCTAGCTGAAATTCATACTCAAAATCTGATACCGCGCGTAAACCTCTAATAATTACATTCGCTTTATATTTATTACATAAATCAATTGTTAAATTTTCGAAAGCTATTACTTGTATCTTTTTTCTATTTAACTTTAAGTCTTTGAATAAAGAAACATTAATAATATCTAATCTATCTTCGATAGAAAAGTGATAACTTTTATTGTTATTATCAGTAGTGGCTACTATTAATTTATCAAAAATATTTAAAGATTTCTTTATAACATCTATATGGCCATAAGTAATTGGATCAAAAGTTCCTGGATAAATAGCAGTTTTCATTTTTATTGAATATTATCCTCAATTTTAATAACGGAAACTACTTTTTCATTACCAGATAACTTTTTAATCCTCACTCCTTGAGTGTTTCTTCCAGCAACTCTAATCTCTTTGACAGCGCAACGCATAATACTACCCTTGTCTGTAGATAATATTATCTCATCTGACTCGCTTACCACTAATGATGATGATATATTTCCATTTCTAGGTGAATTTATAATTCCAATTATACCTTTACCTCCTCTATTAGTAACTCTGTAGTCTAAATATGAAGATCTTTTACCGTAACCGTTTTCTGAAACAGATAAAATAAATTTGTCTACTCCGCCTTTGATTTTTTTATCTTTATTTATTGTTTTGGTATCAATACTTGTATTATCCAAAATAGATAAAGATATAACTTTATCCTTTTCATTTAATTGCATTCCTTTAATTCCTTTTGAAGATCTTCCTTTAAATAATCTAAGTTTTTTTGATTTAAACCTAATACACTTTCCAAATTGTGTACTTAACAATATATCTTGATCATCTCTACAAATCTTTACTCCTATAATCCTATCATCTTGATCTAATTTCATTGCAATTTTTCCACTATTATTGATATTGACAAAATCTTCTAAAGTATTTTTTCTTATATTTCCTTTTGATGTCGCGAAAACAACCATTAAATTTTTCCACTCGGATTCATCTTCGGGTAACGGCATAATTGAGCTTATTGAGTGGTGACTTTTTAATGGAAGAATATTAAATATAGATTTTCCCTTAGACGCTGCAGTGCCCTCAGGTATTTTATGAGCCTTAATTTTATAAACCAACCCTTGCGTTGAAAAAAACAAAACTGGTGTGTGGGTATTAGCAGTAAATATTTGAACAACAAAATCTTCCTCTCTTGTCGAAATTCCAGTTTTACCTTTTCCACCTCTTTTTTGAGCTTTAAGTGAGCTCAAAGGACTTCGCTTAATATAACCTTGATTTGTTATACTTATTACAACTGACTCTTTTTGAATCGTTTCTTCAATGTTGTAATTTAGTACAGCATCTATAATTTGAGTTTTTCTCGGTGTTGCAAACTTATCTTTAATTTTTTCCAATTCTTTCTCAATTAATTTATAAAGTTCTTTTTTTGAATTAATAAGCTTATTATATTCAACAATTAATTCAGCTAATTTATTAATTTCACTTTCTATCTCTCCAATACCGTATGCTGTAAGTTTTTGAAGTCTTAATTCTAGAATTGCATCTACTTGTTCTATAGATAGAGAATAATTAGAAACATTTTTTTTCTTTTCAATTAAAGATATAAGTTTTGTACTTTTTTTTATCTTCCATTTTTTTGTTAATAAATTTTTCTTAGCAATTTCTGTATTTTTTGAATTTTTAATAATTTTTATTATTTCATCGATATTTTCTACCGCCGTGGCTAAACCAATTAAAATATGAGCTCTTTCTTCAGCTTTTTTTAAATCAAACTTTACTCTTTTAATTACAGTGATCTCTCTAAATTTCAAAAATTCTGAGATAAATTCTTTTAAATTTAAAATTTTTGGTTTGTTATTAACAATTGCTAATGTATTAAAACCAAAAGAACTCTCGATATTTGTAAGTTTATACAATTGTCTTCTTATTGTTTCTGGTTCTACAGCTTTCCTAAGTTCAATAACTACACGAATTCCTTCTCTGTTTGACTCATCTCTTATGTCTCTAATTCCTTCAATCTTTTTATCACGAACAAGTTGTGCAATTTTTTCGATTAAAATAGATTTATTTACTTGATAAGGTATTGACTTAATAATTAAAGTTTCTCTCCCACCTTTTTTTTCTTCAAGATCTATTTCTCCTCTTATTTTAAATGACCCTCTCCCTTTATTATAACCTTGTTTAATTATGTCTTTTCCAATTATTACACCACCTGTAGGAAAATCAGGGCCAGGCACATGTTTCATTAATTGACTAATAGTTATTTCTTTATTGTTTATATAAGCGATTGTTGCATTAATTATTTCTCCTAAATTATGTGGAGGTATACTTGTTGCCATACCAACAGCTATCCCACCGGCTCCATTAACTAGAATATTTGGATATTGTGATGGTAAGACTTCAGGCTCTTTTTCTGTCTCATCATAATTACTTCTGTAAGCAACAGTATTTTTTTCTAAATCTTCCGTTAAATGTTGAGCAATTTTACCTAGTTTAGTCTCTGTGTATCTCATCGCAGCAGGTGGATCTCCATCGATTGATCCAAAGTTACCTTGTCCGGTGATTAACGGTACGCTCATTGAAAAATCTTGAACTAATCTTACTAAGGCATCATAAACTGACTGATCTCCATGAGGATGATATTTACCAATTACATCTCCAACAATACGAGCGGATTTTCTGAAAGGTTTAGACCAATCATATCCCCCTTTATACATTGCGTATATTATTCTCCTATGAACAGGCTTTAATCCATCTCTTACATCAGGCAAAGCTCTACTTACGATTACGCTCATTGCGTAAGATAGATAAGATGAACTCATTTCATCTTGGACATAAATAGGTTTAAATGACTTATTATTCTCTACGATATTTTTTTCCATGAAAATTAAAAGGGAATTTCATCATCTAAATCAGAGCTGTCTTGATTTAGGTTTTCATTTGGAAGTGAGCTTTTGTTTTCAGAAACAAGATTTGAGCTATTGCTGTTTGCTCTACTATCTAACATAGTTAAACTTGAGTTATACCCTTGAAGCACTATTTCTGTAGAGTATTTGTCCTGGCCAGATGTTTCGTCTTTCCATTTTCTTGTGCTCAATTGACCTTCTACGTAAACATTAGCTCCCTTTTTAACATATTGCTGAACAACGTTTACTAATCCTTCATTGAAAATTACGACTCTATGCCACTCAGTTTTTTCTTTTCTCTCTCCACTTGATTTATCTTTCCAGCTTTGACTGGTAGCTATGCTAAGCCTAGCAACACTTTTTCCATTTACCATTTGCTTAATTTCAGGGTCTGCGCCTAAACGACCTATTAATTGTACTTTATTTAAACTTCCAGCCATAATAATTTTGAATAAATTTTGATTATTTATTTATAAATGTGATTAATTATATCATAATTAACTAATAATTATAAGGTGTATGTTATTTTAAGGAAAAAATATGTTGAAAAAAATCGTTGTAAAAGGCGCTAAAGAACACAACTTAAAAAATGTTTCTCTTGAAATCCCAAAAGAGAAATTAGTTGTTATTACAGGTCTTTCTGGATCAGGAAAATCATCTTTAGCTTTTGATACAATTTATGCGGAAGGACAAAGAAGATACGTAGAAAGTCTTTCTTCTTACGCAAGACAATTTTTGGATAAAATGAAAAAACCTAAAGTGGATTTAATCGAGGGCTTAAGCCCAGCCATATCGATAGAGCAAAAAAATACTTCAAAAAATCCAAGGTCGACAGTAGCAACAGTGACCGAAATTTATGATTACATGAGGGTTTTATTTGCTCGTGTTGGAATTCCCTATTCCCCATTCACCGGAAAGCCTATCGTTTCACAGCCAATAAGTGAAATGGTTGATAAAATTAAAAAGTTGCCAAAGGATAGTACGATTTATCTTCTTGCTCCAATAGTTCGAGGAAGAAAAGGTGAATATAAAAAAGAAATTTTAAATTATAAAAAACGTGGTTTCTCAAAAATTAAAGTAGATGGAAAATATCTTAATATTGATGAATTTCCGAATTTAAATAAAAAACTCAAACATGAAATTTCTATAATTGTTGATAGAGTAATTCTAAATTCTAGTCTCGGAAATAGATTGGCTGATAGTGTTGAAACTGCGGTAAATTTGTCTAATGGATTACTAGTGGTCGAGTATGAAAATGAAACTTTACCGAAAAAATTCAGAAAACGAGAAACTATAACTTTTTCTTCAAAATTTTCATGTCCAGAAAGTGGCTTCACTATTGAAGAAATTGAACCAAGACTTTTTTCTTTTAACTCTCCTTATGGTGCATGCGAAGAATGTGAGGGAATAGGACACAATCTTAATGTTGACCCAAACCTGGTTGTCTCGGATCCAAAAAAAAGTCTTCAAGATGGAGTTATTGAACCTTGGGCTAAATCAACCTCCCTTTATTATGCACAAACTTTAGTATCAATTGCTAAACATTATAAAATATCAATGACAGATGCATGGAGAAAAATTCCAAAGAAAATTCAAGATGTAATTTTATACGGTTCAGATGAAGAAGAAATTAAATTTTCATATGATGATGGATATGAGGCTTATACTACTAAAAAAACATTTGAAGGTGTAGTTAACAACCTTGAAAGACGATATTTAGAAACTGACAGTGAATGGAAACGAGAAGAAATATCTCAGTATCAAAGTGAGACTGCATGTGAAAAATGCAAAGGGATGAGACTGAAAGATGAGGCTCTTTGTGTAAAAATTAATTCATTAAATATTAGTGAGGTTACAGAAAAATCAATTGATGAGGCTCAAAAATGGTTTGAAAATTTACAAAATGTTTTAACTGAACGTGAAAACAAAATAGCTCAACATATTCTAAAAGAAATTAATGAAAGACTTAACTTTCTTTTAAATGTTGGTTTAAATTATTTAACTTTATCAAGAGAGTCAGGTACTTTGTCTGGAGGGGAAGCGCAAAGAATAAGACTGGCTTCTCAAATTGGTTCAGGACTAACAGGTGTTTTGTATGTGTTAGATGAACCTTCAATAGGTTTGCATCAAAGAGATAATAAAAAATTAATCAAAGCACTTAAAAAATTAAGAGATTTAGGAAATACTGTTATTGTGGTTGAGCATGATATTGAAACAATGGAGAATTCAGATCACATAATAGATATTGGACCTGAGGCCGGATTAAATGGTGGACAAATAGTAGCAAATGGAACTGTCAAAGAAATTATTTCTAATGAAAAAAGTATAACTGGTGACTATTTATCTGGAAAAAAATTTATAGCAATTCCCAAAAAAAGAAGATCTGCAAAGAATGGAAGGTTTATTGAAATAAATGGAGCAAGTGGAAACAATTTAAAAAAAGTTAATTTGAAAATTCCAGTTGGAACTTTTACTTGTGTTACAGGTGTTTCCGGTAGTGGAAAATCAACTTTAATTTTACATACTTTGTATAATGCATTCAATTTAATGTTAAATAAAAATAAAAGTCGCAAAGTTCCAAAAGCTTTCACTGGTTTTAAAGGAACTGAATTGATAGACAAAATAATAGACATTGATCAATCCCCTATTGGAAGAACGCCTAGATCTAACCCTGCTACTTACACAGGTGCCTTTGGTCCTATTAGGGAATGGTTTGCGGGATTACCCGAGTCTAAAGCAAGAGGATACAAAGTTGGCAGGTATTCTTTTAATGTAAAAGGTGGGAGATGTGAAACATGTGAAGGTGATGGAGTTATAACCTATGAAATGCATTTTTTACCTGATGTATTTATTCCTTGTGATACATGTAAAGGAGCAAGATATAATAGGGAAACATTAGAAATTAGGTTCAAAAATAAGAATATTGCAGACGTTCTAGACATGACTGTTGAAGAGGGATGTGAGTTTTTTGAGAACATACAATCAATAAGATCAAAATTAATAACACTAAAACATGTCGGTCTTGGTTATATGAAAATAGGTCAACAAGCTACAACGTTATCCGGTGGTGAAGCTCAAAGAATTAAATTAGCAAAAGAGCTATCAAAAAGACCAACTGGAAGGACTTTATATATACTAGATGAACCCACAACTGGATTGCATTCGCACGATATAAAAAAATTATTAGAAATTCTCCAAGCATTCGCAAATACTGGAAATACGGTAGTTGTAATAGAGCATAATTTAGATGTCATCAAAACAGCTGACCATATAATTGATATGGGTCCTGAGGGGGGTATAAATGGAGGAAAAATTATTGCTGAAGGTACACCCGAAAAAGTTTCTAGAGTCAAAGAAAGTTACACAGGCAAATTTATTAAGGAAATTATGGGTGAAAATCCTATGAAAAAAACTGCCTGAAATTGAAAAGTATGTTATAAAGGAATCATGACAAGTATATTACAATCGCTCTCAAAAACTATTCACCTTTCTCTAGGTATAGCAATATTATTATTCTTAGGTCTACATTTCTTTGGTGATGGTTTTGCTTTTGATACAATATTTTGGAGCTGGTTGTTTAGATTCATTCACGTTGTTGTTGCAATTATGTGGATAGGTTTACTATGGTATTTCAATTTTGTTCAGATCCCAAATATGCCTAAAATTCCAGATGAACAAAAACCAGCAATAGGTAAAGTAATTGCTCCAGCGGCACTATTTTATTTTAGATGGGCAGCAGCTATTACGGTTATATCTGGATTAATTTTAGCATGGTTAAATGGATATGTTCATAGCGCAATGATTTTAGGTCTTGATGGATCTGGAGGCAAAAATACTGCAATAGGTATTGGTATGTGGTTAGGGTTAATAATGGCCTATAATGTTTGGTTTGTAATCTGGCCTAATCAAAAGAAAGCTCTCGGAATGGTTGAGGTTTCCCCAGAAGTAAAAGCTGCTTCAGCTAAAACTGCAATGTTATTTTCGAGAACAAATACGCTTCTGTCTTTACCAATGTTATTATCAATGGTGGCAGCTCAGAATCTTTATTGATCTAAGGAACTATTTTTTCTTCTTCTTTTTCTATGGTTTTATAGCTTACTTTAAAATATTTTAAAATTGGTGAAGCTACAAATATAGATGAATATGTGCCTATTAAAACACCTAAAATCATAGCAAAAGAAAATCCTCTTAAAATTTCACCACCTAAAATAAATATTGAAAATAATGCTAATAAAGTAGTAACAGATGTAATAATTGTTCGTGCTAAAGTTTCGTTAATTGATAAATTTGCTATATCTCTAATATCTAATTTATGAAATTTGCCTAGATTTTCTCTTATTCTATCATATATTACTACAGTATCATTCATTGAATAGCCAACAATAGTTAAAACAGCGGCAATTATTGAAAGATTTATCTCTAAGGATAAAAGTGAAAAAATACCAAGAGTTATTATTACATCGTGAAATAATGCTATGATAGAGCCTATGCTAAATTGCCATTCAAATCTTACCCAAATGTAAAAAAGCATTGCGGCTAATGACAATGAGATAGCAATAATACCGGATTGCAATAATTCTGCACTTACTTTTGGACCTACATTTTCTACTCTTCTAAAGTTAACATCAGAATTTAAATTATCGGATAGATTTTTTTTAATTTCCGGAATTAATTTGTTGTTATCTCCCTTTTCTTCAAATTTTATTAAAAAATCACCTTCTTTACCAAATTTTTTTACATTAACATCTCCTAAATCCATATTTTTAAGAACATCTCTGATTGATGAGGCTTCAGTATTGTTTGATCTTAATTCAATAAGTGTGCCCCCCTTAAAATCAATTCCATAATTTAAACCTTTAAATGCAATCAAAATAATACTTATAAAAAATAGAATTACTGAGAAAATATTAGCATGCTTAAATTTTGATGAAAAATTGAAATTTGTCATTAAATATTAATCTCTTTATTTTTTGTGTTTAAAACCACTAATGAAGTAAGGTGTCTTGCTAAAAAATATGCAGTGAAAAGTGTTGTAATAATTCCAATTCCTAAAGTAATAGCGAAGCCTTTGACTGGGCCTGAACCAAAAGCAAATAAAATAATTGCAGCAATTAAAGTTGTTATATTTGCATCTAAAACTGTTATTTTTGCTCTTGAATAACCCGAGTCAAACGCATGAATTATTGATTTTTCTGTTTTTAATTCCTCTTTTATTCTTTCAAAAATTAAAACATTAGCATCAACAGCCATGCCTACAGTTAAGATAATTCCAGCGATACCAGGTAATGTTAGTGTTGCCTCTAAAATTGTAAGAACACCTATTAACATTAATAGATTTGCAATTAGAGCTGTATTAGCAATTAATCCAAATAATTTGTATTTATATAGCATGAACAAGATAACTAAAATAAATCCAACTATTAAAGATGTAATGCCAGACTTTATTGAGTCTTCTCCTAAATCTGGTCCTACTGTTCTCTCCTCTACTACAATTAATGGTGTAGGCAAAGCCCCGGATCTAAGTAATAATGCTAAATCTGTTGCTTCTTGGAAAGTAAAATTTCCCGAAATCATTCCATTACCAGAGGTAATTGGTTCATTAATATTTGGGGCACTTACAATTTCACCATCTAGAACAATAGCTAATCTTTTTCCAACATTATCACTAGTTGCTCTTCCAAATTTTTGTGCTCCCAATCTATCCAAAGTAAAAGATACAGTTGGTTCATTATTTTGATTTTGAATACTTGGTTGAGCATCTATAAGATTTTCGCCACTCATTATTATTCTTTTGCTAATATTAAGTTTTTCTCCATTTTCGGAAATTAACTCATCTGTTCCAAATTCTTTGTTATCTGATACAAGTCTAAAATTTAATTGAGCCGTTTTACCTAAAAGAGATTTTATTCTTTCTGGGTCTTTCAATCCCGGGAGCTCTACAAGTATTCTTTTTTCACCTCTTTGAAGAATTGTTGGTTCTTTAGTACCCACATCATCTATTCTACGTCTGACTATTTCTATAGATTGCTTTAAAGCTGAATTGTTAATAGTTAATAATCCAAACTTTGAAAAAGATATTTCTATTTGGTCAGAATTTATCTTTTTATATTCTAGTTCAAAAGATCTGTAATTATCGATATAAGGATTAACAAGGTTATCTTTTCTTGAATTAAATAATAAATCAAATTTCTCAATATTATCTAAAGATAAAGAAAGGTTATTATCATTAATTTTAAAATTACTAAAATTTATTCCATTATCTCTAAGTAATTTTTTTATAGGTATAACTTTAGATTGAATTTTTTCCTGAACAAGACTATCAGAATTTATCTCTAAGAGTAAATACGAACCTCCCTGTAAATCTAATCCTAAATTAATTTTCTTTTTTATATATTGTTCATCATCATTTTGAAAATTTAGAACTGCAAATATAGCTATAAATATAAATAGCGAATAAATGATAAGAACGTTTATTTTAGAAAAATTTAACACGAAAAAGAATTATTTTTTTACTTCTTCTTTTTTTAGTAAACTTGTGATTGTAGACCTTATTATTTGAACTTTTGTACTTTCTCCTATTGTAACTTCAATACGATCATCTTCCATTACCCGATCAACAATACCTATTATACCGCCTGACGTTATAACTTCGTCGCCTCTTTTTAAAGACTCAACCATAGCTTTATGATCTTTAACTCTTTTTTGCTGAGGTCTTATTAGAAAGAAATAAAAAATTACAAAGATTAGTATTAATGGTATAAACTGCGCTATTCCTTGTCCACTCATGAGAGAACAATTATATGAAAAACTTTAGATAAACAAGTAAATTATAATTAAATTTTTTCTAGATTATTCATGTATTTTTTTAATACATTTGGGATATTAATTGAGCCATCCTCATTTTGATTGTTCTCTAGTAAAGATATCATTAGCCTTCCAACAGCTAAGCCAGATCCATTTAGTGTTCCAACAAATTCATTTCCATTATCAGATTTATATTTTGCTCCCATTCTTCTGGCTTGAAAAGTTCCACAAGAAGAACAGCTTGATATTTCTCTAAACTTGTCTTCTGATGGGATCCATGCCTCGATATCGTAAGTTTTTTCAGCACTAAAACCCATATCTCCAGAAGAAAGTAGTACTACTTGATAAGGAATCTCTAATTTTTCAAGAATACTCTCAGCGCAACTTAACATTCGCTCCAATTCCTCTGGGCATTTATTTGGTTCAACTATGCTTACAAGTTCAACTTTATAAAATTGATGTTGTCTAATCATCCCTTTTGTATCTTTTCCATAGCTTCCTGCCTCTTTTCTAAAACAAGGTGTTGAAGCTACAAATCTTTTTGGTAATAAATCTTTTTTAATTATCGATTTCCTAACTAAATTGGTTAAAACTACTTCAGCGGTAGGTATTAAAAATTTTCTTTGGTCAGTGTTATTAAATTTTATTTCAAATTGATCCTCTTCAAATTTTGGTAGTTGACCTGTACCAAACATTACGTCTTCGTTTACAATTAAAGGGGGTGAAATCTCTGTATAC
>CACKAJ010000004.1 GCA_902598125.1 uncultured Pelagibacteraceae bacterium | reverse complement strand
GATCCTTCTACTAGATCAATTCTTTCAAGAATAGTAGTTGATAATTCAAATTTTGAAATTATCCCAGGTCAACTAATGACTGTAAAAATTATCTATGATGAAAAAAACCAAATCGGTGTACCGGAAAGCGCTGTAACAATTCAAGGAACTACAGCATTTGTTTACACTGTTAATGATGATACCGCTGAAAAAAAGAATATTGAAATTGGCAAAAGAAATTTTGGTAAAGTTTCAGTAATATCTGGATTAAATGAAGGTGACATAGTGATAAGTGAAGGTGTTTCCAAAGTGAGAGATAAAGGTAAAATTAAAATTATTACATCAACTAAATAAATGTTCTTAACTGACCTTTCAATCAAAAGACCTGTTGTAGCCTCAGTGATGAGTTTGGTTTTAGTAATATTCGGTTTAGTAACTTTTCAAGAAATTCCAACAGATGAATTACCTGATGTTCAACCACCTGTTGTTACAATTCAAACTGAATATAGAGGTGCCTCTGCTGAAATAGTTGATACACAAATCACACAAAAAATAGAAGATTTTGTTGGTGGAACTCCAGGTTTAGAGACGATTGATTCTTTCAGTGAAGATGAAAGCTCAAGAATTACTTTAACTTTTGAAACTGATTTAGATTTAGACGATGTAACCAATGATGTTAGAAGTTCTGTATCTAGAGTTTTGGATAATTTACCAGAAGGAGCTGAGCAACCAGAAATATTTAAACAAAGTGCAGGTATGCGAACAACTATGTGGTTATCTTTTAATTCTGAAACCATGTCTGACTTAGAGCTAACTGATTATGCAGACAGGTATTTAACGGATACATTTTCAACGGTTGATGGAGTAGGTCGTGTTAGACTTGGTGGTCAAAGGGAGTTATCTCTAAGGATTTGGCTAGACCCAATCGCACTTGCTGCAAGAGACTTAACCACCGAGGAAGTGGAAAATGTACTAAGAAAAGAAAACGTGGAGTTTCCAGCTGGAAGAATAGAGTCAAAAGATATTGATCTTACAATTAAATTAAATAAAGCTTATAGTAATTTAGAAAATTATAAAAATTTACCACTTAAAAGAGCACCAGATGGATCAATCATCACACTTTCTGATGTAGCAAGAGTAGAACTTGGTGCAGAGTCAACACGTACTTTATTTAAAGGTAATGGAAAACAAGTAGTAGGAATAGGAATTTACCAACAATCAGATGCTAACACTATTGCTGTTGCTGATGGGATTAAAAAGAAAATTAAAGAACTCAAACCTAGCTTACCACCTAATACAACTTTAGAAGTTTCATTCGATAGAAGTAATTATATTAAAGCCGCAATTAAAGAGGTTTATAAAACTCTTTTCATTGCTTTAATTTTAGTGACTATAATTATTTACTTGTTTCTAGGAAATATAAGAGCGTTAGTAGTTCCTTTAGTAGCTTTACCAGTTTCATTAATTTCTACATTCTTAGCAATCTATATATTCGATTTTTCGATCAATCTCTTTACACTTATGGCTTTAGTATTAGCAATTGGAATTGTTGTGGATGATGCAATTGTAATGCTAGAAAATATTGTAAGGAGAATTGAGTTAGGAGATACCCCTCTTGTTGCAGCGTTCAAAGGAGCTAAGCAAGTTTCATTTGCAATTATTGCTACAACAGTTGTTTTGGTTGCGGTATTTATTCCATTAATTTTTATTAAAGGAATTACAGGCGTGCTTTTTACGCAAACTGCGATCACACTGGCATCAGCAGTTATTATTTCAAGTTTTGTAGCTTTATCTCTAAGTCCAATGTTAGCAAGTAAGTTTCTTAAAAAAAATATGAATAAGTCACAAATAGTTTCTAAATTCGAAAAATTTTTAAAAAATTTAACTTATCTATATAAAGTATCTTTACTAGGTTGGATAAAAAAAAGAACCACCATTACAATTTTTTTATTAGCTACACTAGCTCTAACTTTATTTTTTTTTAATTTCACAAAAAAAGAGCTTATTGCCCCTGAAGATAGGGGAGCATTTTTTGTAATTGTAAAAGCTCCTCAAGGTTCAGGCTTTAATTTTACAAAAGAAAGGGCAGAAGAGATTGAGGAATTATTATTACCAAATGTTGGTAAAGGCGAATATAGAAAATTGATTATGAGAGTACCTGGTTTCGGTAAATCCGCAAAACAAGTGAATAGTGGTTTTATTATTGTCCTACTTGAACCTTGGAAAAAAAGAGATCGTCATGGTGTTCAGATAATGAGAGAGTCTTTTGGAAAAATTTCAAGAGTCCCAGGAGTATTAGCTTTTCCAATTATGCCTCAAGGAATAAGAACAGGAGGAATTGAGAGCCCTGTACAATTTGTTATTTTAGGAAACACTTACAATCAATTAATTGAATGGAAGGAAATAATTAAAAAAGAGGCAAGAAAAAATCCAGGTCTGACTTCGATAGAAGATGATTTTGATCTTAATAAACCTCAATTAAATGTTAAAATAGATCAAAAAAAAGCTGCCGACCTTGGAGTTTCAACAGAGGATATAGGTAAAACAATTGAAACTATTTTTGGATCAAGGAGAGTTACTAACTTTACAAGAGACGGAAAAGAATATTCGATTATCCTTCAAGGAGATATTAAAGATAGGCGAGAACCTGATAGCATAAGTAAAGTTTTTGTTAGATCGAAAAATAATAATAAGCTTGTATCAATTTCAAACCTAGTTGCGTACGATGAAGAAGGTCAGTCACCCTTTCTTGCAAGATATAATAGACAAAAAGCAGTTACAATTTCAGCTAGATTAGTTGGTGACTATTCACTTGACGAAGCGCTAAAATTTTTAGTTGAAGTAGTCGAGCAAAACACTCCCCAAGCCAAAATAGCTTATAAAGGTGAAAGTGAGGAGTACAAAAAAACTAATACTGAATTGTACGTAATTTTCGCACTTGCGTTAATAACCGCTTATCTTGCAATGAGTGCACAATTTGAAAGCTGGAAACATCCATTTACAATCATGTTGACAGTACCAATGGCTATTCTTGGAGGTTTATTGGGTTTGCTTGTGGTCGGTTCATCGTTAAACGTTTATAGCCAAATAGCTTTAATAATACTCATAGGATTGTCCGCAAAAAATGGAATTCTAATTGTTGAGTTTGCAAATCAATTAAGAAAGGAAGGAAAAAATATCGAGGTAGCTGTATTTGAAGCAGCGGCAATAAGATTAAGACCTATACTTATGACAAGTATATCTACGATCATAGGGGTCCTACCTTTAATTCTGGGAACAGGCCCAGGTGCAGCAAGTAGACTTACAGTAGGAATAACTATTTTTGGCGGGATGCTTTTTTCTACATTCTTTACGCTTTATGTGATTCCCACTATTTATACGATCGTCGGAAAGAATACTAAGAGAATTGATGCTGTTGAGATTGATCTGAATAAGCAACTTAAAAAATAATATACTTATTTTTATCTAAATTTTTCTTACAAAGTGTTAATTGTTTTCTATATTTGTTTGCCATATCCTTAACTGATTTTGCATAGATAATAGCTTTTTTGTCTTTTGAATAATTTTTATAATCACCCCAGCCTTTATAATAAGCTAAATACTGCTTATATGGATCCTTCTTAGAAATTTTTAAAATCTTATTAGTTTTATTAATATACCAACCAATAAAATCAACGGAGTCTTTAAATCTTGCTCTTGTTGCTAATGGGCTATTTGTTTCTCGTTTATATTGCTCCCATGTTCCTTTAACTGCTTGTGAATAACCAAATGAACTTGAAGGTCTTTTGAAAGGAATAACTTTAAATAATTTTTTTCGTGGCGGCTTAGCTAACCAATTAAAATCGCTTTCTTTTTTCACAAAGGCTAATTGTAAATGAATAGGCGCTCCCCATCTTTCATACGAAGCTTTTGTATGTTTATACCAAAGATATCTTTCCTCAAAAATTGCACAACTATTTTGCGTATTTTTTGGAATCGAAGAGCATGCGCTAAGAATAAATAAAATTAAAATTAATATAATTTTTTTGAAATGAATCACTTACTAATTTATACTAGAAATTAATTAAGCTTTCTCCATTTTTCTGGCATCATAAAAGATCCTTCCCATACGCCGAGCTTATTTTCTTTTGCATAAGCTTCATCTCTCACATAATCTTTTGAATATCTTTTGTAAGCTACCGCATTACCGCTCCTTACCATCCATTTATTAAGATTTATTTTATCCTTAAAACAAGTAGCTAAAAATCTTTTGTACCTATCTTTTGATGACGAGATACATTTTATTTTTGAATTATCAATTTTATCTATTAATTTTTTTTTCGCTATGACACCACATGAATAATTTTTATTAAATTCAAAACCGGTTATTGCCGAAATTTTTAAAAATGGTTTTTTACATTGTTGTTTGATTTCTGGAGCATCAATTCCTTCTAGTCTTATTTTTTTATTATTAATATGCACTGTATCACCATCAATTATTTTTGGCACTCCATAAATTTCTGTGCTGTTTACTGTTTGGGCTAAGAAAAACGTTACGATTAATATTAAAGATATTTTCACCATTTTATAAATCTATTAAGTAATAAAATTATAGCTACTCCAGTAAAATTAGCTATTAAATCATAAAATTCAAAAGCCCTATTAGGAATTATTAAGTGGAAAATTTCTAATACGCAGGAAATAAATAAAATAAATCGATAATTAGTTAAAATATTTTTAGCTCTTAATCTTGCTATCATAGCTAACATAGTTATATAAGAAAAAAAAATTAAATGGTTAATTGATGTACCTATTGGATTAGATATTAAATTTGGTTGTTGTCCTAAGTTTCCATATAAGAGATAACCTATTAAACTTCCAGGAAATAAATACAGAATGAGTAAAACCAATAATGAAAAATAGTAAACATACTCAGCTAATTTAAATATAGTATTTTTCATTATCAATTTAATATAGTACATAATAACTAATTTAACTATTATGACTAAACTAATTCTCACAAGACATGGCCAAAGTGTTTGGAATGCAGAAAATAGGTTTACTGGTTGGGTAGATGTAGATCTTTCTTATAAAGGAGTCCAGGAAGCAGAAAAGTCAGGACAGATTATTAAAGATTTAAATATTAAAATAGATATCTCTTATACATCGTGTTTAAAGAGAGCGATTAAAACTCTTACAACTATTCTTAAAAAAAATAGCCTGGAACTTAAATTCAATACTGCTTGGCAACTTAATGAAAGACACTATGGATCTTTAACGGGTTTAAACAAAGAAGAAACAAAGAATAAAATTGGTGAAGAACAATTCAAAAAGTATAGGAGATCCTGGGATATAGCTCCTCCTCCCATGGAGGAAAATAGTGAGTACCTAAATTTATTCAGTCCTCTGAATGCTAGTATACCTCTTGGAATGACCCCATTTACTGAGTCCTTAAAAAATACATATGACAGGGTGGTACCTTTTTATGAAAATGAAATTAAGAATAATCTTTTAGAAAATAAGAATATTTTAATTTCAGCTCATGGAAATTCTCTAAGAGCTTTATGTAAATATTTATTTAACATTTCGGATACAAAAATAAATGAATTAGAAATACCAACAGGTAATCCGCTGTTAATTGAATTTGGTGATAATTTAAAAATTGAAAAATATTATTATTTAGACAAGTCCAGAGCTAGGGATATAATTTTTAATCAATAATTTTAAGATTTTGAATCTTCTTATACATATCAGAAGTGTTTAAGTGGTAAAATTTTTGATTACTTTCTAAGCCTAGTAAGTTTTTATCTTTTATTAATTTATTCCATACTTTATTCAGTGAAAAAACTTCTGATTTTTCATTCGTGAAAAAGCTTCTGTTAATAATTTGCAATCCAGTAAAAATAAATTGATTTTCACTATCCTTAGAAATTTTTTCATTATTTAAATTGAAATCTCCTTTAAAGGAAGGATCTATGGATAATTTTTTGTTCACTAAAAGTAATGTCGGTATATTATTCTTTAAATAAATAGCCTCTAAATTCTTTAATTCTGCCAGATAATGCTTACTCCAAACAGTATCTGGATTAATTACAAAAAAAGGATTGTTACCAAAATTTTGTGTACCTTTAAGTACACCTCCACCTGTGTCTAATAAATTTTCTTCATTAGAAATTGTAATCTTAACTTTAAATTTCTTTTTATTAATAAATGATTTAATCTGATCAGCAAGATAATGAACATTAATACTTATTTCTTGCACACCATGACTGATGAATAAATTTATCGCTCTTTCTAATAGTGTATAATTATTTATTTCTAATAATGGTTTAGGAGTATTTAATGTCAAAGGCTGCATTCTTTTTCCTAACCCTGCTGCTAAAATCATTCCATATTTAATAGTCATATTTTATTTAATTTTTTAAGTTTTTTAATAGACAAGTGTTTATAAAATAATAATTTTAAATTTTTAAGTGCTGGGTTTTGTAATCTTTTTTCTATGATCGTCCATGTGTAAGGTAAAAATTTTAGATAATTATTTTTGTTATCTCTTTTGTATAAACGCACAAATATTCCTAATATTTTTAAATTTCTTTGCACTGACAAAATATCAAAGTCATTTTTTAATTTTTGTATATGATCGCTCTTAAGTTTTGAATTCTTATGGTAAAAATCTAATAGTTTATTTTGTAATTGACTCGGTAATTTTATTCTTACGTCGTCAATTAAAGATACAATATCATACAAAGGATTTCCAATAATTGCGTCCTGACTATCAATTATTCCTAATTTGTTTTTATTAATCATTACATTTGAAATATGAAAATCTCTATGTACGAATGTATTATTTTTGAAATTTAATTTTTTATATATTTTATTTAATTCAGATCTAAGAATTTTCTTAATCTTACTAATTTTTTTGTTTTTGAGAGCATAGTTTAAGTACCAATCAAAAAACAAATCAGATTCTTTGTGAAGATTAGATAATGTATAATTTGGTATTTTAATTTTTAGCTTTTCAAATTTATAAAGTTTTTTTACTTTTATTTTTTGTATCTTAATTAATAATTTTATTAATGATTTATAGCTATTAAGTTTATTTTTTTTTGAAATTACATGATCGTAAAAAGATTTTTCGCCTAAATCAGATATTTCGATCATATCGTTTTTATAATGATTGCTTAATAATTTTGGAGCATTAATCCTGTTGTGATTAAGAATATTATTAATCACCACATATACTGCAAGGTTTTTAAATTTTTCTTTTTTAGCAGAGACAATGATTGAAGTTTTGTTGTTTTTTTTTAATCTATAAAATTCTCTAAATGAGGCATCTCCTGAAATTTTTTTCAATTTATATTTCATTTTCAAAATCTTTCCATTTGTTTACTCCATTTATTTTCATTTTTCTTTCCTTATCATTTTCTCCGTACTCTAAATGAATTTCTAATTTATTAGTTAATGGTGTTTTAATTAAGTCTGGCCATTCTATAATTTTAATTGTTTTTTCATTTTCTAAAAAAATACCAAGATGATCTAATTCATTGGCTTTTTTAATTCGATAAAGATCATAATGCATAATCTTAAGATCTTTAATTTCATATTCATAAAGTAAGTTAAATGTAGGACTCAACACTTCTGTTTCTTTTAGTCCTTTTTGATTTTGTAAGTTATTAATTAAAAATCTTGTGAATGTAGTCTTCCCTACACCAATTTCACCAATTAAAAAAATGCAATCTCCATTTTCTAACTTTTTTGAAATTGATTTAGATATAAGATTTAAATGGTCTAAAGATTTAACAATCATTAGCTACTGTTAGTA
Organism: uncultured Pelagibacteraceae bacterium; assembly: GCA_902598125.1. Classification (GTDB taxonomy): domain Bacteria; phylum Pseudomonadota; class Alphaproteobacteria; order Pelagibacterales; family Pelagibacteraceae; genus Pelagilacustribacter. The sequence continues at coordinate 151,916 of CACKAJ010000004.1, read as the reverse complement.
GCGATAAGTATCTGGTTTAAATGGTCCTGATGGTTTAACGCTAATATAATCGGCTTGCTCTTTTGACATTTTTGTTAATTTAGCTCCCACTTTTTCTAAATGAAGCATTGCAACTTTTTCATCAAGATGTTTGGGAAGTACATAAACTTTTTTTTCATATTTATTTGAATTATTCCATAGTTCAATTTGAGCAATAACTTGATTTGTGAATGAAGCGCTCATCACAAAACTAGGATGCCCTGTAGCACACCCTAAATTTACTAATCTTCCTTCAGCTAAAAGTATAATCCTTTTTTTACTAGGCAATTCAATTTCATGAACTTGGGGTTTTATTTCGTCCCACTTATAATTTTTCAATGCTTCAACTTGAATTTCGTTGTCAAAGTGACCAATGTTACAAAGTATTGCTCTATCTTTCATATTTCTCATGTGATCTGCTGTGACTATATCTTTATTTCCTGTTGCGGTTACAACTATATCAGCGTCTTTAATAGCCTCATCCATAACAACTACTTCGTAGCCTTCCATAGCAGCTTGTAACGCACATATAGGGTCTGTCTCGGTAACCATAACTCTAGCACCTGCTTGACGTAATGAAGCTGCGCTTCCTTTACCAACATCCCCAAATCCAGCTACGATGGCTACTTTACCTGACATCATAACATCAGTAGCTCTTTTTATACCGTCTACTAAACTTTCTCTGCAACCATAGAGGTTATCGAATTTAGATTTTGTAACTGAGTCATTTACATTTATAGCAGGGATTAATAATTCTTTATTAGACTCCATTTTTTTAAGTGCTAAAACTCCAGTTGTAGTTTCTTCTGAAACTCCCTTTACATCTTTTAATAAATTTTTATACTCTTTGTGCATTAAGGCAGTAAGATCACCACCATCATCTAAAATCATATTTGGTTTCCAATCTTTCTTTCCTTCAATGGTTTGTTTAACACACCACCAGTACTCTTCTTCGGTCTCACCTTTCCAAGCAAATACAGGAATTCCAGCTTTCGCTATTGCTGCTGCAGCGTGATCTTGCGTTGAAAAAATATTGCATGAAGACCATCTAACTTCTGCTCCTAGTTCAACTAAAGTTTCAATTAAAACTGCGGTTTGTATTGTCATGTGAAGACAACCTAGAATTCTTGCACCCTTTAAAGGTTTTTTACCTTTATATTCTTTTCTTAAAGCCATAAGTCCTGGCATTTCAGTTTCTGCCAGAGAAATTTCTTTTCTGCCGAAATTTGCCTGACTGATGTCTTTTACTTTATAATCTTGAGCCATAATGAAGGAGTTATTATCAACATAAATAAACCATAGCAAGAAATAATGTTAGGACAATTTAGGAAGCAAAACCTCAACCTGTGCTCCTTTTGCATTCAGCCTATTTGAAGCTGCTATTGTGCCTTTATGTAATTGGACAATATTTTTTACAATATTCAAGCCTAGGCCAGAATGTTTTCCAAATCTCGTAGGCCTGTTACTGTAAAAACGTTTAAAGATCTTCTGAGGTGATGTTTCAGCAAAACCGGGACCCTCATCTTTAACGGATAGTAATAGATTACTTGAGGTTTCTTCAAGACCGATTTCAATTTTTTGATTATCTTTACTAAAGGAAATAGAGTTGTCTAACAGATTCGCGATAACCTGTTCTATTCTATTACTTATACCAAATATAAAACATCCATTTTTACTTTTAATTTTATTTATAACTCTTATCTCAATTTTTTTATTTTGGTTAATTAGATCTTGGTTAAAATCCTCTACTACATCATTAATAATTTCAATTAGGTTTATTTTACTCATTTTCTCACGAGATAAAGACGCTTCGTCTTTTAACATTTGAGTGTAATCCGTTATCAATCTTTCTATCCGTTCAGCATCATGATTTATTATTTTTAGCAGTTTATCACCTTCATTCTTTTCAGTAGTTTTGTCTAAAAGTTCTGAAGCACTTTTTAAAGACGCAAGTGGATTTCTTATCTCGTGAGCTAAATCATTTGAGAATGTTTCTGCTTTATTAGTTCGCTGTTGTAACTCCTTAGTCATTTCATCAATTGATTGTGTTAATTTTCCAATCTCATCATCTCTTACAAAAACTTTATTAATATCAATTGTTTGATTGGATTTTTTTTTAATTCCATCGCTAAATTTTACAAGAAGCCCAATCGGTTTAAGAATATATTTATTTAAAAATAAAGAAAAAATTAAAATCACAATTACAACAGCAATCATAGTTCTTATGATAAACGCTTTTCTCTCTTTTACGGCAGTAGTGATGTCATTTGCTTGCTCTGATACTATAATATATCCAATATCGTTATTTTTAAATTTGATTTTACTTAATGTGCTTACAAAAAAATTATTTTTTTCATCGTTAGTTAATGTCATTACTTCATCATTATATTTGTTTGTAATGATATCTTTAATTTCATCTATCTCCTCTTCCTCAAGTCTCTCTTCAATTTCTGGTGTTAATGTTTCACCACCCAAAGCTTCCTCAAAAATTATATCTGAGCCTGTAAAAACACTTTGATCCAAATCTAGAATATTTGTATCTCCAATGAGATTTCCAGACAAATCATAAAATTGAACACGGTCTAAACTTTGAAATAAAAATCTTGTGGAAAGCAAGAAATCCCTAATTCCCTCTTTAGTATATTCTATTTTAAGTCGTTCGAGATTATCTTTAGTATTATTAATGACTATTTTATGATTATCTGATCTTTCTTTTACTAAGGTTGGCTGGATTGCTTCAAGGTATATAATTGTAAAAAGACCTAAAACAGAAAAAACTGTAAGGTTTATTATTAAAAACTTCTTTAGAATAGAAGCTGATTTTTTTTGTTTCATTAGCTAACATTCCATCTATACCCACTTCCATATCTAGTTTCAATTGCAGAAAATTTTTCATCTACCTTTTTAAACTTTTTTCTTATTCTTTTTACATGACTATCAATTGTTCTGTCTTCAATTTCTGTATTTTCCTTATAAGCTATATCCATTAAGTGAGCTCTTTCCTTTATAACCCCTGGTCTTTTAGCTAATTCTTTAACAATTAAAAATTCTGTAGTGGTCAGCTTATCTGGAAGAGCTTTCCCATTCCATTCGCATTCTAGCTGTGCAGGGTCTAATTTTAATTTGCCATGACTAATTATATTTTTTGTATCATCAACAGTATTGGTCTTTTTTCTTAATTGAACTCTTATTCTCTCTATTAAAACTTTAGTAGAAAAGCCTCCAGATTTTTTAACAAAGTCATCAGCACCTAATTTCAAGCCAAGCAGTTCATCAACTTCATCATCTTTTGATGTTAAAAAAATTATTGGAATGGACATTTTTTTTTTAAGTTTTTTAAGTAGCTCTTCTCCATCCATCCTAGGCATTTTGATATCTAATATTGCTAGATCAGGTGGATTTCTAGTTAATCCAATTAAAGCAGACTCTCCATCGATATAAGTTTGAACTTTGAAACCTTCTCTTTCCAAAGCCATGCTTATACTTGTTAGTATATTTCTATCATCATCTACTAAAGCAATTGTTTGAGTCATATTTTTATTCTCTTAATTATGTTGTCAAAATTTAGGCGTTTAATGGGCCTCTCCCCAATTGTTTCCAGAGTTAATACTGACCTCTAAAGGTATAGAAAACATATGATGATCTGAACTTGAAACTGACGTCATTGATTCTTTTACAATTTTTTTTACTTCACTCTCATCTTTTTTTAAACACTCAAAAATAAGTTCATCGTGTATTTGTAAAAGCATTTTTGCTTTCTTTTTTTCTTCAAGAACCTTATCAATTTTAATCATTGCCAATCTAATAATATCTGCAGCCGATCCTTGTATTGGAGCATTAATTGCTGCTCTTTCCTGAAATGCTCGAACGCTAAAATTTTTATCATTAATTCCTCTTAAATGAATTCTTCTTCCAAAAATATTTGTTACAAAACCCTGCTTCCTACAAGTTTTAATTGTTGTATTCATATAATCTTTAATCTCAGGAAATTTTTTAAAATACGAATTAATGAAACTTAAAGCTTCTTCGTTTGACACCGATATTTGTTTTGCTAATCCATATTGTGTTATTCCATAAATAATTCCAAAATTAATTGCCTTTGCTTTACGTCTAAAATCATCTGTCACTTTAGCAATCGGAACATCAAAGACTTGGCTCGCTGTTAAAGAGTGGATATCCTGGTTGTTTTTAAAAGCTTTCTTTAATTCCTTGACATCAGCCATATCAGCAAGAATTCTCATTTCTATTTGATTGTAGTCCGCTGAAATAAGTAAATTATTTTTATCCGCTACAAATGCTTTTCTTATTTCTTTTCCATCTGAAGTTTTTATAGGAATATTTTGTAAATTTGGATCACTCGAGGCTAGCCTACCAGTATTAGTTGCTGCGAGTAAGAAGGAAGTATGAACTCTTTTTGTTTTTTTACTTATATGATCTTGCAAAGCATCTGTGTAAGTGCTTTTTAGTTTTGATACCTGCCGCCATTCTAAAACTAAATTAGGAAATTTATGTCCTGTTGAAGCTAAATCCTCTAAGATTTTAGCACTCGTAGCTAAACTACCTTTTTTTGTTTTTTTTAACTTAGCTATTTTAAGGTCATTATAAATAATTTCTCCCAGTTGTTTTGGTGAACCGATATTGAATTTTTTATTTGATATTTTGTAAATTTCTTTTTCTATAGTTGTCAATCTTTCCTCAAATTTCTTAGAAAGTTTTTTAAGATAAGCGTCATCAACTTTTATGCCGTTCATCTCAAGCGTTGAAAGGATTTTGATCATTGGTTTTTCAAATTCCTCATATACTCTTTCTAACTTCTCCTGAGATACTCTTTCAGATAAAACTTCATATAATCTTAGAGTTATATCTGCATCTTCAGCAGCATATTCAGTAGCAGATTTAATATCTACGTCTGCAAAATTTAATTGTTTTTTTCCAGTTCCTACTAAATCTTTATACGAGATAGTTTTATGGCCAAGATGCAATTCAGATAGAGTATCCATGTTGTGTCTATTATTTCCAGCATCTAATGTATACGAAAGTAACATCGTATCTTCTACCGAGCTTAATTCGATGCCATTATTTTTGAATATAATTAAATCGTATTTTATATTTTGGCCAACTTTTTTTATACTTGGATCTTCTAAAATTGGTTTAAGCTTTTTTAAAACTATGTTCTTTTTTAATTCCGTTCTCTCTTTATGACCTACTGGAATATAGAAAGCCTCGTTGGCCTCATAACATACTGATATACCCACAAGATTGGCTTCTTGTGGATTTAGAGAGGAAGTTTCAGTATCAACCGCTATAACCGATTTTTCATCTAATTTTTTTATTAATTCATCTAATTGTTTTTCTTTTGAAATAGTTTTGTAAATCTTTGTATTTATCTTATCTTTTTTTATTGAGGTTTTTTCATTAAAATCTTTATTTACTGGCTCACCATAAAAACTAATTGCCTGGCTTAGCAGTCTATTAAACTCCATATCTCTTAAAAAATTATAAAGTTTATCTCTATTTATATCTTTAATAATGAAATCACTGGCATTATCCTTAAGTGGGACGTCATTTTTCAAAGTAACTAATTGCTTACTAAGCATAGCTTTATCTTTATTAGACATTAATGTTTCTCGTCTTTTATTCTGAGGTATTTCTGATGCCTTTTTTAATAAATTTTCTAAGGTCTTATATTTATTAATAAGCTCTGCTGCTGTTTTTATGCCAATGCCCGGCACTCCTGGTACGTTATCTGAACTATCTCCAGCAAGTGATTGCACATCAATTACTTGGCTTGGTTTAACCCCAAATTTTTCAACAACTTCTTTCTCACCTATTACTTTACTTTTCATTGGATCAAATAGTCTAATTTTATTCGACACTAGCTGCATCAAATCTTTATCTGAAGATATTACGGTAACCTTAGCTCCAGCTTCTGTAATTTTTTTTGAATAAGTAGCTATAAGATCATCTGCTTCATAATTTAAAAGTTCAATAGAAGGTAAGTTAAAAGCCTCAACTGATTTTCTGATATATTCAAACTGAGGTGCTAAATCGTCTGGTGCTTCAGCTCTATTAGCCTTGTAATCACTATAAATTTCATTTCTAAAATTTTTTCTAGCTGAATCAAATATAACAGCAAAATGAGTTGGTTTATTTTTTGAGTCATCAGATCTAGCATCTTCTAGAAGTTTAAAAAGCATCGAGCAAAAACCACTTACAGCTCCTGTAGGTAGGCCATCACTTTTTCTAGATAAAGACGGCAAGGCATAATAGGCTCTGAAAATATAGCCAGATCCATCAATGAGATAAAAATGATCTGTTTTTTTTATTGAACTCATATATACATATTACATTGAATTCTTAACTAAGATTAAAAAATATTATGCCTAATAATGCTTTAATTGTTGAAAATCTTAATAAAATCTATTCAAACTCAAAAACAAAAAAAGAAACTAAAGCTATTACAGATTTAACTTTTGAAGTTAAAGAGGGAGAGGTATTTGGACTGCTTGGACCAAATGGTGCCGGTAAGACAACATTTTTGAGTATTTTAGGAGGAACAGTAAATAAAACTTCTGGACATGTTAATGTTTGGGGTTTTGATTTAGATAAAAACCCAAGACAAGTTAAGGCTTCTTTAGGAATAGTTCCTCAAGAAATAAACTTAGATGCTTTTTTCAGTCCAAAGCAATTATTGGAACTACAAGCCGGCCTATACGGGATAACCAAAACAAATAGAATTACAGACTTAATACTTAAAATGGTTTCTTTAGAGAGTAAAGCAAATGCGTATTCAAGAAGTTTATCTGGAGGTATGAAAAGGAGACTACTAATTGCAAAAGCAATGGTTCATCAACCTCCAATATTAATTTTGGATGAGCCGACAGCAGGGGTTGATGTGGAGCTTAGAAATAACCTTTGGAATAATGTAAAAAAGCTCAACAAGGAAGGTGTTACAATAATTTTGACTACTCACTACCTATTAGAAGCTCAAGAAATGTGTGATCGTATAGCCATTATCAATAAAGGTAATTTAGTAGCCTTAGATACAACTGAAAAACTTCTAGAAAGAATTAAAACTAAAAAAATTAATTTTAAAGTTAAAACAGTTGATTTAAATCTTTCTTTACATATGAAAGGAATTCAGTTTAAAATTATTTCAAAAAAACAAATTACAGCAACATATGAAAAAAATTCATTAAATTTTGGTGAAATAATTAATTATTTTAATCAAAATAACTTAAAAATTGAGGATATTTCTACTGACGATGGTGATTTGGAAGATGTATTTGTTCAATTAACAAATCACTAGATTTTATTGAAAAAAATGTTTATTTAATGATATGGAATTAGTAAAAAATTTAAAACAATCTAAATTACTTAAGTATGTTTTCTTAGCCTTAATTGGAAGCATAGTATTAGCTGTATCTTCAAAAATAAAAATTCCTTTCTACCCAGTTCCAATGACAATGCAAACATTAGTTGTCTTAATAATTGGAATTTGTTTTGGTTGGAAGCTAGGTGTTGCAACAGTTTCTTTGTATCTAATTGAAGGAATAATTGGATTACCAGTTTTTTCAGGGACTCCAGAAAAAGGTATAGGATTAATTTACTTTACTGGTCCTACCATGGGTTATCTTTTGGGATTCTTGGTTGCTGTTTATATTTCTGGAAAATTTATTTACGACAATAGTTTAATAAAAAACTTTATGAAACTTTTACTAGCAACAAGTTTTATTTATATCTTAGGAATGAGTTGGTTGGGAAATCTAATTGGTTGGGATAAGCCTATTTTTCAGTTAGGTGCACAGCCTTTTTTACTAGCAGAACTTTTTAAAATTCTTATTGCTACCTTTGCAATTAATCAAATCAAAAAAATAAGGAAAATATTATAATTCTATCTTGGAGATCTCTTAGAAAGAATTCTTTGAAGAGTTCTTCTGTGCATTTTGAGTCTTCTAGCTGTTTCGGAAACATTTCTATTGCACAATTCAAATACTCGGTGTATGTGCTCCCATTTTACTCTGTCGGCAGACATTGGGTTTTCCGGCGGCCTTGCCTTTGACTCAGGAGACGCAAGTAAAGCTGCTTCTACATCATCAGCATCTACGGGCTTGGCTATATAATCTATGGCACCTGCTTTAACAGCCGCTACAGCTGTAGGTAGATTCCCGTATCCGGTTAACATTACTATTCTAGAATCACTTTTAACTTTTGAGAGCTCTTTTACAACATCAAGTCCGTTACCATCTTCTAGCCTTAGGTCCACACAAGCAAAGCTTGGTGGCTTAGTTTTCACTAAATTTAGCCCTTCAGCTACAGTTTTAGCCTCTTTTACTTGAAAACCCTTCTTTTCCATGGCTCTTGAGAGCCTACCTCTAAGAGGATCATCATCATCTAATATTAGCAGGCTTTTGTCATCAAAATCAGACAAATTTAACTGCTCTGGTATATTTTTTTGTGCTCTCATATAGGTCTGATATAGGTACTGTGGACATAATTTCAACAGCTCAAATTGGCTTTTTTTCCTTTACATAAAGTCCAAAAAACCTTAAATGCAAATTAATTAGGTTTTTTTTATTAAATTTTTCAAAAAACCTTTGTGTAAAATAACGAGGGACACATGAAATGCGAAAATTTAAATCGGTTGACGAATTAGTTAACTCGCTAAAACCAGATTATCCCGTATATTGTATACGGACTAAGGAAATTAAAAAATCCGTAGAATTTTTTAAAAACAACTTTCCAGGTAAAATACTTTACGCCGTAAAAACTAACCCTCACGAGAAAGTGATCAAGCAGATCATAGCTAATGGGGTAAAAGATTTTGATGTTGCTTCTTTAAACGAAATTAAACTTATTAAAAAAATTAATTCAGATGCTAAGTTACACTTCATGCATACAGTCAAGAGTAAAGAAAGTATTTCGTCTGCTTACTTTGATTATGGCGTTAAAAGTTTTTCATTAGATAATAAAGACGAATTGAGAAAAATTCTAGAGGCAACAAATCGAGCTAAAGATTTAAAATTATTTGTAAGAATTGCTATCTCTAATGAACATGCAGAAATTGATTTATCAAGAAAATTTGGTGCGCTTCCCTCAGAGGCTTTAGGGCTAGTAAGATTATGTAGAGAACATTCTAAGAAACTAGGTATCAGTTTTCACGTTGGCTCACAGTGCATGGAAAAAATTTCATACTCTAAAGGTATAAGGGAAATAGCAAATATAATTAAAAAAACAAAAATTATTCCAGATATAATTAATATAGGTGGAGGATTCCCTACAGTTTACCCAGACTTAAAACCTGAACCATTAGAAAATTACATGGATGAAATTAAAAAGGGTTTGAAAAATTTAAAATTAAATAAATTGCCTGAAATTATATGCGAACCAGGTAGGGCAATAGTAGCAGAAAGTGGTTCAACAATAGTTAAAGTAATTTTAAGAAAAAAACAAAATCTCTACATTAACGATGGAACTTATGGTTCTTTATTTGACGCAGGAGTACCAAATTTTATTTTTCCATCTAAAATGATTACAGATGGCAGAGTGCAATCAAAAAAGCTAACCTCATTTAGTTTATTTGGTCCAACTTGTGATAGTTTGGATTATATGAAAGGTCCTTTTCTTTTACCTAATAATATTAAAGAAGGTGACTATATTGAGTTAGGACAACTAGGAGCTTATGGTTTAACATTCAGAACTAACTTTAATGGCTTTTATTCAAATGAGATATTTGAAGTGAACGACAAACCAATTATGTCTATTCATGATCAATCAAAAAATAAAGTTGATTCTTTAGTAGCTTAATGGCTAAAAATAATAACCCTAAGATTGGGCATAATAAAAAATCTCTACTCAACAATCCAATTGAACATATCGATATAAAATCCTTCGATGCAAGAAAAATTATTGATGGAATGAGTAAAATGTCTTTCACTTCGAGAGATACAGCAAGAGCAGCTGGTATCTATAATGAGATGTTGGCTGATAAAGATTGTTCGATTTTCTTGACATTGGCTGGTTCCACATCTGCTGGGGGATGTATGAGTTTATACGCAGATTTAGTAAAAAATAACATGGTTGATGCAATCGTAGCTACTGGGGCATCTATAATTGATATGGATTTTTTTGAAGCACTCGGTTTCAAGCATTATCAAGGCTCTCAATTTCAAGATGATACTGAACTTCGTAAAAATTATATTGATAGAATATATGATACTTATATTGATGAAGAAGAACTGCAAGCTTGCGATCAAATAATTTGCGATATAGCTAATACATTGAAACCAAAATCTTATACTTCAAGAGAATTTATAAAAGAATTGGGAAAATATTTAAAATCAAATAGTAAAAAAAAAGACTCATTGATTGAAGTTGCATACAATAATGATGTGCCAATATTTTGCCCAGCTTTTACAGATAGCTCAGCTGGGTTTGGTTTAGTAATGCATCAAGAGCAAAATCCTCAAAGTCATATAACAATAGACTCGATACGTGAATTTAGAGAGCTTACTGAAATTAAACTTAATTCTAAACAATCTGGTTTGCTTATGATCGGGGGAGGCGTCCCCAAAAACTTTATACAGGATACAGTAGTATGTGCTGAATTATTAGGAAAGAAAGTTGATATGCATAAATATGCTATACAAATAACAGTCGCTGATACTCGAGATGGTGCATGCAGCAGCTCTACTTTAAAAGAGGCTAGTTCATGGGGTAAAGTTGATGTAACAAAAGAACAGATGGTTTTTGCTGAAGCAACAAGTGTACTTCCATTAATTGCTAGTGACGCTTACCATCGAAGAAAATGGGAAAAAAGAGGAAAAAGAAATTTCTCTAAAATTTTCAATACATAAATGGAATATTTGAGTCAAAAAAAAGGTTTTTTAGGTTACGATGCCGGCAAGAATTTTAATCATAAAGTTACGGTAGTTCCTTTTGGACTTGAGAAAACAGTAAGTTACGGTGGAGGTACTAAAAATGGACCTAAAGAGATAATCAAAGCTTCTCATCAAGTAGAGCTATTTGACGAGGAATTAAATAAAGAACCTCATAAAGAAATAGGTATAAAAACTCTAAAACCTTTCACGATTAAAAAAAATATTAAACAAGCTTTAAACCAATTGTCTCAAATCAATAAAAAAATAATTGAAAGTAATAAATTTCCTTTGGTATTTGGCGGAGAACACTCTATTACACCTGGCTCTATAGAACCTCTTGTAAAAAAATATGGTGACATAACCCTTTTACATTTTGATGCTCATGCAGATTTAAGAGAAAGTTATCAAGGAGAAAAGTTTTCTCACGCCTCAGCAATTAAAAGGTGTTTAGATTATAGAAATGTTAAAGTTGTTTCATTTGGTATAAGAAATCTATCTAAATCTGAAATGGACTTTTACAATAATAATAGACATAGAGTTGAGATTTTTTGGGGGAAAGATAAAAAAAAATGGGATCTTTCTTTAATCAAAAATTTTTTTTATAATAAAACAGTCTACATAACTTTTGATGTAGATGGATTTGATGCAAGTATAATGCCGGCTACTGGCACTCCAGAGCCAGGTGGTTTATTTTGGGAAGATGTATTGCCTATTATAAAAAAAGTGTGTCAAATTTCTAATGTAGTAGGTGCTGACATAAATGAGCTTGCGCCGATTAAAAATTTTAACTCTTATAATTTTCTAGTAGCTAAACTTGCATACAAAATATTAGCTTATACTTTTGAATTTAAGAGTTAGTTAATATTTTTGGATCCCATGTTATAATTACTAAAGCTCCACCAAGATCACTATTTCTTCTAAACAATAATTTTGCACTTTGTCTCTCAAGCAATGTTTTGCCTAAAAAAGTCCCTAGACCAAGGCCAGAATTAGGGCTTAACTCTCTAGATTTAGATTTAATATATGGCTCTCCGATTTTATTTATAATGTCTTCTGGTATACCTGGTCCATCATCATAAATTTTTATTTCAATCAATTTTTTGCTGCTTGAAAGTTTTATTTTAACTCTACTTTTTGAAAATTTTACAGCATTACCAATAAAGTTTCTTAAGCCATAAATTATTTCTGGTGTTCGTTGTATCTTTATTTTATTTTGATCATCCTCTGTTAAAAGATCAATTTTTTTTGATGAGGTTTCTTTAAAAGAATTAATAATTTCATCTAATAGATCTTCAAGTTTAATAGAACTTAAAAAAATATCTTCCTCTATTTGTTTTTTTGATATTTGCTTTAATATTTCACTGCATCTTTTTGTCTGACTAATAAGTAAATCAATATCTTTTGAATATTCTTTGTTATTTCCAATTTCTTTTTTTAATTCTTTTGCGACCACACTTATTGTAGCTAATGGAGTTCCTAATGAATGTGCTGCGGCTGCGGCTTGTCCTCCTAAAGACTCAAGTTCGTATTCTTTTGAGATAACCTCTTGTAATTTATTTAATGCTTCAGACCTTTTTTTTGTCTCTCCTGCAAATCTTATTCCAAAATAACTTAAAAATATTAAACCAATTAAAATTGAAATAATAATACCCGTTTTATAGAAATCTGGAAAATGAAGTAATTTCATATCTTCGCCTGGTACTGGTAAATGAAAAAAAGAAATAGTTAGTAAAAGTAAAGACGTAATTAATCCTAAGATCATGGTTGAACCCATGCTTAGGAATGTCGATGAGACAATTGCAGGTATAATCAATAAAAAACAAAAAGGATTAAAAATCCCGCCAGTCAAATAAAGTAAAATACTTAATTGAACTAAGTCGAAAATAAGAAATATTAAAGCATAGAGGTCCTTGAGCTGATTAATTTTTATTCCAAACTGAAGGTAAATGTTAGTTAATAAACCTATTAAAATAACAACGTAACTTGCCTCAATTGGGAAAGGTAAAGATAAATAGAAATAAACTAAGTTTATCGCAATAAATTGGCCAATAATTGCAATATACCTTAAGATTGTGAGTGTATTTTTATCTAAATTGAGATTCTCTTTTGTTCGAAAGAGAGTATTAAAATTCATTGTTTAATTAAATGTCAAGATTTGCAACATCTAAGGCATTATTTGTAATAAAATCTTTTCTGGGAGCAACTTCGTCACCCATAAGCACTTTAATCATTTTTTGATCTTCTTTGGATTTATCTTTAGTTCCTTTTGAATATTGAACTTGAAGCATTGTTCTGTTGTCTGGATTCAGAGTTGTTTCCCAAAGTTCTTCGGGGTTCATTTCTCCCAAACCCTTAAAACGCTGTATAGATAGCTTTTCTTTCTGTTCTTGAATAAATCTCTTATATTCTGTAGTACCTTTCTTTATTTTTTTATTTAGGTCTGCTGATTCTAAAATATAATCTTCAAGAGCTTTTTCATCTTTTATGTAGACACTTTTATTTGACTTGGTAACTTTAAACAATGGTGGTTGAGCAAGATATACGTGTCCATTCTCAATTAATTGATTAAAAGGATAGTTATTAAAGAAAGTTAGTAAAAGAGTTCTGATATGAGATCCATCTACATCTGCATCTGTCATAATTACTATTTTATCATATCTTAAATTTTCAATATTAAAATCTTTTGATCCTGTTCCTAAAGCATTTATTAGAGTGACGATTTCATTAGAAGACATCATCTTTGATAAAGCTCTGGTAGATTGATCTTCACCGTTCGACTTTCCATTAATGTAAGTGTTTAAAATCTTTCCTCTCAAAGGCAATACTGCTTGAAATTCTCTAACTCGACCCTGTTTAGCTGATCCACCAGCTGAGTCACCCTCAACTATAAATAATTCAGTTCCTTCTCTTTTTTGAATTTGACAATCTGCAAGTTTTCCTGGAAGTCCTGATAATTCAAAGGTACCTTTCCTTCTTACACTATCTCTTGCTTTTCTCGCTACATCTCTAGCCATTGCGGCTTGGCTAATCTTTTCTAATACCGTTTTAGCTATAGAAGGATTTTGATCAAACCACGTTGAAACTTTTTCACTTATAATATGTTCGACTATATTTCTAATCTCAGATGAAACCAATTTATCTTTTGTTTGAGAAGAAAATTTTGGATCTGGCATATTGATTGATATGACTGCGGTTAATCCCTCTTTTATATCTTCTCCTGTTAATGTAATTTTATTTTTTTTGTTATTTCTATCTGCTGCATATTTATTTATTACTCTTGTAAGAGCAGTTCTAAATCCAAGTAAATGAGTTCCACCATCTCTTTGAGGAATATTATTTGTAAATGGCAATACTTCCTCCGAATAACCTGAATTCCATTCAAAAGAGCATTCTACTTTTACATTGTTTTTTGAAGCTGTTACATAAACAGGTTTTTTAAATACCTCTTTCTCATTTTTATTAATCAAGATAGGTTTTTTTTTATTTATATGTCTGACAAATTCGATGATTCCTCCATCATACTTATGTAAAAATTCTTTAGGTTTTTTTGAGGTGTCATCAATAAGTTTGATTGATATTCCTTTGTTAAGAAATGCTAATTCTCTAATTCTTTTTTCTAAAATGTTAGTGCTAAATTTTATTGAGGAAAAGATTTGTTTCGAAGGTAAAAAATTAATTTTAGTTCCTTTCTTTTTAGTTTTTCCTAATTTTTTAAGTGGTTTTACTGAGTTTCCATCTCTAAATTTAATTTCATATTCGTTTCCATCTCTATAAATATTTAAATTTAAATTTTCTGATAATGCATTTACTACGGATACACCCACACCATGCAAGCCTCCTGATACTTTATAAGAATCATGATCAAATTTACCCCCCGCATGCAATTGGGTCATTATTACCTCCGCTGCTGACATTTTTTCACCTTTATGCATATCAACTGGGATACCTCTTCCATCGTCTTCTACTGTAACTGTATTATCTGAATTAATCGTCACAATTATATTCTTACAATAGCCCGCTAATGCTTCATCGATAGAATTGTCAACAACTTCAAAGACCATATGATGTAACCCGGAACCATCGTCAGTGTCACCGATATACATTCCAGGTCTTTTTCTGACTGCATCTAAACCTTTTAAGACTTTTATTGAGTCCGCACCATAAGAAGGTGCTTTTTTAATTTCAGAATTTCTAGACATTATTTTTAAGAATTTTAATACTATAACATTTTTTTCATAGAATATAAAACCACATATGATCAAAACGACTTAAAACTATTAGGTATCAACAATTATAGAGCTAAAAAAAAAGATATTTTTAGAAACTTATAAATCTAGATTTTCATTGGCATTATAACGTAATAACTATTTTTATCGGATATATCTTCAATTAAGACAGGAGATACGGAGTCTTTTAAATTCATTTTTAAATTTTTATCTTCAACTTCAGATGCGATATCAATTAAATATTTAGAGTTAAAACTTATATTTAAATTTTCAGAAGAAAAATCGGCTTTAATTTTTTCATTACCTTCACCTGAATTAGCGCTATTTACTGAAAGTTGAACATTATTTTTGTTAATTACTAATTTAACACCCTCTTTTCTGTCAAGAGATACACTTGCAACTCTCTCTATAGAATTAACAAAATCTTTAGAGGAAACTATTAGTGTTTTATCATTAGTAGTTGGCACAACTTTTTTATAGTCAGGAAATTTCCCATCTATTACTTTAGATATTAATTTTATATTGCCTAAAGTAAATTTAATTTTGTTATCACTTGTTTGCATCAATAGTTGATGAGAAGTTTCAGTAAGCAAGGAACATAATTGAAATACTGTCTTTCTTGGCAATATTAATGACGAAAAATCTGTAATTTTACTTATTTCTAAACTACTAGATGACAATCTATGACTGTCTGTGGCTACTCCAGTAAGAAAATTTCGCCCATGAGCCTCAGTGACATGAAGAAATACGCCGTTAAGATAATGTCTGGTATCATCGTTGGAAATAGAAATTTTTGTTTTATTTAAAAGTTTTAGAAACCTACTATTATTTAATTCAATTTCTTGGCCCTCAAACTCATCTGAAAAAGTAGGAAAATTATCTGTAGGAAGGCATAAAAGATTAAAATCAGCGCTTTCACTTTTCAAACTTAATCTATTTTCGGATCTTAAATCGAAGTTTAATTCTGAGTCAGAGGATATTTTCCTTAAAATGTCATACAATATTGCTGCGGATGTTGTCGTGCTACCCTCTTTCACTATTTTGACTTCACTTATTTCATCATAAAAGATTATATCAAGATCAGTGGCAACAATTGTCAATTTATTATTTTTCAATTGTAGTAAAACATTTGATAAAATTGGTAATGTATTTTTTTTTTCTACAACACCTTGAACAAAATTTAATGATTTTAATAAAATATCCCTTTTTACAACAAATTGCATTTAATTACTGCTCTAATAATAAACTTTTAATCTGACTAATATTTTTTTTCATTTCATCGTCTTGTTCAGATAATCTAGTAATTGTTTTAACAGCATGTATTACCGTAGTATGATCTCGGTTAGCAAATCTTCTGCCAATTTCAGGTAAAGATCTTGTTGTCATTTTTTTTGCCAAATACATTGCAATTTGTCTGGGTCTTGCAAGAGGTCTTGATCTTCTTTGTGAGAGCATTTCACTCAAGGCAATATTAAAATAATTTGAAACAACATTTTGAATTTTATCGACAGTTATCACTCTTATTTGGCTGAAAACATCTTTCAAGATATTTTTACAATCACTTATTGTTAAGATTTTATTGTGCACTCTGCTAAACGCAATTACTCTGTTGAGCACACCTATTAATTCTCGAATATTAGTTTTACTTTCACTAGCTATATAATTAATCACTTCATCACTCAAATTAATATTTTCTTTAAATTGGCTTTGTATTTCCTCTATTTTCTTTTTTAATATTTTAAATTTTAATTCTAGATCAGGTGAGTCTATGTCAACTACAAGTCCTCCAGATAATCTTGATTTAATTCTATCTTGAACTCGATCGAGCTTCATTGGTGCTCGATCTGCAGAAATGATGATTTGAGAACCTTTGTCTATAAGGCTATTAAATGTATGAAAAAACTCCTCTTGTAAACTTTCTTTGCCACTAATAAATTGTATGTCGTCTATTATAAATACAGATGACTTTCTAAAGAAATCTTTAAAATTAACCATATCATTTTTTTTAATCGATTTAATGAAATGATACATGAACCTCTCTGCTGAGATAAACATCACATTGTTGTTATTTTGAAGTTCTAATCCGATCGCATTTAAAAGATGAGTTTTTCCTAAACCCACCCCTCCACAAATATAAAGTGGGTTATATCTAGAAACATGCTCGCAGACTTTTTTAGAGTAAGATAAAGCAATATCGTTACTCTTCCCTTGAATAAAGCTCTCAAAATTTAGGTTAGGGTTAAGTCTATTATAATTTAAAATCGAGTCCTTAATTTCAGTAACTTTGTTCAGTTCATCAATTTTAATAAACTCTTGATTTTGTTTATTTTCCTCAATAATTTTAAATTCTATTCTGTTAAGGCTTAACTTAAAATTTTTGACCTGCTCCAAAATTTTATCTAAATATCTTGATACAATCCAATCCCTAAAAAATCTTGTAGGAACTCCTAATATTAAGTAATCATTATATTCTTTTACCAATGAGATCTTTTGTAACCAACTGTTATAAATTTCGCTTCCGAAAGTTTTTTTAAAAGAATTTTGTATATCTTCCCAATTTAAAGTTTTTTCCTCTTCAGAAGTGAAAGCATTTTGTTTTTTAAAATTATTTTTTTCCATGTAGATATTTCTTAAAGAAATTCCTTTAAACGACTTTTGCAAATTGTTTGCAACTAAGTATAGGTTGTAATCAAAAATAAAATTAATAATTGGTTGTACAATTATCGTTCAGATAGAATAAGAAAAATATTTTCAACTCACTGAATTAAGTTTCTACATTTGGTTAGATGATACTAAATGTAGATTAATTTTTTTTGGTTGATCAACTTTAAATTGATTATTTAGAGGAAATTTTTTTTGAAATTCTAGAAATTTTTCTTCCGGCAGTGTTCCTACTTATTATACCATATTTAGCAACCTGCATTAGAATTGACTGAAATTTAGAAAAATATTTTTTAGCTTTTTCCTTATCTTTAGCTTTTAAATAAAGTTCCATTTGCTTTACAGCAGTCTTGTATTTGCTTTTTCGAATTCTATTAACTTGAGTTTGTTTTTTAACCCTTCGTACTCTTCTGATTGCTGATTTAGTATTTGGCATTTTTTAGGGTTTTATATATGTGCATTTAAATACGGTCAACTTTATTATTTTTGGCATTTACTACAAAAAAAAGATGCTCGATTAGCTATTACAATTTTTTTAATCACACCTTTGCACTTTAAGTTAGAGCAGCTTTCATTTTTTTTTCCATAAACACTGAAATGTTGCTGAAATGAACCTTTTTTTCCACTGCTACTAGAAAAATCTTTAATAGATGAACCTCCAAGTATAATCGCTTTAGAAATTATTTTTTTCGAAAATTTTACAATTTTTCGAATCTCAAAATCTTTTAGTTTGTTAATTTTTTTTGCAGGTCTTACTCCGCTAAAAAAAAGAATTTCATTTACATAAATGTTACCAAGTCCAGATATAAATTTTTGGTCCATTAAAAGATCTTTTATAGTCCTTTCTTTTCCAATTATATAATTCTTAAAGTATTCCAAATTAAATTTAGTACTTAACGGTTCTGGCCCTAAAGGTTTTAGGTGAGAATTTGTGTCTACATTAGCTCGTTTAATAAACTTTATAAAACCAAATTTTCTTACATCATTATAAATTAATTTTTGGTTATTTGATAAATTAAAGATTATACGATCATGTTTTTTATCTTTATCTTTATTTATGTTGTAGTAAAAACTTGTTTTATATTTTGTTCTTTTTCGGTCGATAAAAAAGAATTTTCCCGTCATGCCTAAATGTACTAACATCACTATATCTTTATTAAAAAAAAATAATAGATATTTAGATCTTCTTGAGATTTTTTTTAATCTAAGCCCAATAATTTTTTTAATTTTGTTTCTATCAATTTTGTATCTTAATCTTCCATCATTTATTTTGACTGCTTTTACAATTAAATTTTGTGTTTTGTTAATTAAGGACCTTTTAACAACTTCAACTTCTGGTAATTCTGGCATATAATTAATTTATGAAAAGCACTATTCAAGATAAAACAAAATTAGTCAATTCCGTATTTTCGGAAGTGTACGATAAATATGATTTGATGAATGATGTTATGTCTTTAGGAATACATCGTATTTGGAAGGATAAATTTATAGACTGGATGAATCCTTCTCGTAATTCCTCATTAATTGATGTGGCGTCAGGCACCGGAGATATAGCAAAACTATTTTCTTTAAGAAATAAAAATTTCTCGACTATCACTTGCGTAGAGCCTAATGATGGTATGTTTAAGAAAGGGAAAAGCAATTTAATAAAGTTCAAGAACATTAAATGGATCAAATCTAAAGCTGAAATTTTACCTATTGCAGATAATATGTACGACTTTTATTCAATTAGCTATGGTATTAGGAATGTTTCTGATATTAACAAAACTCTTAAGGAAGCTTATAGAGTTTTAAAACCAGGTGGCCGTTTTATGTGTTTAGAGTTTTCAAAAATAGATAATGAATTACTGAATTTTTTATATAGAAATTATTCAAAAGCTATTCCTACTTTAGGAAAATATATTGTTGGATCATCAAAACCTTACGAATATTTAATTAGCAGTATAGATGCTTTTTATAATCAAGAACAACTTTTAGAAATCATTTCTAAAAATGGGTTTACTAATGTGGAATATAGAAATCTATCTAATGGTATCTCGGCAATACACTCTGGATGGAAAATTTAAATGTTGAAAAGAGTTTTTAAGTTATTTCAAATTGCTAGGAAACTGTCTACCTCAGGTGCGATTGATACAATAAACCAAGTTCATCAAATGCCATTATCTATAAATTTATTTTTCAGTGTGATTTCTATTGGTTCAAAAAATACTCGTTTACAAAATAATAATCCAGGTCAAAATCTTTGTGAAGCTCTTCAAGGAATGGGTACTACATTTATAAAACTTGGACAATTTTTAGCTACCCGACCAGACATAATTGGTGAGGAGCTGGCAAAAGATTTGGAAAAACTTCAAGATAAAGTCCCTGCTTTTGAGCTATACGAGGCAAAAAAAGTTATTAAAAAAGAAATTGGTGAGAAACAATACCATAATATAATTGATATAGGTGAGCCGATAGCAGCAGCATCTATTGCACAAGTTCATTTCGCAAAAATAAGAAATGAAAATCAAGAAAAACAGGTAGCAATAAAAATCTTACGACCAGATATAGAAAAATTATTTAATGAGGAACTAGATGCTTTAATGTTGTTTGCATATATCGTTGAAAATACAATTTCAAAAGCTAAAAGATTGAAGCTGGTAGAAGTTGTTCACCTTTTGAGGGAAATTACTAACATCGAAATGGATTTAAGATTCGAGGCTGCTGCTGCTAATGAACTATATGAAAATACTAAGTCAGATAATGGATTTAATGTCCCAAAAATTTATTGGAATTATACAACGAAGAAAATACTTACTTTAGATAAAGTAAATGGAGTTTCAATTAGAGAACAAAAAAAATTAGAAGAGCAAGGTATAAATTTACAACGTTTGGCTGAGAATTTAATTCAACATTTTTTAAAACAAGCTGTTCGTGACGGTTTTTTTCACGGCGACATGCATCAAGGCAATCTTTTTGTAGATCCAAAAGGTAATATTGTTCCTGTTGATTTTGGAATTATGGGTAGACTAGATAAAAATAATAGGAAATTTTTAGCTGAAATTTTATATGGGTTTATACAAAGAGATTATGTCAAAGTTGCTGAAGTTCACTTTCAAGCTGGACTAGTTCCTCAAAATGTATCAAAAGATGAATTTGCTCAAGCATTACGTTCAGTAGGTGAGCCAATTTTTGGTCAGTCTATAAAGGATATTTCTGGTGGAAATTTACTTGCTCAGTTGTTTGAGATTACAGAAAAATTCAATATGGCTACACAACCTCCATTACTATTACTTCAAAAAACAATGGTGGTAGTGGAGGGAGTTGCTAGAAAATTATACCCGGAAACAAATATTTGGGAAGTATCTAAACCTGTTTTAGAAGATTGGCTTAAAAACTTAAAAAGTCCCAAATCAACAATTGATACGGCTTTAAATACATCTGCTGAAATAATAAAACGAATACCTGATTTTCCTGGCTTGATGGATAAGGCGGAATATGCACTAAAACTTGTAGCTGAGGGCAAATTAAATCTAGGTACTAACAACAAAAACTTAGAAATAGAACAGATGAAATTAAAAAATTTTAGAAATAATGTCGTAATAAGTTTTTTTGGTATTGTAATTGTCTTCTTGTTAGTATTTTAATCTAGAATAATGACTTTAAAAAATAAAAAAATTTTAATAATCATTGGAGGTGGTATAGCCGCCTATAAATCACTAGATTTAATTAGGTTACTTAAAAAAAATGACGTGCAAATAAAAACTATTCTTACAAAAAGTGGAAGAGAATTCGTTACTCCATTATCACTATCAACTTTAACTAAATCAAAAACATTTGAGAATATGTTTGACAGTGAGACAGAAGCCGAAATAGATCATATATCACTTTCTAGATGGGCTGATATCATTTTGGTAATGCCTACTACTGCTAACTTCATGAGTAAACTATCAATAGGAAAAGCTGAAGACTTAGCTACAACTGTTTTGTTAGCTGCGGATAAGGATATTCTTTTAGTGCCAGCTATGAATGTAAGAATGTGGTTACACAAAGCTACTCAATCAAATCTTAAAATTTTACAGGACTTTGGTTATCTATTTATAGGACCTGAAAAAGGTGAAATGGCGTGTGGAGAGTTTGGTGAGGGTAAAATGTCAAGTCCAAGACAAATTTTTGCATATTTAAAAAATTACTTTGACAAAAAAAATATTGTCAAGGAGAAAAACCTTAAAGCCTTGGTGACTGCAGGACCTACACGAGAATACATTGATCCAATAAGATATATTTCTAATGAATCAAGCGGAAAACAAGGTTATGAAATTGCCTTAGCACTTAATAAATTAGGAATAAAAACAACATTAATAACCGGGCCTTCTAAGATATCTTTTCCAAAAGGTATAAAGGTAAAAAAAATTATATCAGCTGATGAAATGTTAAATGTAGTAAAAAAAACTTTGCCTGTAGATTTAGCTGTGTGTACAGCAGCTGTAACTGATTTTAGGCCTGCTGAAAAAAGTAAAAATAAAATTAAAAAAGATAAATTAAACTTTAAAACAATAAGTTTTATAAAAAATGATGATATTTTAGATTTTTTATCAAAAAATAATAGTAATAGGCCTAAAATAGTCGCTGGTTTTTCTGCAGAAACTAAAAATGTTATTAAAAATTCTACATTAAAAATGAAAAATAAAAATTGCGATATAATGTTTGCTAATGATGTATCTAAAAAAAATATTGGTTTTAATTCCGACTTCAACAAAGTTTCGGTAATAGATCAAAAAGGAAATATAAAAATAATACCAAAAAATAAAAAAAGTTTTATTGCTAATAAAATTGCTCAAATTTTATTGGACAAATTAATTGATGACAGAAATATTAATTAAAAGGTTATCAAAAGAAGTTACTTTACCAAAATACGAAACTGATGGATCTTCGGGATTAGATTTAGCAGCATTTATAGATAAGAATATTGAAATAAAACCAGGAAAATCTGAAATAATCCCCACTGGTTTAGCTGTTTCGATACCAAAAAATTTTGAAATACAAATAAGACCAAGATCTGGTTTAGCCGCTAAAAATCAAATAAGTGTATTAAATACTCCCGGTACAATTGATGCAGATTATAGAGGAGAACTAAAAGTAATTTTAATAAATCTTAGTGATAAAAGTTTTATAGTAGAAAGAGGTCTTCGAATAGCTCAAATGGTTTTATGCCCAGTGGTAAAGGCTAATTTAAGAGAAGTTGATACCCTTGAAAATACCAAAAGAGGTTCGGGTGGCTTTGGGTCTACTGGAGTAAAATAATTTATGAAACTTGACATAATGGACTATAAAAGATTTGAAAAACAAATTATTTTAAAAAAAATTGGATTTTCTGGTCAAAAAAAGATTAATAAAGCAAAAATTCTTATCATTGGAATGGGCGGTCTAGGTTGCCCTCTTCTTACTTATCTTGCCTCGTCAGGCGTGTGTAACATAGGAATAGTAGACTACGACAAGGTAGAACTAAGTAACTTAAATAGACAGATTTTATTTAACAACTCAGATGTTGGAAAATTCAAAGTTAATCAAGCGAAATCTAAAATTTGTAAAATATATAAAAAAATAAAAATTAAAACTTTTAGAGTTAAAATTTCAAAGAATAATATTAATTCAATAATTAAAAATTTTGATATTGTTTGTGATGGAACTGATAACTTTAATACTAGATATTTGATTAACGATTTTTGTAAAAAGAATAAAAAAATTCTCATTTCAGCTGCCATTAGTAAATTTGATGGCCATCTATTCAAGTATAATTTCAAAAAAAAGGGGCCCTGCTTAAGATGTTTTATGCCTGATCAGCCTTTGGAAGAGAATAATTGTGAAACGGAAGGAATATTTGCCCCGGTAGCTGGAATAATTGGGGCCTTGCAAGCAAATGAAGTTTTAAAGACAGTTTTAGGTTTAAAAGATGATCTAAATAATAATATTTTAGTTTTCAATTCTTTAACTATGTCTTTAAGAAAAATAAAAATTATCAAAAGTTTAAATTGTTTAAATAAATGCCATTAATTATAATTTTATTTTTATTATTACCATATGAAATTGTTCATTCCATGGATGAATATTTTCTTACGCTAAGAAACGATAAAGTAAACTTGCGTCAAGGCCCTTCATTTGATTATCCTATTAAGATATTTTATAAAAAAAAGTTTTTACCTGTAATTATTCAAGATAAATCAGATAATTTTAGAAAAGTTAGAGATCATGAAAATAATTCTGGATGGATACATATTTCTCAATTGTCTAAAAAAAAGGCAGCAATCACTGTAGATGATGATTTAATTTTATTTAGTAGTTCCACAATTTATTCTAATCCAATAGCAATACTCAAAAAAGGGAGACTTGTGAGAATAAACAAATGCAAAAATGAATGGTGTAAAATTTATACTGGAGAATTCAAAGGATGGTTACAAAAAAAAAGTCTTTGGGGTTTGCTTTAGCTAAAATCTAAAGCTAAGGCTTTTTTGTTAGCATCAGTTAATTTTGAAGTATGAGCGTACATATCGTGATCAATTCCAATTATTACTTCATTGGATTGATCTTTAAATTTCTCTATTTGACTATCACTGAATTCAAAATGTACGAATTGAACTGATGAAGCTTTTCCTTCAGCAGAAGTTCGATCTACATCTTGCTCTGGTATCGATTTTATTTTTTCATCTCCAATTTTTAAAAATATTTTTTCCTCAATTCCACCAACTTTATTTAAAAACTCAGCTCTGCTTAATGGGTTGTCTATTTCAAACATCAATGTAGCTACTAGTTCTTTGCCTTTTGGTATTAGTGGATTGTAGGCGGCTAATTCATCTTTCAATTGCTCGTCTCCACCTTTTTCGATATGTAACATTTCTTGAATTTGAGCTTTCATGGTCTCATAAGACTCAAAATAAAAATTTGCATACGGTCCTAGGGAAACTCTTCTATCTTTTTTGTAAGAAACTATTTCTTTTCTATAAGCTTTTCTATTTTTAGCGTACTCCTCTGCTGGTATAAGATCAGCTTTTGTAACTTCTCTAGCCTGTTTGTTCATGGCTATAATTTATATGCCTTCGCCATTATTTCGATAGGATGTAATGCCTCATCATGTCTGATTTCAGTTTCTTTTGAGAGTTGGTTTAAATGTTTACCAGCTAAGGGACAATCTGATGCCATATACTTATTTTTTTTGTTGTCAATTTGTCTAGCTGTCGGGCGTCCTACTTTAATCGCAAGTCCATGTGTATCTTTCATTACTCCAAAAGTGCCTCCATGGCCTGCACATCTTTCTACTACATCTAATTTTACATTAGGAATATTTTTCAGCATATCTCTTGCTTTGATACCCATGTTTTGAGCTCTAGCGTGACAGGCGTTGTGTACAGTTACACCTCCGTCTATTTCAGAAAGACCTGGGGCTAATCCCTCTTTGTTGGCAATATCAACAACATATTCATCAATGTCATGAACATGTTTAGATAATTTTTTAATATTATCATTGTCTGGCAACAACAAAGGCCACTCAAACTTCAACATTAAACCACAACTCGCTGTGAGAGTGACTACCTCGTAACCTTTATCGATCCATTTTAAAAGTTCACTTGAAACTTCTTTTGCTTGTTTAACAACTTTTGGTAAATCAGCTTGCTCCAAAAATGGCATCCCGCAACATCCGGGATAAGCATGTTCTACCTCCACGCCATTTTTTTTAAGAACTTTAAGAGCAGCTACACCCGTATTTTTTTTATTAAAATTTACAAAACAAGTTGAATAAATAACAACTTTTCTATCAGTTAATCTTCCTAAGCTAATTTTTTTAGCATTGTTTTTAAAAAAATTGGTAAATGTTTCAGAGTTATATTTCGGCAATCTAACTCGCCTGTCAATTTGAGTTAGTGCTTCCATGATTTTTCTAAAAAAACTATTTTTAATGTTTGTAATCCAATTTATAACGCTTGATAAAAAAACTCCAATTTTACCATTTCTATCTAATTGCGCTAGCTGGTAAGGCATTCTAGGTAGTTCGTTATTTTTTCTTTGAGCTGTTCTATATCTAAGCATTAAATGTGGAAAATCTAAATTAAAATCATGTGGCGGCACATAAGGACATTTAGTCATAAAACACATATCACAGAGCGTACAAGCGTCTACAACTGGTTTAAATTGCTCACTTTTAAGATTTTCAACATCTTCGTCTTTTGACTCATCGATCATGTCAAAAAGTTTTGGAAATGAGTCACAAAGATTAAAACATCTTCGACATCCATGACAGATATCAAATACACGTCTCATTTCATCATCGAGTTTTTTTGGATCTAAAAAATCTGGATGATTAAAATCTACAGGGTGTCTTATGGGTGCTTCTGTGCTTCCTTCTTTAGACATTTGATTTCTTTGATTTTTTGTGGTGGAACTAAAGTTCCACCGCAAAATTATTGATTACTTAATTGACTCTAAAGTTTTTTGAAATTTTCCAGCATGTGATTTTTCTGCTTTAGCAAGCGTTTCAAACCAGTCTGCTATTTCTTCAAAACCTTCGTCTCTAGCTGTCTTTGCCATACCAGGATACATATCTGTATACTCATGCGTCTCTCCCGCAACAGCTGAAGCTAAATTTGCTTTTGTTTCACCGATTGGTTTACCAGTTGCTGGATCACCTACTTCCTCTAAATATTCTAAGTGACCATGAGCGTGACCTGTCTCACCTTCTGCTGTTGATCTAAATACTGATGCAACATCATTGTAACCTTCTACGTCCGCTTTTTGAGCGAAATAAAGATATCTTCGGTTAGCTTGACTTTCTCCGGCAAAAGCTGCTTTTAAATTTTCTTCTGTTTTCGATCCTTTAAGTGCCATGTTTACTCCTTTGTTAATAAGTAAGATATAATGATTCTAAACTTGAAGTCAAGTACTTTAGAATGATTATAAACTAGTGCTTTTGATTATCATTATCAATGTTAATTATTACATTAACATCTTTGATGGATTTTCCTTTAGGTGGAGTAGGGAATTTTTTTAGTTCAATTTTATTATTTTCGATATCAGTTAATTCATTATTGATCTCATCGTAAAAATGATGGTGCGAAGTAGTATTGGTATCAAAATAATTTTTACCTTCTTTAATTAAAATTTCTTTTAAATGTCCTGCTTTTTTAAATGCATGCACCGTATTATAAATAGTCGCTAAAGCAATTTTATCCTCTGAATTTTTTTTGTTTATAGCCTTATCTAAATTTTCTACAGTGAAGTGAAAAGTTTTTTCTCTATTAAACAAGAATTCAGCTAGCTTAATTCTCTGTTTTGTAGGCCTTAAACCAGAAGTTCTTAATTTGCTTGCCAAATCTTTTTTTTTGTCCATTTTACTTAATTTTTTTATAATTTATAATCGTTCTAAACTATATATATATAATTAATTTCATAAATCAAGTAAAAGTATTTTTTAAATATGCAAAAAAATAGTTTCACATATGATGAATTAATAGCTTGTGGTAAAGGTGAGTTGTTTGGAGAAGGGAATGCTAAACTTCCCCTCCCTCCTATGTTGATGTTCGACAGAATTACTAAAATCGATAATAAAAGTGGAGAATTTAAAAAAGGTATCATTGAAGCAGAGCTTGATATTAAGGACAATTTATGGTTTTTTGATTGTCATTTTCAGGGTGATCCTGTTATGCCGGGTTGTCTAGGCCTAGATGCGATGTGGCAGCTAGTTGGCTTTTTTCTAGGATGGACGGGTGAACCTGGAAAAGGGAGAGCATTAGGTGTAAACTCTGTAAAATTTACAGGAGAGGTACTTAAGAAAGTAAAAATGGCAACATATGAGATCAACATGAAAAGAATTCTTAAAAAAGAGGGTACTACAGTTGGTTTGGCAAATGGAATCTTAAGTGCAGATGGTAAAATAATTTATCGTGCTGAAAATTTAAAAGTTGGACTATTTAAATCATGAAAAGAGTTGTAATTACAGGCTTAGGTATTGTTTCTTGTCTTGGCAACAATCAAGAGGAAGTTCATCAATCCTTACAAAATACTAAATCAGGAATATCATACGCAGAGGAATACAAAGAACATAATCTTAAAAGTCATATACATGGAAAGCCAAATATTAAACTTTCTGATTTTGTAGACAGGAAAACAATTAGATTTATGGGCTCTGGCTCAGCATACAATTATATTGCTATGAAAGAAGCTATTAAGGATTCTGGACTAGAAGAAAAAGAAGTAAGTAACATTAAAACTGGAATTATAATGGGTTCCGGTGGACCATCAATTGAAAATGTAATCTTAGCTGCAGATAAAACTAGAGCAAAAACACCTAAATTAATGGGGCCGTTCATTGTGCCTAGAACCATGGGTAGCACAGCCTCTGCTACTTTGGCAGTTCCATTTAAGATTAAAGGTACTAATTACACAATGAGTTCTGCTTGTGCAACAAGTGGTCACTGTATCGGAAACGCAATGGAACTAATTCAAATGGGAAAACAAAAAATTGTTTTCGCAGGTGGTAGTGAAGAAATCCATTGGGCTATGACTGCGATGTTCGATGCGATGACAGCTTTATCTTCTAAATATAACGATAAGCCCGAAACTGCATCCAGAGCTTACGACAAAACAAGAGACGGATTTGTAATTGCCGGTGGTGCTGGTGTTTTAGTTCTAGAGGAATATGACCACGCAAAAGCTAGGGGAGCTAAAATTTATGCAGAGCTTACAGGTTATGGTGCAACGTCTGATGGATACGACATGGTAGCGCCTTCGGGAGAAGGGGCTGTAAGATGTATGCAAATGGCCATAGCTACATCAAAAAATAAGATTGATTACATAAATACCCATGGGACGTCTACTCCAGTAGGAGATATTACAGAATTAAATGCCGTTAAAAAAACATTTGGAGAGAATATTCCTAAAATTAGTTCGACTAAGTCTTTATCCGGGCATCCGTTGGGAGCTGCATCAGTTCATGAAGCAATTTATTGTCTAATTATGATGAAAAACAACTTTATAACTGGCTCAGCAAACATAAATGAAATGGATGATGAGGCTAAAAAATTTCCAATAGTAACAAAAACTGAAAAGGAAGTTACACTTAATACTGTGATGTCAAATAGCTTTGGATTCGGTGGTACCAACGCAACTTTAATTTTTGAGAAAATATGATGAGTTTAATGAAAGGAAAAAAAGGTTTGGTAATGGGGGTAGCTAATGAAAGATCCATTGCATGGGGCATATCCCAAAAACTAGCCGAAGCTGGTGCTGAATTAGCTTTCACGTATCTAGGTGAAGCACTTAAAAAAAGAGTTATACCTTTGGCTGAAAAACTTAATTCAAAAATTACGTTTAGTTGTGATGTGGAAAAAAAAGAAGAAGTTATAAAACTTTTTGAGGATATAAGATCAAAATGGGGGGAAATTGATTTTGTTGTTCATGCTGTTGCTTTCTCAGACAAATCAGAGCTTTCTGGAGAATATTTAAATACATCGAGGGAAAACTTTCTTAGAAGTATGCTTATATCGTGTTTCTCTTTTACAGAAGTTTCTAAAGAAGCATCTAAGGTAATGAAAGAGGGGGGTAGTTTATTAACTCTTACTTACGAGTCTACTAAAGCTATTCCTAATTATAATGTCATGGGTGTTTGTAAATCTGCACTAGAGGCTAGTGTAAAATATTTAGCAAGAGATCTAGGTCAAAAGAAAATAAGAGTAAATGCCATTAGTGCAGGCCCAATTAAAACTTTGGCAGCATCAGCTATTGGGGATGCCAAGTTTTTATACAAATGGAATGAAGATCATTCGTTTTTAAAAAGAAACGTTGATATTCACGACGTAGGGAATTCAGCTTTATATTTATTAAGTAATCTTGCCGCTGGAGTTACTGGTGAAATTCATTACGTCGATGCTGGTTACAATAAAGTGGGAATGCCCGATCCTAAAAATATGGCTTAAACTACTGAAGCTTGTTTCATAGATAATTTTACTTTTCCTCTATCAAAACCGACAACTTTAACAGAGACTTCATCGCCTTCTTTAACAACGTCTCCAACTTTTGCTACTCGTTTATCAGCTAATTCGGAAATATGAACAAGTCCATCTTGTTTACCCAAAAAATTTACAAAGGCTCCGAACTCCATGATTTTTACAACTTTTCCTTTATAAATTTTTCCCATCTCTGGTTTGGCAATTAAATTTTTAATAAATTCAATTGCTTTATTTCTTGAGTTTTCGTCTGGTGCTGCAACTGTTACTTCGCCTGTATCTTTAACATCAACTTTAGCTCCGGACGTTTCAACAATTTCTCTTATTGTTGCTCCGCCCTTGCCAATTACTGTTGCGATATCTTTCTTATCGACCTTAATGGTTTCCATTTTAGGAGTATGTTTGGAAAACTCTTTTCTTGATGTTTTTATTGCTTTATTCATCTCACCAAGAATGTGTTCTCTTCCGTCCTTAGCTTGATCTAATGCTTTTTCCATAATTTCAAAAGTTATTCCAGTTATTTTAATATCCATTTGAAGTGACGTAATACCATTTTTTGTTCCAGCAACTTTAAAATCCATATCACCTAGATGATCCTCGTCTCCTAAAATGTCAGACAGTACTGAGAAATCGTCTCCTTCTTTAATTAAACCCATTGCTATACCAGCCACTGGCTCTTTTATTGGAACACCTGCATCCATTAAAGATAATGATGTCCCACATACCGTTGCCATAGAAGATGATCCGTTTGACTCTGTGATCTCAGAAACTACTCTTAATGTATAGGGGAAATTTTCTTTGAGTGGCAATGAAGAATTAATTGCTCTCCAGGCCAATTTGCCATGACCAATTTCTCTTCTACCTGTTCCAATTCTTCCGCACTCCCCTACTGAAAATGGCGGAAAATTATAGTGTAACATAAAGTTTGATCTCTGCATTCCATCCAAACTTTCTAACCTTTGTTCATCATCTGTCATTCCAAGAGTTGTAACAACAAGTGCTTGGGTTTCTCCTCTTGTGAAAAGTGCAGATCCATGAGTTCTTGGTAAAACTCCAACCTCACATTTAATTTGTCTTACATCGGCCAAACCCCTTCCATCAATTCTTTTTTTCTCTTTTAAAATTGCAGTTCTAACAATATCTTTCTCTAAGGATTTTAATTGAGCCATAACTTGATTTTCTGTGATAGTTTCGTCTTCAGAAAACATTTCTTTACACTGTATTTCTATGTCCGAAATTGCTGTAGATCTTTTTTTCTTATCTGTTTCTTTGAACGCTTTTCTTAAGTCATTCTCAAACTTTTCAGCAATTTTCTTTTTCACAGACGAGTGATCGACTTCATCAACTTCCCATTTAGGTTTACTTGCTTTTTTAGATAATTTTTCAATCGCTTCGATTATTGGGACGAACTTTTCATGGCCAAACTTTACTGCATCTAGCATAACCTTTTCGGATAATCCCGAAGTTTCCGACTCCACCATTAAAACTGCATCTTTAGTTCCTGCTACAACAAGATCTAATTCCGACTCTTTAAGTTCCTCAATTGAGGGATTTAACAAATATTTTCCATCTTTATATCCAACTCTACTTGCTGCTATTGGACCTTGAAATGGTAAACCTGATATAGCTAATGCAGCTGATGAAGCTATAATTGACAGAACATCAGGTTGATTTTCACCGTCATAAGATAAAACTGTTGGAAGTAGTTGAACTTCATTCATGAAGCTTGATGGGAATAATGGTCTAATAGGTCTATCTATCAATCTTGATATTAAAGTCTCTGCCTCTGTTGGCCTTGCCTCTCTTTTAAAATATCCCCCTGGAATTTTTCCAGCTGCATAATATTTTTCTTGATAATTTACAGATAATGGAAAGTAGTCTTGTCCTTCATTTAATTTTTTAGCACCGACTGCTGTAGCAATCACAACAGTCTCTCCACACGTGGCTATAATTGCTCCATCAGCTTGTCTTGCTATTTTACCTGTCTCTAATATTAATTTTTTACCGTTAACTTCTAATTCTTCTTTATGTACTTTAAACATTATTTCCTTAAATTTAATTGTTTGATGACCTTTTGATAGGACTCAACATTTTTCTTTTTAAGGTAAGTAAGAAGTCGTTTTCTTTTATTAACTGATTTTGTCAAACCTAAAGTTGAATGTTTGTCCTTTTTAAAGTTTTTAAAATGTTCTGATAATTTAGTTATTTTATCCGTTAACAATCCTATTTGAACTTCTGCTGAGCCCACATCTTTGTCATGTATCGCTAGGGAATTAATTGTATTTTTTTTTTTCTTTACCATTTTCTTTATTCTTCTTTATAATTTTTTCAATCTTTTCAGCATATTCAAAAGAGTTATCTTCTACAAAAGTGAGCTTAGGAAGATACTTAATATCAAGCCTTTTAGACAAGGCTCTTCTAACAAGATGCGAGAACTCAGTCAAGATCCTTACTGTTTCTTTAGTATCAATGCCTCCTAATGGAATTACGTAAACTCTGGCTGTTTTTAAATCAGGCGTCATTCTTACTTCAGTGACGGTTATTAGTTTTGAATTAATTGAAGGTATTTTAGCCTCATTCCTTATGAATAGCTCTCCTAAATTTTGCTTTACTAATTCTCCTACTCTTAATTGTCTTTGACTAAAGGGTCTTTGTGTTGATTGATTGTTGTTCATTTATATTGATCTTTGAATCTCCTCTGACAGATAAGATTCTATTACATCTTTTTCTTTGAAATCAATAAAATCTTTAATACTTATACCACATTCTTGACCTGTTCCAACTTCCTTAACTTGATTTTTTTCCCTATATAAGGACGAAATCTCTCCACTGTGAACTACTACTCCATCTCTAATAATTCTCGCTTTAGATTTACTTTTTATCTCGCCACTTATTACTTTCGAACCAGCAATTTTTCCTGCCGTAGAAACTTTAAAAATCTTTTGAATTTCTGCACTTCCAAGAACAGTTTCTTTTACATCTGGCTCCAATAGACCTGATAAAGATTTTTCAACATAATCTAAGGCTTCATAAATAATATTAAAATATTTTATTTCTATTTTTTGTTCCTCTGCTAATTTTTTTGCCTCCCTATTAGGTTTAACATTGAAACCAATCAAAATAGCATTAGATGCTTTTGCTAATGAAACGTCTGTTTCGTTTATCATACCAATGTCTGATAAAATGATTTTTGCTTCAACTTCTTTATGCTCTATTTTTGTTATCGCCATTTTTAAAGCTTCACTAGAGCCCTGTACATCAGATTTAATAATAATATTTAATTCATCTTTGTCATTTACATTTTCAAATAAAGTTGTCTTGTCTTTAACTAAAACTTTGTTTTTAACAATATTATTTTTTCTAAATTCAGTTAATTCTTTAGCTTCTTCCTCATTATTAGTAACTAAAAATTCTGCTCCAGCATAAGCTGAACTATTCATACCTAGAATTTCTACAGGCATTGAAGGTAAGGCTTCATTCACCATTTTTCCTTCATAATTTATCATTGCTCTTACCTTCCCCCAAGTGTCGCCACATATAAAATGATCACCTCGACTTAATTTACCATTACTTATCAAAATAGTTGATACTGGACCTTTTCCCTTATCAATTTTAGATTCTATAACCACACCTCTTGCTTTATCGCTGTAAGAAGCTTTTAAATCTAAAATTTCTGATTGAAGCAATATACTTTCTTTAAGTTTATCTAAATTTAATTTCTTTAACGCTGAAACTTCAACAAATAAGGTGTCTCCACTCAAATCCTCTGCGATTAATTCATATTGCATCATCTCATTTTTAATTTTACTGATGTTTTTGTCTGGTAAGTCACATTTATTAATAGCTACTATAATCGGAACGTTAGCAGCTTTAGCATGCTTGATAGCCTCAATTGTCTGAGGTTTAATTCCATCATCTGCCGCAACAACTAATACAACTATATCAGTAATTTTCGATCCTCTTGCTCTCATTTCAGTAAAAGCAGCGTGACCTGGTGTGTCAATAAATGTTATTATCTTGTTGTTCTCTGTTTTTACTTGATAGGCACCTATATGTTGCGTAATACCTCCATGCTCGCCAGAGACGACATTTGATTCTCTTAAAGAGTCTAGTAATGACGTTTTACCGTGATCTACATGTCCCATAATAGTAACAACTGGTGGTCTATTTTTGACATCACCCACAAATTTTTCAGT
The DNA here is from genome assembly GCA_902598125.1 of uncultured Pelagibacteraceae bacterium. Taxonomy (GTDB): domain Bacteria; phylum Pseudomonadota; class Alphaproteobacteria; order Pelagibacterales; family Pelagibacteraceae; genus Pelagilacustribacter. The sequence goes on along the minus strand of CACKAJ010000004.1, from coordinate 117,963 downwards.
AGATTTGTTGTTTTCAAATGAAGGTTTCTCTTCAATAATTGCCTTATGTCCGAATTCTTTAACAATATATTCTGCTGTATCTTTATCAATATTATGATTGATAGTAGCAACTACTTTCATATTAAATAAAAACTTAATAATATCATTTGACTTTTCCGCCATTCGATTTGAAAGCTCTTGAATAGTAATTTGCTCAGGAATTCTTACCTCTTTTATTACCTTTTTAAATTCTTTTTTTTCTTCACCTTCTGGCTTCTTCTTTTCCTTTAATCTCGCACGTTTAACAGATGCTAAACTTCTTTGTTTTATCTCAATTTCTTCAACATTTAGAGCTCTAGATACCGTTAATTTAAAGTCGCGTTTGTCAACTGGTCCTTTGAGTTTTAATTTACTTTTTCCAGCTGGCTTATTATCTCTTTTTATAAATTCTTTAGTAGCTTGTTGTTCAATAAATTTTCTAGCAAAATTTTTTTTCTTTGTTTCTGGATTAAATCCAATATTGGGAGCTGATATAGGTTTGTTATATGGTTTATTTGTTCTAAAAGATTTCTTTTTGTTAACTGAAAAAGATTTTTTGCCAGAGGTTTTGATTGAAGTAGTATCAATTTTCTTTTTTAAATTAGATGAAATTGTAAGTGTTTTTTTTTTATCTTTTTCCATAACATTACTTGTAAGCTATTTCTCTAGCTGCCATAATTAAATCATCAGCCTCTTTTCGCGATAATGAAAATTCCTCGAGATAACCATCGATCCTTATTTTTTTTCCTCTTATTTCGTCGTACCCACCAATTAATTCATCAGATGAAAGATCTGCAAAATCGCTCAATTTTTTTATGTTTTTTTGCCCTAATATAACAAGCATTCCTTGTGTCATGCCTTTTAAACTGATTAATTTATCCTCGACACCAAGTTCTTTAAGTTTTAATGCTACTGCCTCTTTTTCCTTAATTAAAGTTTCTTTTGATCTAGTTATTAATTCTTTTGCTGTCTCTTCATCTATAGCATCAATCTTTGAAATATCTTCAGGATTTGACTGAGCTATTTCATCAATTGATATAAATCCCTCAGATACTAAAAGTTGACCTAGTGTTTCGTCTACCTCTAAATTCTTTATTAATGTTTCGGTTCTCTCTTTAAACTCCGTTTGTCTTCTTTCAGAGTCCTCTTTATCAGTGAGTATATCTATCTCGTAATTTGTTAATTTTGATGCCAATCTAACATTTTGGCCTCTTCTACCGATTGCCTTGCTCAAATTTTCCTCTGTTAAAATAATGTCTATTCTTTTATTTTCTTGGTCTATCAAAACCCTTTGAATTTCTGCAGGTGATAAAGATTCGGAAATTAATGTGGGTAAATCCTCTGTCCATTTAATGATGTCTATTTTTTCGCCATGAAGTTCATTTACAATAGTTTGAACTCTGCTTCCACGCATTCCTACGCAAGCTCCTACTGGATCTATTGAAGAGTCCTGGGAATGCACACAAATTTTTGCTCTACTCCCTGGGTCTCTTGCCACAGATTTTATTTCAATCGTACCTTCATATATTTCAGGGACTTCTTGAAAAAATAATTTTGCTAAAAATTGGGGGTGCGCTCTTGATAAAAATATTTGATGACCTTTAAGTTCTTTTCTAACTTCATAACAATAAGCTTTTACTCTATCGCCTGTTTTTAAAATTTCTCTAGGTATTAATTCATCTTTTTTTATAACTCCTTCAGCTTTACCTAGATCAACAATTACATTTCCATACTCAAGTCTTTTTATTATACCGCTTAATATCTGACTTTGTTTATCGATAAAATCATCGTACTGCCTATTTTTTTCAGCTTCTCTAACTCTACTGCTAATAACTTGTTTAGCACTTTGCGCAGCTATTCGCCCAAAGTCTATTTGTGGTAATTCTTCAAAAACTTTTTCTCCAACTTTTAAATCTTTATTTTTTGGGTCAATTTTTTGTGCTTCCTCAAGAGTAATTTCTCTCGCTGAGTCTTCAACCTTTTCTACTATTTCCAAAACTTTTTGAATTTTTATATCTCCGCTTTCTCTATCTATAATAACTTCAATATTGTTATCATTACCAAATTTAGTAAGAGCTGCCTTTTGTATAGCGCTTTCCATCGAACCGATTACAAGTTCTTTATCAATTGATTTTTCGTTAGCTACTGCTTCTACTATTCTTAAAAGTTCAAGTTTATCTAATCCTCTATTCAACATTTAAAAGCTCCTAAAAAAAAATGGGCTGGTGCCCATTTCATAAGTTCAATAATTTATATGTTTTTTTAAAAGAAAATTAAGGTTTTTTCAAGATTACAATTTAAATAAATCTATTTTATCTGTTTTTTCCCAAGTAAATTCGCCTTTATTTGTAGGCTTCCTACCAAAATGCCCATAAGCAGATGTAATTTCATATATAGGATTATTAAGTTTAAGCATTTCACGAATTCCTCTTGGAGATAAATTAAAATTTTCCTCTATTATTTTTTTAACCATATCTACTTTTGCTTCATCACCGTTCGCAAGTTTAATAAAAATTGATAAAGGTTTAGATACTCCAATAGCGTAAGCTAATTGAATTAAACATTTTTCAGAAACACCTGCTGCTACCACATTTTTAGCTAAATATCTTGAAGCGTAAGCTGCTGACCTATCAACTTTTGTTGGATCTTTGCCTGAAAACGCGCCACCACCATGCGGAGCAGCTCCACCATAAGTGTCAACTATTATTTTTCTTCCAGTCAAACCTGTATCTCCATCTGGTCCACCAATAATAAATTGACCAGTAGGATTAATATAAATCTCTTTAGTATCAAGATCAGTGAGATAGCTTTTAGGAATAGATTTTTTGATATATGGTATTACTGCTTCCTTAACTTTTTCTTGATCAAGATCTTTAGAATGTTGAGTTGAAATTACTACAGAAGTGACTTTGACGGGTTTCTCATTCTCATAGAGCATTGTGACTTGACTTTTAGAATCCGGCTCTATTCCTTTTAGAATTCCATTTTTTCTATCTTCAGCCATTAATCGTAAAATTTTGTGTGAATAGTGAATAGGTGCTGGCATTAATTCCTCAGTTTCATTACAGGCAAAGCCAAACATAATTCCTTGGTCACCGGCTCCTTCATCTTTATTATCTTTTGAGTCAACTCCCATCGCAATATCTTTAGATTGTTCATGAAGAAATGTTTCTATGTTTGCTGTTTTCCAACTGAAGCCATCTTGGTCATAACCTATATCTTTAATACAATCTCTTACTTTAGAAATTATCTCCTCTTTATCAATCTTTGGACCTCTTGTTTCACCGGCTAAAACAACTTTGTTAGTTGTTGTTAATGTTTCGCATGCTACTCTTGATACAGGATCTTTCGAAAGATAAGAGTCCACAATCATGTCGGAAATTCTGTCGCATACTTTATCTGGATGACCTTCAGAAACAGACTCACTTGTAAATAAATATTTATTATTTTGCATTTTTTTTCTTGTTAATTAAAAAGATAAAAAGATATGTAATTAAAAGTGCAAAAAAGATCAAATCATTTTTGATTTTATTTGATTTTATTAATGGCACCTCAAATTCTATATTTCCCGCTTCATTTCGTTTTAATTGTTTTATTATATTGCCTTTATTATCAATAATTGCGCTTACACCCTTATTCGTCGATCTTAAAAAAAAAGTATTGTTTTCTATAGATCTAAAAATTGATTTTGCAAAGTGTTGATCTGGACCAATAGACTGACCAAACCAGCCATCCTCTGATATGTTTATTATTAAATTAGAATTCGGATCAGACTTTTGTATAAAATCAGTAAAAATAACCTCATAGCAAATTAAAGGAATAATATTTAGTTTATCTATTAAAAGATTGTTATTTTTTTCACCCTTTAAAAAAGATCCGTAACCTTCTGTAATTTTTTTTAAACCTAAACTAGTGAAAAAACTTTCATAAGGTAAGAATTCTCCAAATGGGACTAATTTTTGTTTATTATAACTTTGTATTATTTCAAAATTATTATTTATGACAACCATACTATTATAAAATTTTTCTTTAGACTCGTCTAATTTATTCACTCCAAATAATATCAAGTGTTTTTTTGAGAAATTATTAAGCACTTCATCTCTAAAAATTAAAATATCCTTAAAACTATAACCGCTAAAAACTCCTTCAGGCCACACAAATAGTGTTTTAATTTTTTTATTAGGATCGCTATATCTTATTAATTTTTTCAATCTTTCTTTGATCTCTTCTTGACCGAGGCCATACTTCAGATCAAAATTAGGTGAAACGATTTTGACATTTATTTTATCTTCAACTTTATCTAAGAGTTTATCATTTTTATTAATTTCATAGCTCCCATAGATATATAAAGTTAAGAATATTAATACAAATAGTAAGCCACTTAAAAATTTATTTGTAGCTTTAAATCTAAAAAAAAAAATTATTGGCGAAGTAAAAAGTGTTATTAAAAATAAATTATAAGAATATAGGCCAATTACATTTACAATCTGCAACATTTCATTTGCCCAACTCATGCTATAAGCCCATAAGTTCCAAGGAAAACCTGTTAATAATTTTGCTCTTAAGTAATCTGAAAATGCTACACTTGCTGTAAAAAGAATCAATGAGGAGAAATTGAGTTTTAGAAATGGTCCAACGAATAAAATAGTTAAAGCCATAAATAAACTCAAAAATAAAGGTATTAATATTAAAGCAAATGGAATTAAAATTTTAAAATTTTCATCAAAAGTTAAAGAATTAGTAATCCATGAAATACCACTCAAATAAAAACCAAAACCAAATAATAATCCAAATTGAAAAAGATTTTTTTTGTATGGTTTGCTTCTATAAACATTTTTTGATTTTTTGTTAATATAATTAATCAGATAAAAGAATATTGGGAAGATAAAAAAATTAATTATTGTAAAATTAAATGGTTGAAAGGATAATGTTGTTAATGATCCCATTACAAAGGGGATCATGTATAATGTCAAAAAACGATTATTTAAGGATCTTTCAAGCATTAATAAAATTAAAATATTTTTTTTCAATCCTTCTCATTTTGATAAAATCTTTATTTCTCTTGTGATCATAACCAAAGAGATGAACCAACCCATGAATCCATAATTTATCAAATTCAGTTTGAAAATTTCTAATTATTTTTTTATCTTTAACTTTATCTAAGCTTATTATTATATCGCCAAGATAAATTTCTTTTTCCTTTTTTAATTTTTTTTTTAACTCCAATTTAGTTTGAAATGGAAATGATAGTATGTCCGTTGATTTATTTTTATTCCTAAATTTTTTGTTTAACTTTTTAATTTCAAGATTGTTCGAAAGCAATATAGTGCAGAAAAATACATTTTTCGCGTTTTTTTTATATTTGGAATTAAATTTTTTTGTTTTTCGATCAAAATAATTATTAGGATTTTTAATATGATCAAACCAATTTATATTGTTTGTAACTACATTAATTTTTATCATCAGTGCTTTTACTTTGATAAGCTCTAATGATTTTTGAAACAAGTGGATGTCTAACTACATCATTATGATCAAATTCAATTATTTTAATTTCTTTTAAATTTTTAAGAATATTCTTTGATTTAATTAATCCTGAATGTGTTTTATTAATTAAATCTACTTGGCTAGGATCTCCATTAACAACTAATTTTGAGTTTTCACCAATCCTAGTTAAAAACATTTTAATCTGTGTTTCTGTTGCATTTTGTGCTTCATCTAAAATTGCAAAACAATTTTTTAATGTTCTCCCTCTCATAAATGCTAATGGTGCAATCTCGATTTCACCACTTTCAATCTTTTTTTCAATTTTATCAGCTCCAAAAAGTTCGTATAATGCATCATATAAAGGCCTAAGATAAGGATCAACTTTCTCTTTCATGTCACCCGGCAGAAAACCTAATTTTTCACCTGCTTCAACTGCTGGTCTGGACAATATTACTCTATCAATTTTCTTTTCCATCAATAATGTTATTGCTACAGAGACAGCTAAAAAACTTTTACCAGTTCCAGCTGGCCCGAGAGACATTACTATATCATTCTCTTTTAAAGCTTTTATATATTCTGATTGTTTTGCAGATCTCGCTATAACCGATTTTTTTGGAGTCTTTATAAGTTGATTAATATTTTTAATATTTGTGTCTTCAGTTTTTAAATTTTTTTTCACTGAAAGAAGTATATCCTCTTTTTCAATAATATTGGTTAAAAAGTATTTATTAACTAGAAATTTTATTGCTTCACAAAATACTATTAATTTATCTTGATCTCCTTTGCAGGTAATTGAATTACCTCTAAAATAAACATCTGTTTTAGTAAACTTAGATAAATCTTTTAAATTTTGATCGAATTGACCAACTATGGCCATTAACATTTCATTATCATTAATGGATATGTTGGTAGTTTCTTGATCTATTTTTTTTATTACAAAATTTTGTTCTAATTTACTTATTTCAGACATTTATTATTTAAGCAGCATAATTTTCATGATTTTGATTTGATATTAATTTCCCAAATAAGGTATTTTGGTTTACATTTAAAATTTCCACACTTTTTATTTTACCCTGTAAATTTTCATCACTTTCAACAATCACTGAATTGAAAAATTCATCTCTCCCAAAATATCTATTATTAATTTTCATTTTATTTTCAAATAAAACTTTTGAATTTTTATTTATTAAGGATTTTCTATAATCTATTTTAATTTTTTCTGCAATTTTTTGAAAAATAATTAATCTTTCTTTAGCTATTTTTTGATTTGTTTTTTTTAAATTAAAGGCTGGTGTTCCAGGTCTCGCACTAAATAAAAATGAAAATGAGTTTATAAACTTTATTTCATTCATAATAGATATAGTTTTTTGAAAATCATCATCTGTTTCACCTGGATACCCAATTATAAAATCACTTGAAAATTTTAAATCAGACCTTGCCTCTTTTAGTTCTCTTACAATATCCAAATATTTTTCAATAGTATGATTACGATTCATTGCCTTAAGTACTTGATTGGAACCACTTTGAACCGGTAAATGAATTAATGGCATTAATTTTTTATTACTTTTGTGAACCTTTACAAGATCTTTGGAAAAATCTAATGGATGAGAAGTCGAGTACCTAATTCTCTCCAAATTGTTTATTTCAGATATTTCATTGATCAAATCTGAAAGTTTTTTCTTATCATGATTAAATGCGTTTACATTTTGCCCCAGCAAAGTAATTTCTTTAGCACCATTATCAACTAGTTGCTTTGCCTCTACTACTATTTCTTTTAAAGATCTGGAGTATTCTGCACCACGAGTGTAAGGCACAACACAAAACTTGCAGAATTTATCACAACCTTCTTGTATTGTGAGAAATGCAGAAATTTTATTGTCAGTATTTTTAATACTATTTAAACTATCAAATTTTTCTATTACATCAAAATTTGTTAGATTAATAAATTTTTCCCTTCTCTCTAACTTTCGGATCGTTTGATTAATTTGATGATAAGATTGTGGTCCAATCACAGCGTCAATATACTTTTCTTTTTTTAAAATTACCTCTCCTTCAGCTTGAGCGACACAGCCAGCAACTAATACTATTGGTTTAGTTTTGTTTCTAAATTCTTTCTTTAACCTACCAATATCATGATAAACTTTATCAGTGGCTTTTTCTCTAATGTGGCAAGTGTTTAAAATATAACAATTTGCTTCTTCAATTTTTTTAGTCGAAATATAATTTATTTTTTTCGTTAAATCTAAAATACGATTGCTATCGTATTCATTCATTTGACACCCAAGAGTTCTAATAAAAATTTTTTTTTGCAAAGCTATTTTTTTATTTTGGATCCATAAAGTTCTAACTTATGATCAACAAGTTTATAACCTAATTTTTTTGCTACTTCATTTTGCAGTTTTTCAATATCTTTATCAACAAATTCTATTATCTCACCACTATTTATATCAATTAAGTGATCATGATGTTCGTCTGGAGACTGTTCGTATCTTGCCTTACCACCTTTAAATTCGTGTTTTTCTAAAATACCTGCTTCTTCAAAAAGTTTTACAGTTCGATAGACTGTGGCAATACTAATTTTTTTATCTACTTCACTTACTCTTTTGTGAAGTTCATCTACATCTGGGTGATCTTTTGACTCTGACATTACCTCAGCTATAATCTTTCTTTGATCTGTAAGCCGAACACCTTTTTTTTTACATTTATCTTCAATAGAATTCATTTTATCAATCTAACTTATATATAAGGGTTTAATCAAATTTTTTTGTACCAATTTTTTTTTTATTAAAAGTTCAATGTTATTAAGGTTAAATTGACCAAGATCAGAGTTCTTAAATCCAAATAAATTTATTTTTTTTGATATTTTTATTCCTTTTGCCACAGCCAGGGAAATTCGTATAGATGAAAAACTTCCCGGCCCACTATTAACCAAAATAGAAAAATTTTTATCAATTTTTACTTTGTATTTTTTGAGAAGATTTAATATGATTGAAGCTAATTCATCGTTTTTATTTTTTTTTTGTTTCAAATCATGAATATAAAATTTATTATCAATTTTTAAACCAATTTTATCGTTTTTGCCTATGCAATTCAAAATCAAAAAGTCTTTTATCATTTATTTATTTATAACTTTTTTAACTTTTCAAAACAATTTGTATTCAAGTTTAGAAACAGAGAAAATCGATGATTTTGGAATTATTTCGATAATGTATCATAGGTTTGAAGAAAATAAATATCCATCAACTAATATAAAGATGAATGATTTTGTGGAACATTTAAAAATTATTGAGAAAAGCGATATAGAATTTGTCAACCCAAAAAATTTTGAAAATGATTTAAAAAACAAAAAAAAGGAAAGGAAAATTCTATTAACAATAGATGATGGTTTTTCATCTTTTTATAATAATGCTTGGCCTATATTGAAAAAAAAGAAAATACCTTTCATTCTTTTTGTAAGCACAAGAGAAGTTGGCTCGTTTAATTATATGACATGGGATCAAATTAGAGAAATTAATAAGGAGGAATTTGTTGAAATAGGCAATCATAGTCATACTCACGAATATTTAGTTGATGAGAGTAATGAATTCATAAAACAGGATATAGAAAAATCTATTGCAATTTTTAAAAAAGAATTAGGTAAAAATTCTGATTTTTTTTCATATCCTTTTGGAGAATATAGTATTGAATTTAAAAATTTAATTAAAACACTTGGTTTTAAATATGCTTTTGGCCAACACTCTGGTGTTATGGATGAAACTAAAGATTTTTATGAATTACCAAGATTTCCAATCAATGAAAAATATGGTGAATTAAAAAGATTTAAATCTTTAACTGAAACACTGCCTTTTAAATATAAAGAAACGTTTCCTCGTGAAAAATATCTTTTGCAAAAAAATAATCCTCCAAAAGTAAAAATTATATTTTATGAAAACATTGATAATTTAAAATCATTGAGTTGTTATTCAAATGAAGGAAATAGATGGAGACAATCAGACCTTGAATTTGAAAGCTCAAATGTTTTGTTAATTAATATAGAAGAAAAGTTTGTTGGAGAACGAGGAAGAATCAATTGTTCTCTTAGAGATGCAAGTGGTTTTTGGAGATGGTTAGGTTTACAATATGTGGTAAGTGATAGGTAAGATTTTTATGAAGTTAATTCTATTTTTTTTACAGAATTGACTAACCTAACTGGTTCAAAATCAGTAAGTCTATTTTGTTTGATAATTTGATTAAGAATTTTTGTGTATTCAGTGCCAGTTTGTGCATAATTATTTAGTGTATCCGTCAATTCCAAACCTGCTATTTTTTTATTTTTTTCTCTCAAACTTGATCTTTTTTCTCTAAACTTTGTATAACTTTTATGTGTGTTTAGATTATTTTGATAAGCTTTAACTGAAGCTCTCAAAATTGGAAATTTTAAAATTTTGTGATTTTTATTGCTTTCTCGATCTAGTGGAGCAATTCCTTGGCCACTCCAAGTCCATTGACCAAAAATGGCATTTCCTTCTAAAGCAAATCTAGACGTTCCCCATCCACTTTCTTTTGCAGCTTGAGCAAGTGCTATAGATGTTGGTATGATATCCATTCGAATTAATAGCTGCTTCATATCTCCTTTTTTTACTTTATATTCTAAAAGTTTCTGTCTAATCCATTGTTTTTCTAAGTCAGTTGTATATTTTTTTTTTGACACTAGTAATAATTTCTCCCTATCTTCTTTAATTCTCTCATTTTCAGCAACAATCAGTGGTAGTACTATTTTGATAAATGTTTCTTTTTTTAATTTTGTACTTTGTAAGGCATCTAAGTCTCTTGGAAATTGAGTAAAATAAATTGGCTTTACTAATTTTTGCGTACGAACTTTTCCAAGATCATACTCTACATCCTTGAAGAGATTTAAAACTGTCTCTGTTTTAAGATTTAAGTTTGGTAAAATTACTTCATCAACACTTTTTCTTTTAACCTCAAGTTTTGGTTTTTTTACCTCTTTTTTAACTTCAAGTTTTTTTTCCTTTTTTTTAATTTCAGGTTTTTTTACTTCTTTTTTTATTTCAGGTCTTTTTACCTCTTTTTTAACCTCAGGTTTTTTTGCTAATTCATTATCAGAAATGTAATTTATACCGCTATATGCTACAGTTGCAATTACAGCGACTGATACAATAGCTATAATTACTCGCTTAGCTTTTTGTGGCTCTATTTGCTGGGCGTAAATTCCATGAAACAAATCTGTAAATAATTTCCCAAAGAATTCGTAAATAACTTGACCTAATTTTGGAATTATATTTAAAAAGTTTAATCCAATTTGACCTAGTTGTTTCCAAATATCTTTAAATGTTCTTCCGATTTTTCTGCTGCTATCAAGTTTAAAGTTTTCTAATTTTCTTATTGCTCTATTTTTATCTTTAATTTTATTTTCTTTATATTCAATAAGGTTGGTTTTTATTCTTCCAACAGGTTTGATGAAATTATCTCTTAAAAAATTTGATTTGAAATCTTTTGGTATTACTATCTTATTCTTTTTTAAAATAAGCTCTAATTGACCTGATGTTAAGTTTTTTCTACTTTTTTCATAATCTTTGATTTCCTTAACATCATAAATATAAGCAAGCTCAACAAGTTTATCTCTATAACTTAACTTTTTTTTCATTTTATAGCCTCAACTGAGTTAACTTCTTTTACGTAATGTTTTAAAAGATTTTGAACCCCTTGTTTTAAAGTCATTAACGAACTTGGACATCCTGAACAACTTCCTTGTAATTGAACTTTAACAACTCCGTTTTCAAAAGATTTAAATTTTATATCCCCACCATCTCTTGCCACAGCTGGACGTATTTTTGTATCTAAAACTTCAATAATTTTATTCACAGTTTCATTATCTGTATTACCATTATCCCCAATTTTTTCGCTTTTTCTTAGTATTGGGCCTTCATTTTTTTCAAAATAGTCATTCAAATGGGAGATCACCATGGGTTTTAGCTCATTCCATGAGACTTCTTTAGTTTTTTTTACTGAGAGAAATTTTTCTGATAACAAAATTAATTCTACCCCATTGAAGTTCAATAATTCTTCAACAAAAGGAATACCTATCTCTTTATCTCTGTCTTTTATAAATTCCTCTGTTCCAATAGCAGATATCGTTTTATCTGACAAAAATTTTAAAGAGTCTGGATTTGGTGTTGTTTCTGTTTGTATCATTAAAGCTTTTTATATTATATCAAGCCCACTTTTTCACGTATATTCTTAAGGTTTTCCTCAGCAATTTTGCTAGCTTTTTCAGTGCCTTTTTTTAAAATATTTTTTAAGTGCGACTTATCTTCAAGTAATTTTTGAATTTCTTTTCCGACAGGAGTTATTTCGTTAATTAAAACTTCAGCTAATTTTTTTTTTAAATATGAATACTCTTTTCCTGCCATTTCTGAGATTGTTTTTTCTAGACTACTTTTTGTTAGTTCAGAGTAAATAGTAATAAGATTTAAAGACTCCGGTTTTTTTTCGAGAGACTTGATCTCTCCCGGTATTGAGTCAGAATCTGACTTTGCTTTTTTAATTTTTTTATTTATTTCATCAGCATTATCTCTTAAATTTATTCTTGAATAATCAGACTCTTCAGATTTACTCATTTTATTTTTTCCATCTCTCAAACTCATGACTCTAGAAATATTTTTAGGTATTAAAGGCTCCGGTAAAGGAAAAAAGTCTTTGCAACTAAAATCCTTATTAAATTTCTGAGCTATATCACGAGATAATTCTAAATGTTGTTTTTGATCAGCTCCAACTGGAACATGCGTAGCTTTATAAAGTAAAATATCTGCAGCCATAAGATTAGGATAAATATAAAGTCCAACACTAGCCTTTTCTTTATCTGATCCAGCTTTATCTTTAAATTGTGTCATTCTATTTAACCAACCAATTCTTGAAACACAGTTTAGAATCCATGCAAGCTCAGCATGACCAGAGACTGAAGATTGATTAAATATTATACTTTTATTAGGGTCTAAACCAGTAGCAAGAAAACTCGCTGTGGTTTCTAAAACATTATCATGTAAATGCTTTGGATCTTGAAAGACAGTGATAGCATGCAAGTCAACAACACAATAAATACATTCCATCTCTTTTTGTAATGAAACAAAGTTTTTTAGTGCTCCTAAATAATTTCCTAAATGAAGATTACCCGTAGGCTGAACTCCTGAAAAAACTAATTTTTTATTGCTCATTCAATTTGTTTTATAATTTTTAAGTTTTAATATTCCTAATAAATAACATGATAATAAATAAAACATACCCACAAAAGCTACAATTGATATTAGATAAACTGCTTTATAATTATAGCTATAGTCTAAATAATTTGAGAACCTGTTTAAAGAAAATATTAATATAGACACCATAATAATTGTTGAAATCAATATCTTAATAAAATTTACTATTAATTGATTTTTTAACAGTAAAATTTTTTTACTATTTAATAAATAGATATAAATTAAAACTCCAATCCAAGTTGAAATTGATGTTGCAATTGGAATAATAATAAAACCAATTTTGTTAAAAAGACTTACGCTAATCAAAATGTTTAAAAAAACAATGAATACAGAAATATAAAAAGGTGTTTTGGTATTATCTCTTGCGAAAAAGAAATTTGATAAAATTTTTATTAATGCAAAAGCTGGAACTCCATATCCAAAAAACTTTAAGGCAGCGGATGTCATTTCAACATCATTTACAGAAAAAGAGCCGTATCCAAATAATGCATTAACTATTTCGCTCGATGCAAAAATTAATCCAAAGCTCGCAGGAATAGAAAATAGGAGTGAAAGTTCAAAAGATTTGTTTTGTATATCAGAAATTTTTTTAACATTTTTCATTTTAAAAGCTTTAGACAGAACTGGTAAAGAAACGGTTCCAACAGCTATTCCTGCTAAAGCAAGATTAATTTGATAAACTCTATCAGCATAATATAGATAGGATACTGCACCCGATTGAAAAGAAGCTATTATTGTTCCAACTAAAATATTAATTTGAGTGACACCTGAAGATAAAATACTTGGTATTAGTTTTTTAAAAAAAAATTTTACTTTACTGCTAAATTTTAAACTAAAACTAAGAGCAGGTTTATAAAATTTTTTAGTAACATAGATTAAAAAAGATAGTTGGATTATACCTGCTATAGTGACACCATAAGAAAGTTGATTTACATAATTTAATCCTTGCATGTAAGAGTAGATTAAACTTAAAATTAAAACTATATTTAATATGATAGGTGCAGCAGCAGCAGCTGCAAATTTATTATTAGAATTGAGTATGCCGGCAAAAAAAGATGACAAACTTATAAATAATAAAAATGGAAATGTAATTCTCGTAAGTTCGACAGCTAAATTAAATTTTATTTGATCTTCTGAAAAACCTGGTGCAATAATATAAATTAAGTACGGAGTAAAAATTTCTACTATTGTCACTATAAACAATAAAATTAAAAATAAAGAACTTAAAACATCGTTAGCAAACTTTTTACCCTTTTTTTTATCTTCGACTTTTGCAGATGTGTAACTAGGTATAAAAGCTGCATTGAATGTTCCTTCGGCAAATAATCGTCTAAAAGTATTTGGTAATCTAAATGCAACAAAAAAAGCATCAGCAAAAATTGATGCTCCTAAAAATACTGCTATCAAAATATCCCGCAGATAACCTAATATTCTACTTATTAACGTAAAAAAACTGAATATTGATACTGAAGATAATAGGTTCATAAATTCTTAATTAGGCCATAAATTTTTAGTGAATTATCATTTTTTATATTACATACTCATTTAACTAAATGCCAAAAAAAACAGAAATAGATCACTATTCAGATAAAGAAGCACTCGATTTTCATATAAAAGGTAAGTCAGGCAAAATTGAGATAGGATCGTCAAAACCACTTACAACTAAAAGAGATTTATCTTTAGCCTACTCGCCTGGAGTGGCAGCACCTGTAAAAGAAATATCTAAAAATCCAGAACTTGCATATGATTACACTAGTAAAGGAAATTTAGTTGCAGTTATTAGTAATGGATCTGCAATTTTGGGTTTAGGAAATCTGGGGTCTTTAGCATCTAAACCTGTTATGGAGGGTAAATCAGTTCTATTCAAACGCTTTGCTGATATTGACTCTATCGATATTGAAATTGATAATAACGATACCAGTTCAATTATTGAAACTATAAAAAATATTAGTGGAACATTTGGTGGAATAAATCTTGAGGATATTGCTGCTCCTGATTGCTTTATTATAGAACAAAAATTAAAAGAGACATTGGATATTCCTGTTTTTCATGATGACCAACATGGAACTGCTATTATAACAACAGCAGCTTTGATTAACGCTTTAGACATTTCTAAGAAAAAAATTTCAGATGTAAAAATAGTAGTTAATGGCGCTGGTGCCTCAGCTCAAGCTTGTGCAAATTTATTTAAAAGCTCAGGAGTTAAAAATGAAAATATAATAATGTGCGATAGTAAAGGAGTTATTTACAAAGGGAGAAAAAATATTGATCAATTCAAATCTGCTTTTGCTATAGATACAAATTTAAGAACACTTTCCGATGCGATGAAAAACGCTGATGTGTTTCTTGGTTTATCAGCTAAGGATGTGGTTAACAAAGAGATGGTAAAATCTATGTCAAAAAATCCAATTATATTCGCATGTGCTAATCCAGATCCTGAAATAAAACCAGAGTTAATTCAAGAAGTGAGAGATGACGCAATTATTGCTACGGGTCGCTCTGATTATCCTAATCAAGTGAATAATCTTATTGGCTTTCCGTATATTTTTAGAGGGGCGCTTGATGTAAGAGCAAAAGCAATTAACGAAGAAATGAAAGTAGCGGCGGCGAATGCAATAGCTTTATTAGCTCGGGAAAATGTTCCAGATGAGGTAGTTGCAGCATATGGTGGAGATCGACCAAGATATGGGAGAAATTATATTATTCCCTCGACATTTGATCCAAGGTTAATAAGCGTAATACCTGCTGCAGTGGCGCAAGCAGCAATAAAAAGTGGAGCTGCTAGAAAAAAAATTGAAGACATAGAACTCTACAAAGATCAGTTATCAAATCGATTAGATCCATCAATGTCAATTATGCAAGGTATAAATGCAAAAGTAAGAAAAAATCCTAAAAGAGTAATATTTGCCGAAGGTGAAGATGAGAATATGCTCAAAGCAGCGATCGAATTTGGAAGAAATAGGTTGGGTATCCCAATATTAATTGGAGCTGAAAAAAGAGTTAAAGAGCAATTAAAAAAAATAGGATTAAATGAAAATTACAAAATTCAAATAGTAAATTCGACGGATAAACAAAAGAGAGAAAAATATGTTAAACATTTATACACAAAACTTCAAAGAGAAGGACAACTAGAAAGAGACGTAGATCGTCTAGTCAGAAATGATAGGATAGCATGGGGTTCATCTATGATTGCTTGCAAGGATGCTGATGCAATGGTAACTGGAAATATACGACATTATGCTGCTTCTATTGAAAAACTTAAAAAAGTTGTGGAAGCAAGACCGGGTGAGGAGATTTTTGGAATGACAATGATTGTTTCTAAAGGAAAAACAATACTGGTAGCTGATACTAATGTTACTGAACTACCATCTGCTGAAAGATTAGTAAATATTTCAAAATCATGCGTGCGAATAGCAAGATTGTTTGGATTTGAACCAAAAGTTGCTTTTTTATCTCATTCGACTTTTGGAAAACCTTTATCGAGAAATACAAGGCATGTGAGAGACGCTATTGAAAAATTGAAAAAAGAAAAAGTTGATTTTAATTTTGATGGTGAAATGCAGCCAGATGTGGCCTTGAATCCTATATACAAAGAAATTTATCCATTTTCAAAAATAGTAGGTAATGCAAATGTATTAATCATGCCAGCATTACATAGTGCAGCGATATCAACTAAACTTATGAAAGTTTTTGGTGGCGGTAAAAGTATTGGACCTTTATTAATTGGATTGGGTCAACCTATAGAAGTTGCACCTTTAAGAGCAAGTACATCAGAAATTTTAAATTTGGCATCTATAGCAGCCTATTCCTCTGATGTAATAGATTATTCTAGTTAATCTTTGTTCTGCTTAACTCAGAAGCAAGGTATATCGATGGAATAACTTTCTCGACATCGTAAATCTTATTTGCTTCTTCCATTACTTCTTTTTTTTCATCCTCATCCATTGCAATACCAAAAATATAAATATTCTTGTTCACTGTTTCTAAAGTATAGTTTCTTGATTTCGTCTTTTTATTTAAAATTAAAGCAGTTCTCAGTTGACTAGTTATAAGAATATCTTTTGCAGTATTTTTAAAATTACTTTGTCCTTTTATTGTAATGGCATTTTTGACTGAACGTACACCTTTAGTCTCCCAAGCCATTTTGGTTATTTTAATTTTTTCCTCTGGTTGATCAACTTTACCGGATAAAAAAATTCTACCATCGAGCACTTCAGATTGAATAGATAAGAAGTATTTTTTGTCTACAAGTGCTAATCTTGCAGACAGAGATTTTTGCATAATTGTGTCGTCAATTTGCATTCCAATAGTTCTGGGATCAAATGTAATATTAACTCCAGCTCCAAATTGTGTTGCTGATGAACATGCTGTTAAACATAAAACAAATATTAAACTAAAGAGTTTTTTCATTTTTGATTTTTAAACATAAATCATAAACTTTTTTCTTGTTTATTTTTTCAGTTTCTAAAATTAAACTTACAGTATCCTTCAAAGTATATTTCTTTAAATATTTTTTTATCTTATTCACAATTTTTTCCTCGTCAAATTTTATAACTTTTATATTGAGATCAGAGATAACAATCGTCAATTCTCCTTTTAGAGAATTTTTAAATAATTTTAAATTATCTACACTTTCTCTTATGAAAGCTTCGTGAATTTTTGTAATTTCTTTTGCTATAAGTATTTTTCTTCCTGAAAAGAATTTTTTAAAGTTTTTTAGGTAAAAATTTATTTTTTTTGAATTTATGAAAAAAACTAAAGTATATGTATTGTTTGATAAAGAATTTAAAACTTTTACTAACTCATTCTCGTTTTTTGGCAAAAAACCATAAAATAAAAATTGATCTTTAAAACCCGATACGCTTAGTGCTGAAGTAATAGAAGAAACACCAGGTATTGGAACCACTTGAATATTATTTTCTATACATTGGTTTACTAACAATCGACCAGGATCAGACAGCAAAGGCGTGCCGGCATCAGATATTAATGACAAAATTTTGCCCTCTTTAAAATATTCAATGATATTTGAAAGTTGTTTTCTCTCATTAAATTTGTGATAGGAAATTAATTTTTTTTTAATTTTATAATGACTTAAAAGTTTAATCGATCGTCTAGTGTCTTCACAAAGAATTATGTCTGAGTATTTTAAAGTCTCTAAAGCCCTAAAAGTGATATCATCTAAGTTTCCAATAGGTGTGGAAACAATATATAAGTGTTTTGAAAGTAATTTCATTATGAAATTTAAAATTTTTACTATAATCTTTTATATACTATTTATATTTAATTCTAATCTATTTAGTGAAGAGAACAATAAAACACTTAAAGTGGGTTTGTTGGCACCTCTTTCTGGTCCCTACAGTGAAGTTGGAAAATCTCTTTTATACTCGCTACAGTTAGCTCTTGAAGAAATAGATGATAAAAATGTAATTATAATTCCAAGGGACTCTGGTTTTAATAATAAGGAAAAACTTAATGGAGCTATTAACGAGATAAAATCAAGTGGTGCAAAAATTATAATTGGGCCCATAGCTAATAGTGAATTTAATGAAGTTAAAAAATTTAATGATTTAATCTTTATTTCACCTTCAAATATAAATCCTAAATTTTCAACTAATATTATAAGTATAGGTATCAGCTTAGAGTCTCAGCTTGATGCTTTAACAAAATTTATTAAGAAATTAGAGAAGAAGAAAACAGTTATTATGTATCCAAAAAATGAATATTTTGAACTAATTGAAGAAAAAATAAATGATTTAAATTTAAAAAATATTAAAAAATTCACTTACAGCTCTAATCCAGAGGTTCTTACTGGTGAAATCGAAATTTTGACAAATTATTCTCAGAGAAAACGAAACCTAGAATTGAGAAAAAAAATGTTCGAAGACAAAGAGGATGATCAGTCTGTTAGAGAATTAGAAAGATTAGAGCAACTTTATACACTTGGAGATGTAAATTTTGACTCTGTAATAATTATAGACTTCGGTAATAACTTAAAAAGTGTTCTAACTTCATTAGTCTACTCAGATGTTAACCAGAGTAAGGTTTTATTCACAACTATAAATCAATGGTTTGATGAAAGTATATTTTACGAGAACACAATTAAAAATTTATATTATCCTTCAGTAAATTATAAGGAATTCAGAAAATATAATAATAAATATTTTGACAAATTTAAAATTTATCCAAATGAAATTACTATTTTATCTTACGATGCTTTGGGTTTAATTTATTATGTATGGAAGAAAAATGGTGAGATTAAATCTGTAAATGATTTTTTATTTAAAAACAAAATAAAAGGTAAAATTGGAACATTTAGTTTTGAAAATGGCAGATTAACCCAGGAACTTGATATTTATAAAACTGAGGATAAAAAGTTTATTAAATTTTAATTTTCTTCTTTAATTTTTGAAATGCCACATATCTGTGATCCATTCTTATTTTTCTATTTTTAGACATTTGACCAAAAGAAATTTGTTTGTTTAAAGGTATAAAAATCGGATCATACCCGAATCCGTTTTTACCCAAAATCTTAGTAGATATATTTCCTTTGAGTTTGCCAACCACAGAAGTTATTTTACCAACTTTATCTTTATAAGAGAGACTGCATACAAAGGTAGCTTTTCTATTTCTTTCTTTCTTTATTTTTTTTAAAATGTATTTCATTGCTTTATAAAAACTCCCATGTTTCTTAGCAAGCCTAGCTGAATAAATTCCTGGTTTATTTTTTAAAACACTTATACATAGTCCAGAGTCATCAGATATAACAGGGTAGTTTACGTATTTTGAAAAAAATTTTACTTTAAGTTTCGAATTAGAAATAAATGTTTTACCTGTTTCTTTTGGACTTTTAATTTTCAACGATAATGGCGAAATTTTTTTATATTTTTTTGGTAGTAGGTATGCGATTTCTCTGAATTTTCCTTTATTATGTGTACCAATCAATATTTTTTTCATATGAAGCCTAGTAATTTAGTAAGTACTTACTATATAGCAAATTGAATGAGTGAAAAAGATAAAGAAGATAACGTTAAAAATATTGAATCAGAGATGGATAAGCCTGAGGATAAAAAGTCTCATTCAAATGATAATGTCGAAAAAGAGAAAACAATTGAAGAGAAGTTAAAGGAGTCCGAAGATAAATTACTAAGATCCCTTGCCGAAATTGAAAATCAAAGAAGACGTTTCGAAAAGGAAATTAAAGACGCATTTGAATTCGGTTCATTTAATTTTGCTAAAGAAATGTTGGCAACCTTAGATAATCTTCAAAGAGCCAAAGAAGCTATTAAAAATGATGAAAAGCTAAAAACTAATAAAGATTTAGATAAATTTTTAGAAAATTTAACAATTATTGAAAAAGATCTCATTTCAATATTTGAGAAAAATAGAATCAAAAAAATTGAAGTTGGTAATCAGACGTTTGATCCTAATTTTCATCAAGCAATGTCTGAAGTTGAAGATGATGAAAAAGAACCAGGCAAAATTCTTCATGAAATACAGGCTGGCTACATGCTTGGGGAAAGGTTGTTAAGACCGTCTCTTGTAAGTGTTAGCAAGAAAAAATCCACTAAAGATAATGAAAATGAGGATAAAAAAGATAAAAATTAGCCTTGTAGATAAAAAAATAACACCCATATAAGTCATGAATTATGAGCAAAGTAATAGGTATAGATTTAGGGACAACTAATTCATGCGTAGCCATTATGGATGGAACGCAGGCAAAGGTATTAGAAAATACTGAGGGAGCTAGAACTACTCCTTCAGTTGTAGCTTTCCTAGAAAATGAAGAAAAATTAGTTGGTCAACCAGCAAAAAGACAAGCGGTAACTAACGCAGGTGATACTATATTCGCTGCAAAAAGATTGATAGGTAGAAAATTCGATGGACCATCAGTTCAAAAAGATATTTCTAAAGTTCCATATAAAATAGTCAAATCTGAGAATGGCGATGCCTGGGTTGAAGGTAAAGGAAAAAAATATTCCCCTGCTCAAATTTCTGCATTTGTATTGCAAAAAATGAAAGAGACAGCAGAAAAATACTTGGGTCAAGCTGTTACTAAAGCTGTGATCACTGTACCTGCTTATTTTAACGACTCTCAAAGACAAGCAACAAAAGATGCTGGAAAAATTGCAGGTCTTGAGGTTTTAAGAATTATAAATGAGCCAACTGCAGCCTCTTTAGCTTACGGTCTTGACAAAAAAGGTGGAAAAAAAATTGCAGTTTATGATTTAGGTGGAGGTACCTTTGATATATCAATTTTAGAAATTGGTGATGGAGTATTTGAAGTTAAATCGACTAATGGTGATACATTTTTAGGTGGTGAAGACTTTGATGATGCTATAGTTGAGTACCTTGCAACTGAATTTAAGAAAGATAATGGTATAGATTTAAAATCTGATAAACTTGCTCTTCAAAGACTAAAAGAAGCTGCTGAAAAAGCAAAAATCGAACTCTCTTCAGCAGCACAGACTGAAATAAATTTACCATTTATAACAGCAGATAAAACTGGTCCAAAACATTTGAATTTAAAATTTACAAGAGCCAAATTAGAAGCTCTAGTTCAAAGTTTAGTAGATAGAACTTTAGAACCTTGTAAGACAGCTCTAAAAGACTCTGGCTTTTCTGCAGCAGAAATTAATGAGGTAGTTCTTGTTGGAGGAATGACTAGAATGCCAAAAATCATCGAAACTGTAAAAAACTTTTTTGGAAAAGAACCTAATAAAAGTGTTAATCCTGATGAAGTTGTAGCTATGGGAGCTGCAATACAAGGTGGTGTGCTTCAAGGTGATGTAAAAGATGTTTTACTTTTGGATGTAACTCCACTCTCGTTAGGAATTGAAACACTAGGAGGAGTTTCTACTAAACTAATTGAAAAAAATACTACTATACCTACAAAAAAAAGTCAGGTTTTCTCAACTGCTGAGGATAATCAACCAGCTGTTTCTATTAGAGTTCTTCAAGGTGAAAGAGAGATGGCAGCTGACAATAAAATTTTAGGAAACTTTGAATTAGTTGGAATACCACCAGCTGCAAGAGGTACACCACAAATTGAGGTAACATTCGATATAGATGCCAATGGTATTGTAAATGTGTCCGCTAAAGATAAAGGGACTGGAAAAGAACAAAAAATTCAAATTCAAGCTTCTGGTGGTTTATCAGAAGAAGAAATTAATAAGATGGTCAAAGACGCTGAGGCAAATAAAGAGTCTGATAAAAAGAAAAGAGAGTCAGTTGATGCTAGAAATCAAGCAGATAGCCTAATTTTTTCTACAGAAAAAAGCTTGAAAGAACATGGTGACAAAATTTCTGAGGAAGAAAAGAAAGCTATTGAAAATGGAATAGCTGATCTTAAAAAATCTTTAGAGGGATCTGACTCAGAAGATATTAAGAAAAAAACACAAAGTTTAATTCAAGTTTCTATGAAATTAGGCGAAGCTGTTTACAAAAGCCAACAAAAACCTGAAGCTAGTAAAGCTGATAGTCCTAAAGACGCAAAACCTAATGATAAAGATAACGTTGTTGATGCAGATTTTGAAGACGTAAAAGAAAAAGAAGAAGATAAAGAAAAAAGCGCCTAAGAAAAAAAAGGAGACGTCCTGTGGCTAAAAGAGATTGTTATGATGTCTTAGGTGTACCTAGATCTGCTTCCAAAGACGATATAAAAAAAGCTTATAGAAAACTCGCACTAAAATATCACCCTGATAAAACTAAGGGTGACAAAAATTCAGAAGAAAAGTTCAAAGAGGCCAGCGAAGCTTATCATATTCTGTCAGATGAGAAGAGAAAGGCAAATTATGATCAATTCGGACATGCTGCTTTTGAAGGAGGCAGTGGAGGAGGGCAAGGATTTGGTGGATTTGATACGTCTTCTTTTTCAGATATTTTTGAAGATTTTTTCAGTGATTTTGGTAGTGGCGGTTCTTCTAGAAGGACAAGCAACAGAGGTAATGATTTAAGATACGATGTTAGTATTGATTTGGAGGAGGCTTATAAAGGAATTCAAAAAAGTGTTAAGTACACAACCTATAAAACTTGTTCATCTTGTTCTGGAAGCGGAGCTGCAAAAGGATCTAAGCCCGTTAGATGTGATTATTGCTCCGGAAGAGGAAAAGTAAGAACAAATCAAGGATTTTTCACGGTTCAGCAAACGTGCCCTCAATGTAGTGGTTATGGTGAAATGATTAATGATCCATGCAGTAGATGTAATGGTAACGGAAAAGTACAATCAAATGAAAATGTAACGGTAAAAATTCCAAAAGGTGTTGATGATGGAACAAGAATTAGAGTATCTGGTAAAGGTGAGGCGGGATCAAAAGGTGGTTCTAGTGGAGATTTATATTTATTTATATCTATAGATAATCACGAAATCTTTAAAAGATCTGATGAAAATTTGTATTACGAGCTTCCTATTTCATTTACAGACGCTGCACTTGGAACATCTGTTGAGGTACCTTCGATTGATGGTGGTAAATCAAAAATAAAAATACCTGCTGGCACACAACATGGTAAACAGTTCAGACTCAGAGGTAAAGGTATGCCTTTTTTAAGAGGGAGTGCTTTTGGTGACTTGTATATAAGAATTATAACTCAAGTCCCAAGCTCATTAACTAAAAAACAAAAAGAAATACTTGAAGAATTTAATCAAATAGAAAATAATAAACAAGACCCAGTTATTAAAAGTTTCTTTGAAAAAGCTAAAAAGTTTTGGAGAAATTCCTAACTAAATGAACACTGACCAAATAATGTCTGCAATTTTTCTTATTGCAGTATTAATTTTAATTTTACCCGGTTTTCTTTCTACAAACTATAAATTAAAAGAATTCTTAAGAAATCTATCTATTTGGGCTATAATTATACTAGTTATTATTGTAATCATTTATTTTATTAGTTTATGAGAAAAATAAATTTATCTATTTCTGGGTGTATGGGGAGGATGGGTCAACAACTCATTAAATCCATAAAAAAAAATAAAAACTTTAAATTGGTTTCTTTAACAGAGAATAAGTTGATAAATAAGAAAATTGCTGGCTTAAGACCATCTAAAAATAGCATGGATGCATTTAAAAAATCTAGTGTGATAATAGATTTTACTATTC
Source organism: uncultured Pelagibacteraceae bacterium (assembly GCA_902598125.1). GTDB lineage: Bacteria > Pseudomonadota > Alphaproteobacteria > Pelagibacterales > Pelagibacteraceae > Pelagilacustribacter. The sequence goes on along the minus strand of CACKAJ010000004.1, from coordinate 94,115 downwards.
CTAGATGCACACTAGAAATACTTAAAATTGCATCAAAATTAAAAAAAAGGGTAGTTATAGGCACAACTGGCTTTTCAAAGAGAGAAGAAAATCTGATAAAAAGTTTTTCAAGGAAAATTCCCATACTTAAAGCGGGTAACATGAGTTTAGGAGTAAATTTACTTATGTATTTAACTGAAATTGCTTCAAAATCTCTTGGAAATACTTTTTTAAGTAAAGTTCATGAAGTTCATCATAAACATAAAATTGATTATCCTTCTGGCACAGCTTTAATGCTTGGTAAAGGAATAGCTTATGGAAAAAATAAAAATTTTTACAATTTAATTGGTAAAAAATATTTTAATAAAAAATCTTTTCCTTATTCAAAAAAAATTAACTTTAACTCTATTCGTAAAGGTGAAGTGATTGGTGAACATGAAGTAAGATTTTCAAGTGGAAAAGAAACTATCAAACTTAACCACGAGTCTTTCGACAGAGCTTTATATTCTGAGGGTGCGTTAACTGCTGCTACTTGGTTAATGTCTAAAAAAGCAGGTCTTTATTCTATGAGAGACCTTCTTAACTTTAAGTGAACAATAAAAAAAAAGCTAAAATTATCATTAGGATATTAAATAAAATTTATCCTAAAGTTCCTATACCTTTAAGTTACAAAAACACTTTTACACTTTTAGTCTCAGTCCTTCTTTCAGCACAATGTACTGACGTAAATGTAAACAATGTTACAAAAAATATTTACCCAAAATATAATAAACCTAAACATTTCGTTAAACTTGGCAGAAAAAAAATTGAAAGATTAATAAAGAGAATTGGAATATTTAGAGTTAAAGCCAAGAGCATCTTTTACTTATCAAAAACATTAGTTGAAAAATATAATGGTAGAGTGCCAAATACTTATGTTGAATTAGAGCAATTGCCTGGTGTAGGTCACAAGACAGCAAGTGTAGTGATGTCTCAAGGTTTTGGTTTCCCTGCATTTCCAGTAGACACACATATTCACAGATTAGCTCAGAGATGGGGGTTAACTAATGGAAAAAATGTTGAACAGACAGAGAAAGATTTAAAAAAAAATTTTCCGAAAAAATATTGGAATAAGTTACATCTACAAATAATTTGGTATGGGAGAGAATATTGTAAGGCAAGAGATTGTTACGGAATATCTTGTAAAATTTGTAAAAGCTGTTATCCCAATAGAAAAAAACCTATTATAACAAAAAAAGCTTAAATGAAAGTCTTGGGAATTGGTAATGCTATCGTAGATGTAATTTGCAAAGTCGAAGATAAATTTATAGTTCAAAATAATCTGACAAAAAGTACGATGAAACTTGTGGATGAAGCTGAATTTAAAAAAATATTATCAACTCTTAAAATAGAAGAAACTGTTTCTGGCGGTTCAGTTGCAAACTCAATAGTTGGTCTCTCACAACTTGGGAATCAAGTTGGCTTCATTGGTAAAGTAAGCGATGATAATTTAGGTAATAAATATGAAGAAGGCTTAAAAAAAGAAAATGTGCAATTCTTCTATTCGAAGAAAAAAGAGACAATTCCAACCGGAACCTGTTTAATATTAATTACACCCGACTCAGAAAGAACTATGATTACTTTTCTTGGTACTGCAGGAAAAATAAAAGAAAATGACATTGATATTAATGCTATAAAAAAAAGTGAAATGTTATTTTTAGAAGGCTATCTATGGGATGAAGGAGAGCCTAAAAAAGCTTTTGAAAAAGCAATTAATAACTCCAACAGGGTGGCGATGTCATTGTCAGACCTGTTTTGTGTAGAAAGACATAAGCCTCATTTTCTAGAATTGGTAAAAAATAAATTAGACATCACTTTTGCTAATGAACAAGAAATTATGTCACTGATTAACGTGAAAAATTTCGATGATGTTATCAATTTTGCTAAAGAAATAAATAGGTTAATTGTTGTTACTCGAGGTAATAAAGGAGCAGTAGCAATTAGTAAAAAAGAAATTGTAGAATGTTCTGCAAGAAAGAATCTCCAAATCAAAGATTTAACAGGTGCTGGAGATTTATTTGCGGGTGGTTTTTTACATGGATTTATTAATCATAAGTCTATTAAAGAAAGTTTAGAAACCGGTACAGAAATGTCCTCAAAAGTAATTCAGATTATTGGTGCTAGACTTAATAGATAATTTATTTTTTTTTCCTTTTAAAACTACCCTTACCTTTTTTCGGCTTCACAATTCTTTTTCTATACTTGGTAGTAAAAAGATCTTTTGCTATTTTATTTCTTTTTTTCAGAGGTAATACCCATCTTTATTATTATAAATAAATTTATTATCCAAAAATTTATCTGCAATCTTTTTTCTTAATCTATAAATGTGTGTTTCAACTGTATGTGTATCTGCATCAGAAGCGTAATTCCAAACTGAAGACAATATTTTGTCCTTTGAAATTGGTTTTGTGTTATCTAAAAATAATTCAAGAAGTTGAATTTCTTTTTCAGTTAAAATTATGAAATTATCTAATTTAGATAATTTTTTTTCATTTTTATTCAAAAAATAACTTTTAAGCTTTATTGAAGAATTTTTATTAAATTTTTTCTTAGCGGCTAAGTTCTCAATAGTAATGTTAATCTCTTTTAAAGTTGTTGGTAATTCTATATAACCATCACTGTCAGTTAATATATCTTTTTTCTTTCCAGCACATATTTTTATAACGTTGTTACTATCAATAAGTTCCCTATGTTTCTTATCTTTCAAAGCGTCAATATGATAAAGAATTATGCTAGGTTTTTGATTAAAACTCACTTCTAAAGGATTAAACTTTAAAAACATTTTTAGTTCATTTAGGGTTGATAAAAATGATGAAGGTCCTAAAATTAAAACGTTTAACTTGTGCATATTTTAATAAATAAAAAAAATTTAATCTTTAATAACTATAAAGCAAAATGTGCTTTAGGTAAAAGGGGAATTGGTTATAAAAGAAAAGAAGGTGATTTAATAACACCAAAAGGTAAGTATAAAATAAAATATATTTTATATAGAAAAGATAGAGTCAAAAAAGTTCAATCAAAAATTAAAAAAATCATTATCAGAAAAAATATGGGATGGTGTAATGACCCGCTATCAAAGAAATATAATAAACTTGTTAAATTACCGACTAATTGTAGTTGTGAAAAACTTTATAAAAGAGAAAATATTTACGATATTATACTTGTCTTAAATTATAATATGAATCCTATTATTAAAAATAAAGGAAGCGCAATTTTTATTCATGTTGCTAGTAAGAATTATAAAAAGACAGAAGGATGTATAGCGTTAAAAAAAATACATCTTCTTAAAGTCATCAAGAAATTAAAAATTAACACTTTAGTTAAGATCGAGAACCAAAAATAGAACTTCCTATTCTTACAAAAGTTGATCCATTTTTTACAGCTTCTGTATAATCTGCTGACATCCCCATACTTAAATTTTCAAGAGCAAGTGATTTACTTAATTCATTAGTAGATTTAAAGTATTTATCTACACTTTCATCAATAGGTGGAATTACCATTAAACCGACAATTTTGAGATTGATTTCTTTAGAACAGTAATTATAAAAAGCATCCAATTCTCCAACTGGTATTCCTGATTTTTGAATTTCGTTACCAATATTAACTTGTATAAAGTACTTAATATCTCTATTTAAATTTAATTGATGTTTTGCAAGCGCATCAGCTAATTTTTGGTTATCAACCGAGTGAATATAATCAAAAAGCTTTACTGCGTCTTTAGCTTTATTGCTTTGTAATTTACCTACCATATGAAGTTTTAAATTTTTATTGATCTTTTTTAGCTCTGACCACTTAGCTAATGCCTCTTGAACTTTATTTTCCCCAAAATGTGAGTGACCATGATCAATCAACGGTCTTATATAGTCTAAAGGAAATGTCTTGCTTACAGCTATGATATTTACTTGTTTATCAGAATTTAAAGACGAGATTTTAGATTTTATTTTTTCAAATCTATCAATTATTGTACTCATATGTTTATTATAAAAAATAAATATTTTTTAATAATTGAAAATATCAAAGATATAGATTTAAAAAACATAAAAATTAGAAATAAATTTTTTATTATTTATAGAAATTATAAAAAAGTTAATGAAATAGATGAATTATTAAGATTTAGACTTAAATGTAAATCAAAATCAATTAAATTTTACGTAGCTAACGATATGAAACTAGCAAAAATACTCGATTCAGATGGGATATACTTGTCTTCATTTAACAAAAAATTGAAATTTTTAAGTTATAAAAAGAAGAACTTTGGAGTCATCGGGTCAGCCCATAATTTTAAAGAAATTTATTGCAAGATTAAACAAGGATGCACCTTTATTTTATTATCAAAATTATTTTTAGTAAATTATGATAAGAAATCACCTTACCTAGGGGTCGTAAAGTTTAATAGCTTTTCAAAAATATCAAAAAAATTAATTCCACTTGGAGGAATTAAAAGACAAAACTTAAACAATTTAAATAATATTTCATGCGATGGGTTTGCTTTATTATCTGAGATAAAAAAAAAGCCGGCTATTACTAACCGGCTTTTTTAATATTCGTTTAGATACTAATTAAAACGCTACAGAAACACCAAGTGTTCTTGAGTCGTCTTCAGCATCTTTTACCCAACCAGCATCATCAGTAGAAGCTTCTTGGAAACCAATAGTCATTCCACCAATTGTGTAACCAATGTTGATTGCACTTGTGCTTTGTGTAGGGTTAACACCTGTTGTGTTGTTGTGTCTGTCAGACTCATATCTATTGTAAGAAATAGATAATTGATCGTTAACTGCGTATGACACACCAATTGCTAGGTCTTTGTAGAATACTTCGTCAGCAGCTGTACCAGTTTCACCTTCGTTGTGAAGTTTTCTTTGTACACCTAATGCAAAGTTTCCTACGCTGTAATTAATTGCAGCTGTGATATCGTGAATATCTGAAGTATTAGCTACTGTAGATATTTCATCAGTCTCATAACCAGTTGTTAAAGTAGCTCCATCTAAGAAAGCACCTATTACTGGTACATCAGCTAAGTTAGTTTTGATTGAGATAGACTCACCAGAACCAACTGATGCATTAGCATCAACTGAATTAGCGTTATCTGCATTTTCAGTTCCATCTACTTTAGGTATGTATTTAAAGTCTACAGCACCTAAAACTGGTACACTGAATTTTACACCGATACCCATTTCACCAGCTAAACCACCGATGTCATTTAAAGTACCAGATCCAGAACCATTAGCTTCTTCGTAAGCTGTTGGTGTTACATCATCGATTGCATCTACTGGAGAACCGTCAGCTCCAACATAAATGTCAACCATTCCCATTACGTTACCGAAAGTAATTTTGTTATCTCCGTAACCTAAGTTGTCTGATGTATCTTGGTAAACAGAAACTGTTATACCGTTATCTAACTCTGTAGAACCAGAAAATTTTAATTCTCTGTCTGTACCAAGTGGGTTACCTGTAGTAGATCCACCTTGAGAGTTATAAGTTGCTTCCATGCTACCTGTTACAGTTAGCTCACCAGCGTTAGCTGTAGATACTGCAAACAAGAAAGATAGTGCAACTAAGATTTTAGTTATTTTCATTGTTTTTCCTTTGTTTAATTATTATTAAATAATAACGTTAAATTTCTAATGTTTTTGAAAGGTAAATTCATAAAAAATAGCAGAAATACTAAATTTTATGTAAACGTGTTGTATTTTTACAACATGCAAAAACAATACTAGAATAAGGCTTTTTAAGACTATATAGCTATTAATTATGAATAATTTTTTCTCAATTTTAAAGAAATATCGACAGATTATTAAATATACACCTATACATTCAATATTCCTTATTTTTATGATGATTTCATCTTGTGGCGTGCCCGAATTTGCTAAACCAACTAAAGTTTCTAAAGATACACCCATGGGAGCTAAAGAAAGAGCGAGAAAAAATGTTGAGGAAGGCAGAGGAGTAAGTTTGAAAGGAATGATGAGTGGAAAAAAATCTACAAACTATGAATTTAGTACATCTAACCCTTTATGGCGTGCTTCTTTGGAAATAATAGATTTTATGCCTTTAGCGACTGTTGATTACTCAGGAGGTATTATTATTACTGATTGGTATACCGATGGTCAAAATTTTGACGAGTCAATAAAAATCACAGTTCGTTTTTTGTCTAATGAAATTAGATCAGATAGTATTAAAATAATAGTACATAATAAAAAATGCAGAATAAATCAAAACTGTGCAGTTAATGAGATCGACTCAAATATTAAATTTGAATTGCAAAAATCAATTTTAAGAAAAGCTGCCTTAATAGAAAAAGAAATTAAAAAGTCGAAGTAATTATAACGAAAAATGGAAAGATACAGCTTTCAAAAAATTGAGAGAAAATGGCGTAATAGTCAAACATTTACCTCTGTTAAGAATGTAAAAGCTAAAAAAAAATACTATTGCTTAGAAATGTTTCCATATCCTTCTGGAAAAATTCACATGGGCCATGTGCGAAATTATACGATTGGTGATGTTGTAGCCAGGTTTAAATTCTTAAATAATTTTAATGTATTACATCCAATGGGTTGGGATGCGTTTGGATTGCCTGCAGAAAATGCATCAAAATTAAATAATTTACATCCCAGGGAGTGGACAAACCAAAACATCAAAACTATGAAAAATCAATTAAAATTACTAGGTTTATCAATAGATTGGAGTAAAGAAATATCGACTTGCGATAAAGAGTACTACAAACATCAACAAGAACTTTTCATTGATTTTTATAATAATGGTTTAGTTACTCGAAAAGAAACTTACGTAAATTGGGACCCTGTTGAAAAAACAGTCTTGGCAAATGAACAGGTTATAAATGGGAGGGGATGGAGATCTAATGCAATCGTAGAAAGAAAGAAGCTTTCACAATGGTTTTTTAATATAACAAAGTTTTCAGATAATCTACTTAATGATTTGAACAATTTAAAAGGCTGGCCTGAAAAAGTTAAACTTATGCAAAAAAATTGGATTGGAAAATCTTTTGGATGTGAAATAAATTTTCAGATTTCGGAAAATGATGAAAAATTGTGTATATTTACAACAAGACCAGACACAATTTTTGGCGCAAGCTTCATAGCTTTGTCGATTGATCATCCATTAAGTAAAAATTTTTATAATGATAAAAAATTTTTAGAGTTTAAAAAAGAATGTAATAAATCTGGTACCACAGAGGAGGCATTAGCAATTGCTGACAAATTAGGTTTTAAAACAAATCTAAAAGTAAAACATCCATTTATTCAAAATAAAGAGTTGCCTATATATTTTGCTAACTTTGTATTAATGGATTATGGTAGTGGAGCAATATTTGGCTGTCCTGCTCATGATCAAAGAGATTTTGATTTTGCAAAAAAATATAACCTTGAAATTATTAGAGTTGTTTCTCCAGAAAAATCAAATTCTAACGAATTAAAAGAAGCCTACACAGGTGAAGGTGTGCTTGTTAATTCAAATTTTTTGAATGGACTAGATATTTTATCAGCAAAAAAGAAAATTATTGAAAAAGTAGAAAAGGAAAAAATTGGTAAAAGTAAAATTCTTTATCGTCTTAAAGACTGGGGTGTTTCAAGACAGCGCTATTGGGGGTGTCCAATACCGATGATTTACTTGGAAGACGGAAGTATTCTTCCAGTTGACAAAAGTGAATTACCTATTGAGCTTCCTGAAAACGTAGATTTAAATGCAAAAGGTAATCCGCTAGATTCTCATCCTAACTGGAAACATACGATACACAAATCTTCAGGAAAAAAGGCAATAAGAGAAACTGATACTCTTGATACTTTTGTTGACTCTTCTTGGTATTTTTTAAGATTTTGTTCTCCTTCCAACAAATCATCACCATTTTTAGAAAAAGAAGCTGAATATTGGATGCCAGTAGATCAATATATAGGTGGTGTAGAACATGCAATTTTACACCTTTTATATGCACGTTTTTTCACAAAAGGGATAAATCAAATAAATAAAAAAATAAACATTTCAGAACCTTTTGAAAATTTATTTACTCAAGGAATGGTATGTCATGAGTCATATAAAGACAAAAATGGCAATTGGTTGTATCCAAACGAAGTTGAAAAAAAAGATTCAAAAACATTTCTTAAAAAATCCGATAAATCAAGAGTAATAGTAGGTCCGCCTGAATCTATGTCAAAATCAAAAAAAAATACTATAGACCCTGAAGAAATGATAAGTCAGTATGGTGCGGATGCAGTAAGATTGTTTATTTTGTCAGATAGTCCACCCGAAAAAGATATTCAATGGTCTGATACAGGTGTTTTAAGTGCAAATAAATTTTTACAAAAAATATGGAATCTAAATTTTTTAATTAAGAATAGAAAGTCAATTTCAAGTGATGTTATTTTGGAAAAAAAATTTAATCAACAAATAGACAGTTTTATAAATAAAATTGACTTATCAATTAAAAATTTTAGATTTAATGTTAGTATAGCATTATTTTACCAACTATATAATTTTATAAAAAAAGAATTAGAAAAAAAAATCAGCAATGACACTTTAAAAGAGAATATAATAAAATTTATGAAATTAATGATACCTTTTACACCACATTTAGCATACGAATGTCTTGAATTATTTAATTGTAAAACATCAAATGTTTGGCCGGAAATAAAGAAGGATACATTGGAAAATGTAAAAGTAGCTGTTCAAATTAATGGAAAAACACGTGACATAATTCAAATAGATAAAGATCTTTTAGAGGAGGAAGTAAAACAATTTGTTCTTGAGAATTCAAAAGCTAATAAACACCTAGACAAAAGAAAGATAAGTAAAATTATATTTGTGAAAAATAGAATTATAAATTACATAATTTCAAACTAATGAGAAAATTTTTTTTTATCATATCTTTTATAGCCCTATCAGCTTGTGGCTTTAAAGTAGTAAATTTATCAGAGTTAGAAAATTATAATATAGTTGAAATAAATACTTCTGGTGAGAGTAAAATTAATTATATTATTAAAAACCATTTGCTTAAAGTTTCAAAAAAAGATGATAATAATAAATTATCAATAAAGCTCACAACAAAAAAAGATAGAATTATAAAAGAAAAGAATATTAAAAACGAGATAACAAAATACGAGATCTCTGTAAAAGCTAACGTGAATATCAAAAGAATTAAAGATAATGAAGAATTTAATTTTACAGTTGTAAAGAAGGGGAGCTATGATGTGGCAAAACAAAATTCTACGACTCGAAATAACGAAAAACAACTGATTGCTTTATTATCTAACGAGCTAGCAGATGAAATTTTGACAGAAACCAGCATAAAATTAAATGATAGTTAAATCATATATCTTAGAAAAAGAAATAGACGTATTAAAAAAAAACTTATTTCTTTTGTACGGTGAAAATCTTGGATTAAAGGAAGAATTAAAAAAAAATATTAGACTAAAATTTAACAAAGCAAAAATTTTAATGTTTGCTCAAGAAGAAGTATTAAAAAATTCAAATCTTTTGTACAACGAGATTTTGAATATTTCACTCTTCGAGGAAACAAAAATACTTTTTATTGAAAATGTAAATGATAAAATTTTACCAATTGTAAAGGAGATTGAAAAAAATCTAGAAAATAATAAAATTTTTTTATTTTCGGAAATATTAGAAAAAAAATCTAAGTTGAGAAATTATTTTGAAAAATCCAAAGATAACATTTGTGTACCGTGTTATACCGACAGCGAAATTACTATTAAAAAAATTATACTTGATAAGTTAAAGGGGTTACAAGGCTTATCACCAGAAAATGTAAATTTGATCTTTGAAAATTGTAGAATGGATAGAATTAAACTTAATAACGAAATAGACAAAATAATTACTTTCTTTATTAATAAAAAAATAGAGAGAAAAGAATTAGAAATTCTTTTAAACATAAGTGTAAATGATAACTTTAACGAACTTAAAGATGAAGCGTTAAAAGGAAATAAAACAAAAACAAATAAATTAATTAGTGAAACTTTAATTGATAAGGATAAAAATTTTTTATATCTAAGTTTAATAAATCAAAGATTAATGAAAATTGCCGAATTTCATAGACTAGAAAATAGATCAAACATAGAGACAGCTATAAACTCTTTAAAACCACCTGTTTTTTGGAAAGACAAGCCTACATTTACTATCCAAGTTAAAAAATGGAATTTAAAAAAAATTAATGAAATATTAAAAAAAACTTATAATTTAGAACTAGAAATAAAATCTAATTCAAATATCAATCACACTTTATTAATAAAAAGTTTGCTTGTAGACATTTGTCTTCAGGCTAATACTTAGTAAGTAGATTATATAAAAGATCAAATTGTTCTAGATCTTTATATTCAATTATTACTTTTCCAGAATTATTTTTTTTATTTAAAATATTGGTTTTCAATCCTAGTCTGTTCTCAATTTTATCCTGAGCCTTTAAAATATTTGTATCAATTATTTTTTCTTCACGCTTTCCCTTTTTATTTCTTGTTAAATATTCAACTTTTCTCGCACTATAATTTTTTGTGACAATTTCCTCAGCGATAGATGAGGCATTTGTAATTCCAATTAATGGTCTTGCTTGACCAGAAGTTAATGTTCCTTCTTCTAACATTGCTATTACATCTTGAGGTAATGTTAACAATCTTAATGTATTACTTATGTGGCTTCTGCTTTTTGACATTAATTTAGAAATACTTTCATGATCATATTTGAATTCTTCGTTCAATCTTTTATATCCACGGGCTTCCTCTATAGGATTAAGATCGTCTCTTTGAATATTTTCTACTATAGCAACTTCGAGTGACTCGACATCACTTAAATCTAAAATCGTTACAGGTATTTCATGAAGTCCTGCTCTTTGAGCAGCGATCCATCTTCTCTCTCCTGCGACGATCTCAAATTTACCTTTTTCAGATTTGTTTGGGCGAACAGCTATTGGTTGAATAACCCCATTTTTCTTGATAGAATTGGCCAATTCTTCAAGCTTTTCTTCCTTAAAATTTACTCTCGGCTGATAAGGATTCCGGCTCAAATCACTAATTGAAACAGTGTTTGATTGACGAACATCTTGTGGTTTATCTTTAGGTCTTTCATCACCAAATAACGCTGATAAACCACGACCTAAACCTTTTTTTTTCCCACTCATGAAATACTCACAATTTTACTTTTAAACTCTTCAGCTAATTTAAAATACGACTTACTACCTACACAGCTTTTATCGTAAATTACACACGGCAAGCCATGTGATGGAGCTTCGGATAATCGGACATTTCTTTGAATCACAGTTTTGTAAACTTTGTCTTTAAAATAATTTCTTGCTTCCCTATCTACTTCGGATGAAAGTTTATTTCTTTTATCAAACATAGTTAAAAGTATTCCTCTTATCGAAAGAGTAGGATTAAGATTTTCTTTTATTCTATCAATTGTCTTAACTAATTGTGTTATTCCTTCTAAAGCAAAGAACTCTGTTTGCAAAGGTACTAATAATTCATCTGATGCAACTAAAGACATGATCGTGAGTAAACTTAAAGATGGCGGACAATCAATAAATATGTTGTCATATTTTTTTAATAATCCTAATTTTTCTGATGATAAAATTTCTTTTAAAACAAATGCTCTTTTTGAATCACTCGCTGTTTCAACTTCCAAACCAGATAAATTTACATGTGATCCTACGATATCTAAGTTTTGTATATTAGTTTTTTGTATTGCTTGTCCAAGATTTATTTTTCTGATCAATAAATTGTAAATATTTTTCTCTTCATCGCTATTACTTTTACCAAATCCAGTTGTAGCGTTACCTTGTGGATCTAAATCGATAACAAGATTTGATTGACCCAAAATGGACAGTGAAGCAGCTAAATTAATTACCGTTGTTGTTTTTCCTACCCCGCCCTTTTGATTGATCACTGATATTGTTGTAGTCATTTTTTAAAATCGACTATAATTATTTTAGAACTTTTATTTGTTATACTATTTTCAAGTTTATAGTCGTATTTTTCCTTATTGAAAGCTTTTTTTAAATCTTCCTGTGCGTTTTGACCCTTTAAAATTATCAATTTATGTGATTTTTTAACGATTTCACGTGAAACTTGTATTATTGCTTCTAATTTTTTAAAAGCTCTAGTTACAATATAGTCAGAATCAATTATCTCCTCATATATATTTCCATATATTTGAACTTTAATAGACAATTTATTACATACATCTACTAGGAAAGCCCTTTTAACTGGAGATTTTTCATATAATTTCACGTGAAAGTCCTCATTAGTATTAAATAAAGCCAAAATTAGACCAGGAAAACCAGCCCCTGAGCCTAGATCGGATAAAGAGCCTTTTGAAAAGTCAATAAATTTAACTAACTGAGCGGAGTCAAGGATATGCCGACTCCAGATATTATTTTCAGTACTTTTCGAGATAAAATTGTGCTTTTTATTAGCCTCAAGCAGTTCGTCTACAAAAATCCTAATGTTAGGTATAGTTTTAGAGCTAAAGTGAAGTTGATTTTGAAGAATATTTATGACTTCATGGTCCTGCATTAAGCAGTAACTTTAAATTTTAACTTTTTGATGTGAGACAACAAGATTATTACGGCTGCAGGAGTGATACCATCTATTCTTATTGCCTGCCCTAGCGTTTTAGGCTTTATAGAAATTAGCTTCGACTTAACCTCGTTAGACAAACCACTTAAATTTTCATAATTTATGTTCTCAGGAATAATAACTGACTCGTCTTTCTTAAAAGATTTAATATCTCTCTCCTGTCTCTTCAAATAGCCCATATAGTGAGCATCGATTACAACTTGATTTTCTATCAACTCAGAAAATGGAGGTATATCAGTAAATATCTGCCTTATTTTTGACATATTTACTTTCCGTTGACCCATAACTTCTAAACATGATCTTTTAACTCCATCCATTGCAATTTTAATATCATATTTTTTTGCTTCATTAGGAGTCAGAAATTTAGATTCTAAAAAATTATTTAATGAGTTAATATTTTTTTTCTTCTCTAAAAATATTTTTTTTCTTTCAGACCCAACTACATCTAAATTAATGCCAAGATCTGTTAACCTCTGATCTGCGTTGTCAGCTCTTAAGGTTAATCTATATTCTGCTCTTGAGGTAAACATTCGATAAGGTTCAGTAACACCTTTCGTAATTAAGTCATCAATCATCACACCAATGTAAGAAGTTGATCTGTCTAAAACAAACTCAGATTTTTTTTTTATTTTTAAAGCAGCATTGATACCAGCAATCAAACCTTGAGCCGCTGCTTCCTCATAACCAGTGGTACCGTTAATTTGTCCTGCTAAAAATAATGACTTAATTTTTTTAGTTTCTAAAGTAGCACTAAGTTCTCTGGGATCCACATAATCGTACTCGATTGCATAACCAGCTCTTTTCATCTTAACCTGCTCTAAACCCTTGATTTTGGCTAATATTTTAATCTGTATCTCTTCTGGTAAGGAAGTTGATATACCATTTGGGTAAATAGTATTGTCCTTTAATCCTTCCGGTTCTAAGAATATTTGATGTTGATGTTTCTCTTTAAATTTTACAATTTTATCTTCAATAGAAGGACAATAACGAGGCCCAACACCTTTTATATTGCCAGAATACATAGCACTTCTAGAAATATTATCACTTATAATTTTATGAACTTCATTGTTTGTATAAGTCATTCCACATTTGATTTGTTTGTTATCAATTTTGTTTGTAAGGAAAGAAAAGTAGTAATGATCATCATCAGCTGGCTGCATTTCTAAATCATCATAATTAATTGTGCTGCCATCAAGTCTAGGTGGTGTTCCTGTCTTCAATCTTCCTATTTGCATTTTAAATTTTGCTAATTGTTCACTTAAACCTGTAGATGGTTTCTCATCATACCTGCCTGCTGGTATTTGGGTTTCGCCTATATGTATTAACCCATTGAGAAAAGTACCAGTAGTTAATATAAGCTCCTTAGTCCTAACTTCTTTTCCACTTTGACATACAAAACCTACAATTTTATCTCCCTCAAATAAAAATTTAATGACTGGATCTGCGATTACCTCCAAGTTTTTATAATTTAGTAAAATCTTCTGCATATGCTCTTTGTAAAGATCTCTATCTGACTGAGTACGTGGACCCTGCACTGCTGGACCTCTACTTCTATTTAATAATCTAAATTGAATGCCTGATTTATCGGCTACAACGCCCATTACGCCATCTAAAGCATCTATTTCTCTTACAAGATGGCCTTTTCCAAGCCCTCCGATAGCAGGGTTACACGACATCTCACCAATAGTTTCTATTTTATGTGTAAAAAGAGCAGTATTTACGCCCATTCTAGCGGATGCTGCTGCTGCTTCGCATCCAGCATGTCCACCCCCTATTACCACTACATCGTAGCTTTGTTTAGTCATATGATGAATGTAACGAGGTATATTAAGAATACAAGAGGTATTTTATTTACCTATGCAAAAGTCTTTAAATATAGATCCAAGAATTTCCTCAACATCAACCTTGCCGACGATGCTTCCAAGATGCCTCGTAGCCATTCTTAGATCTTCAGCAGCTAATTCTAAATCTTTATTTTGATCTTTTTTAAGAAAGTTATCTATTTCTTTTAAACATTGATTAAGTTTAATTCTATGTCTTTCTCTAGTAATTAGGACAGTATTATTAGACGTGAATTTTTTACTTAATTTTTCTTTAATCTTTTTAATCAAACTATCGATGTTTTTATTTTCTTTAACTGATGCTAACACCGTATCTGCGTCAAATTTATGATTTTGTTTATTTTGTACGTCTGACTTATTTAGTAAAACAATCGTGTCTTTATTGATTATTTTTTTAATTTCATTATTTATGCTTTTTGAAGAATTATCTATAACAACAATATTTAGGTCTGCTTCTTTTGATTTACCAAGAGCTAAAGATATACCTTTTTTCTCAACTTCATTTTTTGCATCCCTTATACCAGCCGTGTCAGCTAAAATTACAGGATAACCATCTATATTTAAATATGACTCGATCACATCTCTTGTGGTACCCGCTTCGTCTGAAACAATAGCGACATCTCTTTTTGCTATCAAATTTAAAAGAGAAGATTTTCCTGCGTTCACTTCGCCTGTTATAGAGACTCTAAATCCATCTCTAATTTTTTCTCCTATTTTATTGTCCTCGATTATTTTAAGAATATCTTTATGGATTTCTTTAATAGAGTTTTGTACTTCTTTTAATACTTTTTCTGGTAAATCATCCTCAGCAAAATCTATTTTAGCTTCAATGTAAGATAGAGATTTAATTAATTTTTCCCTTAAATCATTGTAATAATTAGTGGCATTTCCTTGAACTAATTTAACAGCTTGATCTCTTTGCAGTTCTGTTTCTGCATGGATTAAATCACCAATGCTTTCAGCTTTTAGAAGATCAATTTTATCGTTTTGAAAAGCTACCTTTGTAAACTCGCCAGGTTCAGCTAATCTACAATTATCTTGTTCTGATAGTGCTTTAAGTAAAGCATTAATAACAGCATTACTTCCATGGACCTGAAATTCTGCTAAATCATCGCCAGTATAGCTATTAGGCCCGGGAAACCACAATAATAGAGCTTCTGGGTCTATTATATTATTGTTTTTGGGATCATAGAATTGGCAATAATTTACTTCATTAGATTTGATTTCTTTAAGTTTTGTTAAGTTCTTGCAAACTTTAAGAGTATCTTTACCAGATATTCTTACAATGGCTATTCCTGACGGACCTCTGCCTGATGAAAGAGCATAAATGTTCATTGAATTAAATTGATAAACCTTGATTAGAAATAAATTTGCTTATTCTTTTAAGAGTATTATTTTTTGAAATATTTTTCAAAATTGTTTCTTTAAATGGATCAAGTAATTTATTTTGTTTAAAGAAATTATGAGTTAGATCTATCCCTATACCGGTAATAATATTCTCAGATTTTCTATTATTTGTAAATTCTTCAAGAGCAGGGGTGCTTTTTAAAGATATGCCTAATTCTGTATAATATTTAAAAATCTTTTGTAATTTATTAATATCTCTTAATACAAGGTTAAAGCCTTGACCAGCTACAGGATGAACTGTGTGCAATCCTTCACCTAAGATAAGAATATCATTTTTATAATAGGTTCGTTTTAAATTAAGCATCAATGGATATGATTGTTGATTAGATATCTGTATTTTTTTTGTTTTTAGAACTTCACAAATTTTTGTTTTAACGAGTGAATTAATATCTTTTTTAAAAAACTCTTTATCTACACTCCAAACAAAAGAAAAATAATTTTTTGAAAAGGGGAGTATAGCCAAGGGACCTTCCTTTAAAAAATATTGGGCAGTATTCAAATTTTTTAAATTGTGTTTAACGTAACCTGTTATTGCAATTTCTTTATAATCTTTATTTAATGATCTTTTATCAACTATACTTTGGTAGATTTTTGAGGATCTGCCTAGGCATAATATTTTCATATCATAACTATCTAAGTCTTTTAACTCATTTATATTTTTTTGAAGAGTTTTGATTTTATTCTTTTTAATTTCTTTAATTAAAATTTCTTTGACTTTGTCATTCTCAAAAACGTACATAAGATTTTTGTTATCTTCATTAAAGTTTAAGAAATTCATGGTCTTATCTTTTGTTTCGTAAAACAGATCGATCTTTTTTGAAGGCCAAAATAATTTTTTGTCGAGTTTACTAATGACTTTATTAAAAAAATCATGATTAGAGGCAGAAATAGCTGTAGTTCGTCTATCTTTAGAATGCTTGTTTTTTCTTGATATTAAGTGGACTTCTAAGCCTACTAATTTGTTCAAAACTAAAGCAGTCATTAAACCTGAAAGACCGTCTCCAACTATACAAATTCTCTGTTTTTTCATATTAAAATTTTTCTCACTTTCATAAAAATGGTAAAAAGTACGTAAAACGATTCGATATGAATACAAACTTTTTAAATAGTTTAACAAATTTTTTAAAAAAACGAACCTTTGAATTTATAGGATTAATCTTAATTTCAACGAGTATCGGTCTAGCAATAGCTTTTACGACATATTCACCTGAGGATCCGTCGTTTGTCTATGGTGATAGGGAATTTGAGATCAAAAATTTCTTTGGAATCTATGGCAGTAGTATTGCTGATTTTTTATTACAGAGTTTTGGTCTAGTTTCATTTTTAATTTTAGCCAATTTCTTATTTTGGGGTATTAATTTGATAATTCAGAAAGAAATCAAAAGAATAGTTTTAAAATTATTTTTAGTAGTTTCATATTTGGTCTTAGGTACCATCTTTATCTATATTACCTTTAATAATTCATTCTGGCTTATTGATAATGGTAACTCGGGTTTTGTTGGAAAGATTGGTTATGAATTTTTAAGCACATGGTTTCCATATATTGACAACACCTATTCTGCATATGGTTTATTATTGCTTACTTTAATCTTTTTTATTTTTTCAGCTGATTTAAATATAAAGAAAATAATTACTGGGACTTTTTCTATACTTACTTCATTATTTAGAAGAAAAGAAAATACTATTCCCGATGTAAATTTAGAAGCAGATCCTATAGAGGAGAAAAATGAAATCGTTGAAAGACCACAGCAATCATTTTCTTTTGGTGACTTAACTCAGTCAGAAAAACCAACAGCTAATTTAAGATCGAAATATAAACTTCCAGCAATAGATTATTTAGACAAAAGTTCTACAAAACTTAGTGCGTCAGAATTAAATAAAAATCGTCCTGATGGTGAATTTATGGAAAAAATTCTTTTAGATTTTGGTATTGATGGGAAAATTAAAGCTATTAATAATGGCCCAGTTGTTAGTTTATATGAATTTGAACCAGCACCAGGTGTAAAAGTTTCGAAGATAATTAATTTATCTGAAGATTTAGCACGAAATACTAGTTCAACATCAGCAAGGGTTTCAGTTATTCCTGGCAAAAATACTGTAGGTATCGAGATACCAAATGATACAAGAGAAAGTGTATCGCTTCGAGAAATTATCTCTTACGAAAAGTTTCAAAAGAAAGATATAAAATTACCTATAGCACTTGGAAAAAGTATATCTGGCATGCCTATCGTTGGGGATCTTACTTCAATGCCTCACTTATTAATTGCTGGAACTACAGGCTCAGGTAAATCAGTTTGTATTAATACTATTATTGTTTCATTACTTTACAAATTAAATCCTGATCTTTGTAAATTTATTTTAATCGATCCTAAGATGTTAGAACTATCTACTTACGAAGGTATTCCTCATTTATTAACTCCAGTAATCACTGATGCAAAGAAAGCAACATCTGCTTTGGCTTGGACGGTGAAAGAAATGAATAGCAGATACAAACTTATGAGCAAAGTTGGAGTGAGAAACATCGATGGTTACAATACTAAACATAAATTAAAGATGCCTTACATCGTTGTAGTAGTTGATGAAATGTCAGATTTAATGCTTGTTGCTGGCAAAGAAATAGAAAACTATATTCAAAAATTATCACAAATGGCAAGAGCTGCAGGAATACATATCATCATGGCAACGCAAAGACCAAGTGTTGATGTTATTACTGGTACAATTAAAGCAAACTTTCCAACAAGAGTTTCTTTTCAAGTGAGCTCTAAAATAGATAGTAGAACTATATTAGGAGAGCAGGGCGCAGAGCAATTATTAGGTAAAGGTGATATGTTATTCATGTCATCAGCAAATAGAATTGTTAGAATTCACGGTCCATTTGTTTCAGAAAATGAAATAGAAAAGATTGTTAACTCCATTAGAGCGCAAGGTGAGCCGGATTATATGGATGAAATAACTACACATACAAGTAGTGAAACTTCTTCTACAACAGAAGGGGACGGAGATGAAGACGAATTATATTCGCAAGCAGTTGATATTATTAAATCAGAAGGAAAGGCTTCAACGAGTTTCTTACAAAGAAAATTACAAATTGGCTATAATAGAGCAGCTAGAATTATTGATATGATGGAAGAAAAAGGTATTGTCAGTAAAGCAAATCATGTTGGTAAACGTGAAGTTCTATAAAATTTTAATAATATTTATTTTATTATCAGTAAATCTTTCTGCTAATGAAAAAGATCAAATAGTCACTCAATTAAATAATTTAAATTCATTAGAATTTACCTTTGATCAAGTGGTGAATGACAAAACTGAAAAGGGGAGTTGTCTTCTAGAATTTCCTGGTAAATTAAAATGTGATTATTTTGATGATAAAAAAAAAGAGTTAATAATAAATAAAAAAAGATTAGCGATAACGCAGAAGAAATATAATAAAACCTACTATTATCCTATTTCAAAATCTCCATTCCTAAATATTTTGTATAAGGATAAACTTTTAGAAATTGTAAAATCTGGAAAATTAAAATTATCTGATCAAGTTATAAAATTAATTTATATAGATGAAAATGAGATGACAGTTTACTTCGACAGAAAAACATTAGATTTAAAAGGTTGGCAAATAATTGACCAGTATAACAACAATATAAATTTCTCTTTGAACATTGTTGCTAAAAATGATGTATTTAAAAAAGGAACTTTTAAAATCCCTGAAATGAATTAAGCTACAAAATCGATTTCTTCTTCTTTAAATATTTCAAAACCTTTTGACTTATAATTTTGCAAAGCGTGTTTGTGATCTAAACTACAAGTATGAACCCACATTCTTCCAGGATTTTTTCTCGATGCGCTGGCAATAGCGTGATTTACAAGCGTAGATCCTAGTTTTAAACCTCTAAATTCTTTTAAAACTCCCATGTTTATTAATTCTACTTCGTTAGTACCTGGATGGTATTCTTGTTCATAATAACCAACGAGATCATCTCCGTTTTTTAAAACATGAGTTTCTAAATTTATATTTGATACATACTTAATCCATTCTTTATCAGACCAAAGAAGCCTATCTCTCCAGTAATGATCTAGACCTATTTGTTTATAAAAAAATTTATTTAATTGAAAATCATTTTTATCGTCTAAAATGATTTTATAATTTTCAGGAAGATTCAGATCGATAGTATTTGAGAAATCTTTTATTTCTAAAAAATATCTTTTTACTCTTGAGACCATTAACTAACCATCTTTCCTATCTTTTCACCTGCAAAAATATGAAAATGTAGATGAGGAACTTCTTGTCCTCCATCGCTTCCAATATTTGTAAGAGCTCTATAACCTTTATCTTTTGAGCCCATTAAGTTTGCTACATGTGTAAGTGCTTTATTTAATTCGGCAATCTCTTTATCGGAGGCTTTATTATTGAAATCATCTAGATCCACATATTCACCTTTCGGTATTACTAATACGTGCACTTTCTTTTGAGGATTAATGTCATGAAAAGCTAAAACATGATCGTTTTCATAAACTTTCTTGCAAGGAATTTCTCCTCTAAGAATTTTTGCAAATATATTATTTTTATCGTAACTCATTTTTGTCTTTTTTTTAGTTCACTCATAACATCTTCAATCTTGATATTATTGGCCTCAAGATAAACCATCAAATGATAAATTACATCTGCTGCCTCGTGTATTTTATTAGAGTTTTGTTCAACAGCCTCGATTAATTCTCCTATTTCCTCTTTAACTTTTACAACACTTAAGTTTTTATCGTTAAGGAGTTTATTCGTATAGGATTTATCAGGAGAAGAATTTTTTCTCTCTCTAATAGTTTGCATTAATTGCTCTAGGTTTTCAAACATTTTATAATCTTACCGATACATTCTTAGAATTCAAATATTCTTTAGCTTCTTTTATTTTATATTCACCATAATGGAAAATAGAAGCTGCTAGAACCGCACTTGCTCCACCTTTAACTATTCCATCGTAGAGATGATCTAAAGTTCCAACGCCACCTGATGCAATAACAGGAATATTAGTGCTATCTGTAATTACTTTTAATAATTCAACGTCATAACCAGACTTTGTTCCATCTCTATCCATAGAAGTTAATAGGATTTCTCCTGCTCCATTTATTTCCACTTGTTTGGCGAATTCTACAGCATCAATACCTGTTTTTTTTCTACCACCATGAGTAAAGACTTCCCATTTTTTATCAGAAACTTTTTTAGCATCGATAGCTACAACAATACACTGTGAGCCAAATTTTTTTGAAGACTCTTTAACAAAACTAACATCTTTAACCGCTGCTGTATTAATAGAAACTTTATCTGCACCAGCTAATAATAAATCAGTTATATTTTGAATAGTTCTAACACCACCACCGACAGTTAAAGGAACAAAACATTCTTTTGCAGTTTTTCTTACAATATCAATAATTGTTTCTCTATTTTCATTCGATGCGGTAATATCCAAGAAACAAATCTCATCCGCACCTCCATCGCTATAAATCTTAGCTTGTTCAACTGGATCTCCGGCATCTTTTAATTCAACAAAGTTAATACCTTTAACAACTCTTCCATTCTTAACATCAAGACAAGGTATAATTCTTTTTTTAAGCATTAATCTCCTTTGCCAACTCATCAAGCTTAATATCACCATCGTAAATAGCTTTACCAACAATAATACCTTCAATGTTTTTATTATTTAATTCTTTAGCTTTCTTAATATCACTTATTGAAGAAACACCACCTGAAATCACAACAGGGCAATTAGAAAGCTCTGCAATTTTAACAGTCTCATCTAAATTAGGGCTGGTTTTCATTCCATCTCTATTTATATCTGTGTAGATAATTCTGCTTACTCCATAACTCTTTACTTCTTTGAGAAAATCTATGGTTTTAATATTTAGATTTTCTTTCCAGCCTGACACAGAAAGATTTCCATCTTTTGCATCTAATCCCAAAGCAATTTGACCTTTAAATTTTATGCAAGACTCTTTCAAAAATTCTTTATTTTTTATAGCACCACTTCCTAAAATTACTTTCTCAACACCTACATCGATATATTGCTTAATGCTATCAAGAGATCTAACACCCCCTCCTATTTCAATCTTCAAGTCGTATTTACTTACTATTTTTTTTATAATATCTAAATTGACTGTTTCACCCGTTAAAGCTCCATCTAGATCAACAATGTGTAAGTTTTTAAAACCATGATCTTTATACTTACCGGCTTGATCAATTGGTGAAGTTTCATATTCAGTTTTATTTTCAAAGTCTCCTTTGATTAATCTTACACATTTTTTATCTTTAATATCTATAGCAGGGAATATTTTCATTATAATTTTAAAAAGTTATCAATTATTTTTAAACCAATTTTATCACTCTTCTCTGGGTGAAACTGTGTTCCAAATAAATTATCTCTTTCAACAGAACAAACAATCTTAGATGAATAATCTGTTGTTGATGAAATTACTGATTTATCTTCAGGAATAAATTCATAGCTATGAACAAAATACATATGAGATTTATTTTTGATGTCTTTAAATATTTTACTTTCTTTTTGAATTTCGATTTCGTTCCAACCAATATGTGGGAGTTTAAATTTTCCATTTCGATTATCTATTTTAGAAACTTTACCAGGAATCCAGCCTAACCCTTTTGTTTCTGCTTCCTCATAGCCAACGTTAGCAAACATCTGTAAACCAACACAAATGCCTAATAAAGGTTTTTTTTTTGTGATAGCAAAATCTTTTAATGTATCAACTAACCCATCAATACTATTTAAAGAATCTACACAGCTTTTAAATGAACCTTGTCCAGGTAAAACTATTTTATCAGTGGATTTAATTTTCTTTATATCTGATGTCACCTCTAGATTGACTTTACCTTTGGCAACCTCTGTGAAAGAGTTAATGACTGAGCTTATATTGCCCGATTGGTAGTCAACAATTGTGACGTTCATCAAATTTAAATAGAGCCTTTGGTCGAAGGTATTGAGTTTTTAATTCTTTTATCAACTTCCAGAGCGTCTTTTAACGATCTAGCTAAACCTTTGTAACATGACTCAATTTTGTGGTGACTATTTTCACCATAAATATTTTCTACGTGTAAAGTAACACCAGCAGACTGCGAGAAAGCTTGGAACCATTCTTTAAAAAGTTCTGTATCCATTTCACCTAATTTTTCTACTTTTAAATTTACTTTCCAAATTAGATAAGGACGGTTAGATACATCAATTGAAACTCTACTTAAAGTTTCGTCCATTGGTATCATTGTTGATGCATATCTTCTTATACCTTTTCGGTTGCCAGCTGCTTTTTTAATAGCTTCACCAATTGCTATACCTGTATCTTCGGTAGTATGGTGTAAGTCTATGTGAGTATCACCTTTAGCGCTTACCTCTAAATCAATCAAAGAATGCTTAGAAAGTTGTTCTAACATATGATCAAGAAAGCCAATCCCAGTTTTAATTTTATATTTACCTTTTCCGTCTAAATTTACGGAAACAGAAATACTGGTTTCTTTTGTTTTTCTACTAATTTTTGCTTTTCTTGCCATAAATTAACTCTGAATCATCTTTGATATATATATAATCGGTCATTTTATCAATAAATCAGATTTACTATTGAAGATCTAAAAATAATCTCCACATATAACATCATGAATACAGCTGAAAAGTGGCATGGAACAACGATTGTCTTGCTCAGAAAAAATGGTGAAACTGTTGTGGCTGGGGACGGCCAAGTTAGCTTAGGAAATACTGTTTTAAAAAGTAAAGCCAAAAAGGTTAGAAAAATTGAGAGCAGAGGAGTAATAGCAGGGTTTGCTGGCTCAACTGCTGACGCTCTTACTTTATTTGAGAGACTTGAAGCTAAGTTAGAAAAACATGCAGGTAATTTACAAAGAGCTGCTGTAGAGCTAGCTAAAGATTGGAGAAGTGATAAATTCTTAAGAAGATTAGAGGCATTAATGGCTGTAGCTGATAAAAAACATAGTTTTATTATTTCTGGAACAGGTGATGTTTTAGAACCAGAGGATGGAATTATTGGAATTGGATCTGGTGGAAATTATGCGCTCGCAGCTGCAAAAGTTTTAGCTGAAACTGATATGAGTGCAGAAGATATAGCTAGAAAGTCTATAAAAGTTGCATCTGATATATGTGTATTTACAAATAATAACGTTACAGTGGAAAAAGTTTAATATGGCACCAACAAATAAAGTTACGAATTTAAAAGTAATTAAAAAAGATAAAGAGACTTCTAAGGTAAGTGCTTTGTCTCCAAGAGAAATTGTTTCAGAGTTAGACAGATACGTGATCGGTCAAAAAGATGCAAAAAAGGCTGTAGCAGTTGCGTTAAGAAATAGATGGAGAAGACAAGCTTTATCTGATGAAATGAGAGATGAAGTTCTTCCAAAGAATATATTAATGATTGGTCCAACAGGAGTCGGTAAAACAGAAATTTCAAGAAGACTTTCAAAATTGGCAGAAGCTCCTTTTATTAAAGTTGAAGCAACTAGATTTACAGAGGTAGGATACGTCGGAAGAGATGTAGAACAAATCATAAGAGATTTAATTGAAATTGCTATAGCTATGGAGAGAGAGAAGAAGAGAAAAGAAGTTAAAGCTAAAGCAGAATTAAAAGCAGAAGAAAAAGTATTAGATGCACTTGTTGGCAATAAGGCAAGCGTTGCAACAAGAGAGAGCTTTAGAAAAAGATTAAGAACTGGCGACTTAGATGATAATGAAATTGAAATTGAAGTTCAGAACACCTCTTCACCACTTCAAAGTTTTGAAATACCCGGGATGCCTGGGGGAAATGTTGGCATGGTAAATCTAGGTGATATTCTTGGAAAATCTATGGGAAGTAAAAAAGGTAAAAAGAAAAAAATGACGGTAAAAGAATCTCACGATATTTTAGTTGCTCAAGAGTCAGACAAAATGATCGAAGAAGATAAAATTATTACTGAAGCAAAAAAAGCAACCGAGGAAAATGGAATAGTATTTTTAGACGAGATTGACAAAGTTTCTGCTAGAAGTGATAGAGTAGGTGGAGATGTTTCTAGGGAAGGTGTACAAAGAGACTTACTTCCACTCATAGAAGGGACGACTGTTAGCACTAAACACGGTCCAATTAAAACAGATCATATTCTATTTATTGCTTCAGGAGCATTCCAATTAGCTAAACCTTCAGATTTGTTACCTGAGTTGCAAGGTAGATTACCGATAAGAGTCGAGTTAGATGCACTTAAAGAGGAAGACTTCAAAAGAATTCTTAAGGAACCTGATAACAGCTTAATTAAACAATATAAAGAATTATTGAAAACAGAAAATGTAAATCTTGAATTTACAGATGATGGAATTGATATGCTTGCTAAAATTTCAGCTGAAGTTAATTCATCAGTTGAAAATATTGGTGCTAGAAGACTTCATACTATTATTGAAAAAGTTTTGGATGATATTAGTTTTAATGCAACTGATAGAGCAGGGGAAACAATCACAGTTGATCAAAAATATGTGCGAGACAACTTAGGAAACTTGGTAAAAGATACTGATTTATCAAAATTTATATTATAAATTTTTTAACCTTATTATTATTGCGCCTTCACCACCATCTTTTTTTTCGGCATCGTTAATTGAAATAACAAATTTGTTTAATTCTGAAGTTTTTATAAATTCAGGTACAGAATATTTTAATTTTCCTAAATTCTTAGATATATAAGCATCATTATCGCTGGTTGAATGTATACCTTTTCCAGTTATGAGTAATAATTCTCTGAATTTATTTTTAACACAATATTCAATAATTTCTTTTACTTTGCTATTAGCTTCATCCAAGGTAAAACCATGTAAATCAAATTCATAACGCCCTTTTCTGTGAATATTGTTCGAGACACCTTGATCTTTATCGTAAATGTCAGATGGATTTTTAATGTATTCGTCCCAAATCTTCTTATCTTCTAGATTAGGTTCTTTCTTTTTTATCACTTGCTGATAATTTCAGACAAATACCAATTAGGACCTTTTTGTTTTATATTTCTTGTAAATTTCCAGCTATCAGTAACAAATTTAATTTTATCTGGATTTCCCTCTATTATTTTATTTTCTTTATCTTTTTTTACAGAAATGACTTCAGCAACAAACTTAACTGTAGCAAACAAATTATCTTTAATTTTTTCATATTTTTCTACTGATGACTCTTTTACACCAATAAAAGTGAATTCTGATTTTATTCCGTCTTTGTTTCTAGATTTGATAGCATCAGAAAAGTTTGTGAACATATTAGGAGATAATAAATTTTTTAATTTAATTAAATCTCCGCTTGCAAAAGCAGTAAGTACACTCTCGTAAGCTATTTCTGCACCTCTCAAAAACTCTTTTTTATCTTTTCCCTCTAAAATATCTAAATTTTGCTTTACTGGATTAGCCTCATTTTTTGGTATGCTAAACTCTTTTTCAGCAAAACCTGGATAGACTTTAGATTCGTGACCAGTTTTTCTGCCCAGTATGCTTCTAAGTCGCAAAATAATGAATCCTGCGATCATACCTAGTAAAATTATATCTATATAACCAAAGTTATTACTCATAATTTGATAATTATACATTAATCATATATTTTTGTATCAGACAAATGAACCCATTTTTTCTCTTATTTATATGTCTTCCAGCTTTAGAGGTTTTTTTGATGATAAAAGTTGGAGGTCAAATAGGTGCCTTGAATACTGTTGCCTTAATATTTATTACAGCGATCATTGGGGTTTATTTAGCAAAATTGCAGGGAATTAAGACTTTAAAGTCAGGTATGATCAATCTGTATCAAAATAAAATGCCTATATATGAGATTGTATCCGGTGCATCAATTGCTCTAGCAGCACTTTTACTAATAGTGCCTGGTTTCTTTACAGATTTTTTTGGATTTATGCTTCTTATTCCATTAACTAGAAAAGTTTTATTTAAACTTACTTTAAAAAATAATTCTAAACCCGATATAAAAAGTCAAAGTGAAACAATAGAAGGTGAAATAGTCGATAATAAAAAAGATGACACATAAAATTATAGGGAAATATATTAAAGAACTAAAGTTTAATATTCCAAATCCCAAAACATTTTTTCTTCTGTCAAAAGATATCGCCAATTATAAAATAAATATTGATATTAAAAGCAATCAAGTAAAACAAAAAATCATAGAAGTATTAACAACTTTAAGTCTTTCTCCAATTAAAGATGATTTTGAAAAAATTGATACGATGATTATTTTTTCTACGATTGTAGAATTAGATGATGAAAAATTGGCAAAAAAAGATATGGAGAAAATTATTTTAATTGATGTTCCATCCACCGTTTATCCTGAACTGAGGAATATATTTGTTTCTTTATTTGAAAATTCAGGTTTTAAAGATGTAAAGATAAGTAAAAGTGTTGATTTTGAAAAACTGTATAAAATGAAAAAAATTCAATAAAAATTTTTCTTCAATTCCGTTTTTAAAAAATTTTTATGTTTTTCTATTTCAAGGTCTGATACTTTAATAATAGTTTTATTATAATTCTTCACTTCATTTATGCTTTCTTCGCCACTATTACTCGAAAGATTAAATTTAGGTTCTTTTGCATCTAATAAATTAATGTAAACTTCTCTTAACAATTCACAATCTAATAAAGCGTTGTGTTTTGTCCTACGACTTAAATCTACGTTAAATCTTTTACATAATGCATCTAATGAATTTGATATTCCCGGAAACTTGTTTCTAGCCACTTCCAATGAATCTATGACAAACTTTTTATTTATTTGTTTTTTTTTAATTAATCCTAACTCACCATCTAAGAAACTTAAATCGAAGGATGCATTATGAATAATGATTTTTTTATCTTGGATAAAATTTAAAAATTCATCTGCAACTTGATCAAATGTTTCTTTATCGCTTAAATATTTTTCTGAAAAACCATGAACTTTAAATGCTTCTTCAGGAACATTTCTTTTTGGATTAATTAGCTTATGAAAAACTTTTCCGGTTGCAATTAAATCTCTTGTTTCAATACAGGCTATTTCAACAATTTTATGGCCCTCCCTGAATGATAAACCTGTTGTTTCTGTGTCTAAAAAAACTTCATTCATATTTTTTAATTATAGCAAATAAGTTTTTTTTTAAAATATATAAATTTTTTTCATTAACAACCACATAATTACAAAATTTTATTTTTATTTTATCTTTTATTTGTTTTTTATTTAATAAATTAAATAATTTTTCATCACCTCGTTTCTTTTTAAATCTTTTTAACCTCAATTTCTTATTTGCTTTTACAAAAATTATTAAATCAAAATATTTCATTAATTTGCTCTCAATTAATAAAGGTATTTCATAAAAAAGAAGTTTTTTATTTTTATTTTGTAAAGAAAATTTTTTCATTTTTTTTCTTACAATCGGGTGTATTATTTTTTCTAATTTTTTAATATTATTCTTATCCCTTAAAATTATTTTTTTTAGAGATTTTTTAATTTGATTATTATTTTTTATTTTAAATCTTTTGCTTATTAAGTATTTGAAACTTTTATTATCGTATAGCTCTTGGACAACTTTATCAGCGCTAAAAAGAGGCCCTCTTTTTGAAGATAAAATTCTACTTACTGTAGTTTTGCCAGAAGCCAAGGATCCGGTTATGCCAATTTTTATCATTTAAGTTTTGAATTTAATAACTCAATTAAACCATCATCAATTTCTGGATTAATTTTTGTCCATAAATAAAAAGATTTTTGTCCTTGATAAATAAACATATCAAGACCATTAAACACTTTCCTTCCTTCATCTTTTAAAAATTTATAAGTTTTTGTCTCTAAAGGATTATATATTGTATCAATATAAACTAGTTCATTTTTTGTATTTGCAAAATTAAAACTAAAATCTTCACCATGTTTAAGTCCTAAACTCGTTGCATTAATAATTATATCAAATTCTTTAATTTTATCTTCTAAACTTAGCCAAGGTATAATATTTAAAGATTTAAATTTTTTTTTTAAAAAAATACATTTTTCATTAGTCCTATTCGTAATAGAAATATTTCTAATTCCTAATTTTTGGATAGATAAAATAACCGAAGGTGAAACACCGCCAGCTCCAATTATTAAAACTTTTTTACTAATACTATTATCTATTTCTTTTAAATATGCAGCCTGTAATCCAAATACATCGGTATTTTCTCCAATAACTGTCTTGTTGTTATCTAAGAGAACAGTATTTACTGATCCTGTCGAAACAGCATCATTAACAACTTTATCAATATGATGAATAATTTTTTGTTTATAAGGTAAAGTCACGTTAATACCTGAATAACTTCCATCTTTTATTTTTTTAATAACGCTGGGTAAATCTTTATCTTTAGCTTCAATAATTGAATAATCTGCTTCAAGGTTATATTTTTTGAACCAATAATTGTGTAAAGTAGGTGATAGTGAATGTGCTATTGGGTTTCCTATTATTCCAAAAAATTTTTTCATAATTATAATTTATTGATGTAATTAATAATTTCTTTAACAGGAAGACCCATTATTGATTCTTTATCGCCCTTAATATATTCAAATAACTCAAAGCCTTCAGCTTCAATTTGATAAACACCATATGCTAATAAAGTTTTGGTATCAATCTTATCTAGATATGTATTTAGTTCACTATCTGTTAAATTTTTCATTTTAAGTTCTGAAGAATTAGTATGGTTCCAGATCATTGCGCCATTCTTAGATATGCATACAGAACTTATTAGGTAGTGCTTAGAATTATTTAATTTTTTTAAGATATCGAAGGCTTCTTTTCTAGAATTTGGTTTATTAATTAATTCTTCATTAAGCGATATTACGCTATCTGCACCAACAACCAAACGATCAGGGTTTTGATTGCTAACTTTAATAGATTTAATTTCAGCAAGATTTTTTGATATAAATAACGGACTTGCTCCTTCAGATAAGAGAGAGTTTTTGATTTCATCTTCGTCTACATTTGAAACAATAACTTCATTATTAACCTTATACTTATCTAAAATTTTTTTTCTTACTCCACTTTTTGAAGCTAAAATTATTTTCATTTATTTTTCTTAATTTCTATAATTTTTAATATTGAAGCAGCAGTTTCTTCAACTGACCTTCTTGTTACATCTATAACTGGCCAATTATTTTTTTTAAATAATCTTTTTGAATCATCAACTTCCTTTCTTATAAAGTCTAAATCTGTATATTCTTTTAAATTATGATCTTTCATTATAGCTACACGGTTACGTCTAATATCTGATAGTCTTTCTGGGTCAGCTACTAATCCAACAATACAAGATATTTTGTTGGTTTTTAAATCTTCTGGAATTTTTTGATCTAGTACTAGAGGAATATTTACCGTTTTGTAACCTCTGTTAGCTAAATATATTGAGGTAGGTGTTTTGCTTGTTCGACTAACACCCAACAATACTACATCAGCATTATCAATATCGTCTATCTTCTTTCCATCGTCATGGGCCATGGTGAACTGAATAGCCTCTATTCTTCTATAATAATCATCATCTAAAACATGTTGGGCACTTGGCTTATGTATAGCTTTTTGATTTAAAAGCTTTGAAAAACTTAGTATTAAATTTCCCAACACGCCAAAACATGGAACAGAGTTCTTTTCACTTTGACTTGCTAAATATTTAGCTAATTTTGTCTCTACAATAGTGTATAATATTATTGAACTCTCTATCTCATTACATTCCTTAATAATCTTATCAATTTGTTGTTCTGTTCGAATAAAAGCAAACTCTTTTTTTTCATACTCAAAGTTAGCAAATTGTGATTTCAGAGATAAAAAAATTCTATCTAGGGTTTCACCTGTTGAGTCAGACACAAGATATACATTGTATTTTTCGTTCATATCTCTGTTAATAAATTATTGATTAATTAACTTTTTCCATAGTTGAATTAGTTTAAAAAAAAACAGTTAACATCAATAAACAATATTTAAACAGTTTATTAATTGTTGATAATAATGTTTTTTTAATGTTTATAAAATGAATAAAACTAAAAATTAAGCAAATATAACGAAACTTATAAAGGTCATCATGTATAAAAGTTGTAAAAATCGTTATATAACTAATCAACAGAACCTATTACATAAGACACACTTAAAAACTTAATATATTAAATGAGTAATCTTAAAGAAATTTTATTAAATAAAAAAGTTTGTAAGTCTGTTTGGTTTATGCGACAAGCAGGAAGATACTTACCAGAATTTAGAGAAATAAGATCTCAAAATCAAAATTTTATAAATTTATGCTTGAATAGTAATCTGAGCAGCGAAATAACTTTACAACCTATTAAAAGGTTTGATCTAGACTCCGCTATTATCTTTTCTGACATTTTAATGGTACCTTACGCTCTTGGTCAAAATGTAAATTTTGTAAAAGATCAAGGTCCTAAATTGGACGATTTTAATGTTAAGAAATTTCTGAATAATGACATTATTTCATTTACAGAAAAACTACATCCAGTTTATAAAGCAATACAAATTTCTAGGGATAAATTAAGTAAAAAAAAATCATTAATAGCTTTCGCTGGCGCACCTTGGACTTTACTTATCTACATGTTAGGAGCTAAACAAACAAAAAAAGAAATCCAATATAAAATAATTGAGGATAAACAGTTTGAAGTAAATTTAATCTTAGATAAAATATCTGATTACCTTTGTACACATCTAGAAAATCAAGTAAATGCAGGAGCAGATGTAGTTCAAATATTTGATTCTTGGGCTGGTTTGATAACAAAAGAAAACCTTCCAAGTTATTGTTATATCCCAAATCTTAAAATTGTAGATTTTTGTAAAAGGAAAAAAATACCAGTGATCTGTTTTCCAAAAGGAATAAAAGAGAATTATAAAGAATTTAACAATGTAGTGAAACCTAACGGTCTTAATTTAGATTATGATGTAGAACCTCTTTGGGCACAACAAAATCTAACAAATGTCGTGTTACAAGGAGGTTTAAATCCTAAGTTTTTGCTATTACCAGAACAAGAAATGTTCAAACAAGCTGAAAAGTATTTAAAAACATTTAAAGATCTCCCTTACGTTTTTAATTTAGGGCATGGTTTGCTTCCTGAAACAGACCCAGATAAAGTAAAAAAATTAATAAATTTTTTTAGGGAATATTAAAATGAAAGAAAACCACCCAGATATAAAATTTGGTAAAACAGGAGTTTTAATAGTAAATTTAGGAACACCGGATTCAACTAGCTGGTGGGATATTAGAAAATATTTAAAAGAATTCTTATCTGATAGAAGAGTGATAGAAGTTAACCCGTTACTATGGCAAGTTATACTAAATCTATTTATACTTACGTTTAGACCTTCGAAGACAGCTCATGCCTACAAAAAAATATGGTTAAAAGACTCCAATGAGTCACCATTATTGTACTTTACAAGAAGCCAAGCGAGCAAACTAAAGGACAGAATAGGTAATGAGAAAATTATTGTTGATTTTGCTATGAGATATGGAAACCCAAGTATTAAAACTAAGTTAAATTCTTTACAAAAATTAGGCTGTGAGAATATAATAATACTTCCACTATATCCCCAATATGCTTCAGCAACTACAGCAACTGTGTGTGACGAAGTTTATAG
Organism: uncultured Pelagibacteraceae bacterium; assembly: GCA_902598125.1. GTDB lineage: Bacteria > Pseudomonadota > Alphaproteobacteria > Pelagibacterales > Pelagibacteraceae > Pelagilacustribacter. The sequence continues at coordinate 61,638 of CACKAJ010000004.1, read as the reverse complement.
ATCATTAATGAAAATGAGATGGCAACCAAGCTTGCAAATCGTACCTCACTATGAAAGCGAACCTTTATACATCAATGCTTTAACAAATAGTATTGAGAGGAAATTAAAGTCAATTAATTGGAAACCAGATTTAATAATTTCTTCCTATCACGGAATACCGAAGAATTACTTTGATAAGGGTGACCCATATCATTGTTATTGCCAAAAAACTACAAGATTAATGAAAGAGAAATATACTAAAATTGAAATTCAAACTACCTTTCAATCTAGATTTGGCCCTCAAGAATGGTTAAAGCCTTACACAGATAAAACGTTAGAGGATCTACCATCAAAAGGAATAAAAAATTTATTAGTTATTTGCCCAGGTTTTGCCTCTGACTGTGTTGAAACTTTGGAGGAAATTAATATTCAAGGTAGAGAAAGCTTTTTAAATAAAGGTGGAAAAAATTTTGATTTAATTCCTTGCCTAAACGATGACTCAGATCATATTGATTTGTTCGAGAAATTAGTCAAAAAATATTTATAATATGAATTTATATCTCTTATTTAAATCTCTTCATTTAATCGCAGTTATATCTTGGATGGCAGGTTTATTATATTTACCTCGTATTTTTGTTTATCATTCGGAAGCCTCAGAAGAATCCCAAAAAGATATTTTTAAAATAATGGAAAGAAAACTTTATAATTATATAATGATGCCAGCTATGTTGCTTTCATGGTTATTTGGAATTCTTTTGATTCACAGTCTCGGATTTGATATTTTTAATGAATTATGGATGCAAGTAAAAATTATATTAGTATCAATTTTAACTTTTTATCATTTTTTACTTGGAAAATATCTTAGCGATTTCGCTGTAAATACCAATGAAAAGTCATCAAAATTTTATAGAATTATCAATGAAGTCCCAACTATTATACTTATAGCAGTTATTTTTGTTGTGGTTTTTAAGCCTTTATAATAGGGGTTGATATTTTTTAAAAAAGTCATATATTTTAAATACACTTCTATTAATCAACACAACCTCATGAATTTACAAGAATTAAAGCAAAAAAACCCTGCAGAGCTTATTAGTGAAGCCGAAAAACTTGGAATTGAGAATCCTAGCACACTAAGAAAGCAAGAAATTCTTTTCGCAATATTAAAAAAATTAGCCGAAAAAAACGAGCAAATTACAGCTACCGGTGTTTTAGAAGTGCTACAAGATGGATTTGGATTTTTAAGGGCCATTGAGTCGAATTATTTACCAGGGCCTGACGATATTTACGTTAGCCCAAGTCAAATAAGAAGATTTGGTTTAAGAACAGGAGACTCAGTAGAAGGAGAGATTAGAGGTCCAAAAGATGCAGAAAGATACTTTGCTCTTTTAAAAGTAAACAAAATTAATTTTGATGAGCCAGAAAAAGGTAAAAATAAAATTGCTTTTGACAATTTAACTCCACTTTATCCAAATGAGAGAATAAAGCTTGAAGTTGAAACAACCAAGATTGAAAAAAAACCAGACAATACAGCTAGACTTATTGATTTAGTAAGCCCAATTGGAAAAGGACAAAGATCTTTAATCGTATCTCCACCGAGGGCAGGTAAAACAATTATTCTGCAAAACATTGCACAATCTATTACCGCTAATCATCCAGAGTGTTATCTAATGGTACTTTTAATTGATGAGAGACCAGAAGAGGTTACTGATATGCAGAGATCTGTAAAAGGCGAAGTAGTAGCTTCAACATTTGATGAACCAGCTTCTAGGCACGTAGCTGTAGCGGAAATGGTAATTGAAAAAGCTAAACGACTAGTTGAGCATAAAAAAGATGTTGTAATACTTTTAGACTCGATCACAAGGTTAGGAAGAGCTTACAATGCCGTAATTCCTAGTTCTGGAAAAGTTTTGACAGGAGGAGTAGATGCAAATGCCCTTCAAAGACCAAAGAGATTCTTCGGTGCAGCTCGTAACGTTGAAGAAGGAGGTTCTCTTACGATTATTTCTACAGCTCTAATAGACACAGGCAGTAGAATGGACGAAGTAATTTTTGAGGAATTTAAAGGTACTGGAAATTCAGAATTAATTTTAGACAGAAAAGTTGCAGATAAAAGAATTTACCCAGCTCTTGATATCACAAGATCAGGAACAAGAAGAGAAGAGCTTTTATTTGAGAAAGATGATCTTTCAAAAATGAACGTTTTAAGAAGAATTATAAGCCCAATGGGCACCATGGATGGTATCGAGTTTTTAATTGCTAAATTAAAGAATACAAAAAATAATGCAGATTTTTTTGACTCAATGAACAAATCAGCAAATTAACTTTATTGTATAGTTTGATTATTAAAACTTGTTTCGAAAAGGTAAAAACTAATTATACTTTCTAGTGTATCAATTTTATCTTCAATAGAAACCGCCTCAAGAAGCTTTTGCTTTTCCTCATTGGTAACAGGAGCAATCATTGCAAGTGTATTAATTTTTTGTGTAGGGTCTAGTTTTTCAAATTCTCTCCAATTTAGTAACAATCCATTCCTCTTAAAGAAAGTTTTAGATTTTTTCATCAAACTGCTTGTGTCAATTTCATTAATTGTGCTTTCAATATCTTTATCAAATTTTTGATAGTCAACGCGAAATTCCCTATATAGCTTTTTATTTGATATTTCTTTAAGAATCTTAAATCTTGATATACCTGTGAGATTAATCAAAATTCTACCATCCTTACTTTTTTGGTATTCACTTATCTTTCCCAAACAACCAATTTCATAAACGGACTCACCTTCTTTTTTTGATTGAACCATTCCCATCAATTTATCTTTGTTATATGCGTCATTGACTAAGTCTAAATATCTTTGTTCAAAAATGTTGAGTGGTAAGTTTGTTTTTGGAAAATATATGACACCACTAAGTGGAAAGACAGGAATGACTTCAGGAAATTTTTTCATTGAATTACTATATAAAAAAAAACTACTTGTAGGTAGCGGCATTTTATAAAGGTTGACCATTGATAAGAGTGTGTACTATACTTAAATCAATGCGGGCATAGCTCAGTGGTAGAGCGTCTCGTTGCCAACGAGAAGGTCGAGGGTTCGAACCCCTTTGCCCGCTCCAAAATAAGTTTTTACTTTATAATATGAATGACTTATCAAAAAAAAAATGTGTTGCTTGCGATGGAGAAATCCCACCGTTTGATAAAAGTGAAATACACAAATATTTAAAAAAAGTTGATGGTTGGAATGTTAAAAGCAATGAGGATAAAAGTTTTTTTTTAATAAAAGATTTTAAATTTAAAAATTTTGCAGAAAGCCAAAGTTTTGTTAACAAGGTTGGCGATATCGCAGAAAAAGAAAATCATCATCCAGACATTTCTTTCGGTTGGGGTTATTGTAAAATTAAAATCTTTACTCATGCTATTAAGGGGTTAGCAGAAAGCGATTTTATTTTAGCTGCAAAAATTGATAAAATTATTTAGTGATTAAAATGTCTAATGCCTGTAAAAAGCATTTTAATTTTTGCTTTATTTGCAGCATTTATGACCTCTTGATCTTTAATTGATCCACCTGGCTGAATTATAGTTCTAACACCAGCTTTAATAAGAGCGTTTATTCCATCGGCAAATGGAAAAAAAGCATCTGAAGCAGCTATTGAATTCTTTATTTTTGAAGATTGAAATTTTTTTGCTTTTTGAACTGCTATGTTGCAACTGTCTAATCTGCTAGGCTGACCAGCACCAATACCTATCGTCGTAAAGTTATTACACAAAACAATTGCATTTGATTTTACGTGTTTGCAAACGTTAAAAGCAAATCGTATTTCTGCCATGTCCTTCTTACTTGGTTTTAATTTAGTAACGCACTTTAATTTTTTTTTATCAATAATAATACTATCTTTACTTTGTATTAAAAAAGATCCATCAAATAATTTAACAGATGAAAGATTTTTAAGTTTAAAATTAGAAATATCAATTATTCTCAAATTTTTTTTTCTTTTTAATAATTCCAAAGACCCTTTATCAAAACCTTTAGCCAGAATAACTTCTATAAATTTTTTTTTGATTTCTTGAGCAATTTTTTTATTAATTTTAAAATTACATGCAATTATCCCACCAAAGGCACTAATTGGGTCAGATGCATAAGCATTTTTAAATGAAACTAATGGATTTTTATTTTCAGAAACACCACAAGGGTTGGCATGTTTAATAATTACAGTCCCAGAATTTTTTTTTAAAGTTTCTAAAATTCGTAGAGATGCAAAGATATCATTATAATTATTATAGCTAAGCTCTTTTCCGTTAATTTGTGTAAATCCAAGATGTTTGTCTTCATAGTCACTTATATACAAAGAGCTTCTTTGATGTGGATTTTCTCCGTATCTTAGTTTTTGTAATTTCCTTCCGAATATCGTTTTTCTTTCTGGGAATTCTATTTTGAGCCTATTATTAAACCAATTAGCAATCATTGCATCATAGTAAGCTGTAAGTCCGAATGCTTTTGAGGACATTAATTCTCTAAATTTTAAAGATGTCTTTCCTTTATGAGTTTCTAGTTCTTTAATTAAAAATTTATAATCTTTCATATTGGTTACTATAGTTACGTTTTTAAAGTTTTTTGCAGCAGCCCTTACCAAAGTGGGGCCGCCAATATCAATGTTTTCTATAATTTTTTTTGAATTTTTAGTATTTAAAACTATTTTTTGAAAGGGATAAAAATTAACTACGATTAAATCAATCGGAGGAAAATTTTGTTTAGACATCTCATTTTTATGTTTTTTATTTTGTCTATCGTGAAGAATACCAGCATGTATTTTAGGGTGAAGTGTTTTTACTCTTCCATCAAGCATTTCTTCAAAACCAGTATATTTTGATAATTCTGTACATTTATAACCTAATTTCCTTATAGAAACGTACGTACCACCAGAACTAATAATGTTTATCTTAAACTTCTTTAAAGTCTTAAGAACAGAAACGAGATTTTCTTTGTTAGAAACTGATATTAAGGCATTCTTTACTTTTAGATTCATTATCAAATATTTTTTTTAATTTCCCAATTAAAGATCTTATTTTTATTAACTAAATTACCACTGATTGTAATACAAGTACTATCTACTATTTTTTTTTCACCTAAAAATATGCTTTTTTCGATATTTAAATTTTCTTCACTAACAGAGAATAGTAAAGATTTATTTTTAGTAATTTGAATTAAAGCACTATTTCCGCTCATAGTTTTTACCACATTTAATTCTGGATTTATATGAAATCTAAAAGTGTATCTTATTGGATGTCCATCTTTAATTTTGTATATGTGATCTATACCTTTTAAATTATTACTAATTTTATCTATGTAAATTTCTCTTTTATGAGTACATCCAAATATTTTTTCGTATCCATTATTTGTTGCAGAACATCCTACTAAATCGTTTTCATTTTTGGAAATAAAGTCGAAAGATTTGAAATCATTTTGAATAGAGTCTCCAAAAACTTTATTGATCATCTCGTTTTTTTCAAATTTGGTTATAGAGGTGTCATTAATTGTCAAAGTTGACTGACAAGCTGTAAGTCTGCTGAGTATTTCTGCTTTTTTTGAAATAAGACTACCGAATCCAGAATTAGTGATTATCTTTATTCCATCTAAAAAATATTCAAAAGACAAAGGTCCTGATTGATATGATTTTGAAAACTTTTTTTGTGGGGGCTTGTCGACATCTATTAAAATAAGATTATTTTTATGTTTAAATTTAAATAATCCACCTAATTTATCAATCTTGTTATCAGGTTTAAAATTCTCAAAATATTTTTCGATTTGATTGAATTTCACTGCGTTAGCACCGTTAAATAAAGGCATTTGGTTATCTGGAGTTTTTATAAAATGAATACAGTTTAAGTTCTTTTTAATAATATCTTCTAAAAATTCTGGCATATATTTTTGGCTGTCCTTAATTAATTCTCTGCAAAATATTAGATATTTAGAAAAAAAAACTAAATCGTTGGGGTTACGAGAGAGAGGAAAGCCGTCATTATCAAAGAAATCTTTAATAAGACTTTCTAATTCTTTAATTCCAGAATTAAAATTTTCTTCATATTCTTTGAAGACTAGTCCAGTTAAAATTATCGCAGATAAAATTTCAATTTTTTTTGAAAGATTTTTTTCAAACTTAATATTTTTTTTTAAATGGTTAGTTTGACTAATTATACAATTAAAAAAATTTTTCTTAAAATCAAAAGTACAATTTTTTAAAATAATATCTATATTTAAAATCCAACTTGTAACTCTGGCACTCAAAGTTGAAGTTTCCCAGATTTCCTTTTTATATTTCGCATTTTTTATCATCCACAAATAGATAATTTTCTTTAGATTTTTATTGTCTGCTTTTCTGTCAATTAAATTAAGCCAGAAAAAATTATGCATTTGCTGAGAATCTTTATTATCTGTCAGCCAAAAAACATTAGGATCAATGTCACTTACTTTAAATGATCGTTCACTATATGGTGTTATAATAGAAAGTAAAAATGGGTTTGGGTTATAATAAATTTGTTGAGGTATTTTTGTTTCTAAGGATTTATTATAGTTTTTAGATGAAAAGTAAATTTTTTTAAAGAATTTAATGAGTGTTATTTGGCAGGCAACCAAATAAAGAAAGACACTTTTCAGTCCAAACATCTATTAATTGTTTCTGAGAATTTCTATATTTTTTTTTAGGTCACCTTTATTTTCCTTAAATATTGTAGACCCTGATACAAGTATATTTGCACCCGCATCTTTTGCTTTTGAACAGTTTTCAAAATTAATTCCACCATCTATTTCAACATCTACCTTTAAATGTCTAGCATCAATTAAATTCCTTACAGCTTTTGTTTTTTCTAATACTTCTGGCATAAATTTTTGTCCTCCGAAACCAGGTTCTACGCTCATAATCAAAACTAAATCAATTTTATCTAAATGATCTTTAATTAGTTCAATTCTTGATTTTGGTTTTAAAGAAATACCAACTTTTTTATTTTGGTTTCTTATCAATTCAATTGTTTTTGAAACATCGGTGGTAGCTTCTGGATGAAAAGTAATAATATCTGCACCAGCATTAGCAAATTCTTTTATAAAATTATCAACGGGTGAAATCATTAAATGAACGTCAAAGGTCTTTTTTGTAAGAGGCCTTAGTTTTTTAATGACTTCAGGTCCAATAGTAAGATTTGGAACAAAGTGTCCGTCCATGACATCAATATGGATATAATCTGCTCCAGCTTTTTCCAAGGAAATAACCTCACTACCTAATTTGCTAAAATCAGCAGACAAAATCGAAGGCGAGATTTTAATTAAACTACTCATAAGTTGTTTATATTTTAAACTAAAACTTTGTCAAAAAAATTAAGTATTAGTTGAATAACTGATAAAGTTGTCTTGAAAAATCACTTTCAAGTGGAAATGCTAGCATTCCCCAAACATCATACCCTAAAATGTATGGCATTGCATAAAATCTGAATAAGTAAAAAAACCAAGCGACATATAAAGCTATAAATGGACCAAAAAGAAAACTAGGTGTAATAAACTTAAATAGGTTAATAATCGGATTTGTATATTTGACGAAAACTCTCATGAAGAAAAATGTTGAGTCCTCTCTTTGAAAAATATTCATGAATGCACGACCTATCAATGTCCACATGATAGTGCCTAGCACATAATCTAAAACAATTGCCCAAGTAGGTATCATATCTTTAAAGTATCATGATTTAGGTAAAAAAAAAGGGGCGAAAAAATCGCCCCTTTTAATTTTAAATAATTATTTTTTAGTGTTGCTTACCAAGAATAGCTTTACCTGTAGGTATTCTTGTATCGTCTACCATTTTTTGTACAGCTGGACTTGGTTCCTTAGTCATTAAACTAACTACAACCATCACAACTAAACAAATTGGTGCACCGATTAAACCAAATCTTAAGTGATCGATACCTAAGAATGGAGTATTTACACCACCGAATATTGGCACAGAGAATTTAGGGAACACCCACAATAAGTATAATGTTCCTGAAGCAATTCCCGCTATAATACCAGCGATTGCACCAGCTCTAGTAGCTCTCTTCCACCATACACCAAGTACAAGTGGGAAGAATAAGCCTGACATTGCAAAGTCGAATGCCCAAGCAACCGAACCTAAGATACTTGTTAGCCTGAAAGAGGCTATGTAAGCACCAGCAGCTCCGATTATTACTAGAAGTACACGAGCAACTAAAAGTCTTTTAGCTGTATCAGCTTTTGGATCTATGATTTTGTAGTAAATATCATGAGATAAAGCATTTGATATCGCTAACACAAGACCGTCAGCAGTTGACATGGCAGCAGCCATACCACCAGCAAACACAAGTCCAGAGATTACAAACGGTAGTCCCGCTACTTCTGGGGTAGCTAATACTACAACGTCACCTCTCATAAACCATTCGTTCAACTGAAGTATACCGTCACCATTAAAGTCTGCGATAAATACTTGTTTAACTTCAGACCATCTTTGTACCCATTCTATCGACTGAACTTCAGAAATAGATTTTCCGATAATTCCAGTTGGTAGATTTGGATCCATTAACGCCAACTTAGACAATGTCGCTAACATAGGCGCTGAAGAGTAAAGTAAGAAAATAAAGAATAGCGACCAAGCTACTGATTTTCTCGCTGCTCTAACAGAAGGAGTTGTAAAGTATCTCATTAAGATATGAGGTAACGATGCAGTTCCCACCATCATACAAATCGCTAACGATAAGTATTTCCAGACAGCCATTCCACCTTCAGGTACTCCAGAGTGAGTTCCAGAGATGTATTTCAATCCTCCTGGTACCCCAGCTGCTTTCATATCTGCGGCGCTGTTTTTAACTAGTCCAAATTGTTGTTCAAGTTCACCAAGTCTTGCAACCTCATCACCTAACATTAAGTGAGGGAAAATTCCTCCACCAACATTAGAACTGATCCAGAATACCGGTATCAAGTAAGCGATGATTAATACAATGTACTGAGCAACCTGAGTCCAAGTTACGGCTCTCATTCCTCCAAGCATTGAACAGATTAGGATACTTATTAATCCTACCCATACACCTGCCTCAAACGGAATTCCAAGAGCTCTAGAAGCAATTGTACCCGTAGCGTTAATTTGTGCAGTTACATAAGTAAAAGATGCTATGAAAAGCACGAATACAGCACAAGCTCTTACGAGATTACCACCGTATCGTGTTCCGATAAAATCAGGAACTGTGTAACATCCAAATTTTCTTAGGTACGGAGCCATTAAAGTTGCAACAAGCACGTATCCACCTGTCCAACCTACTAAGAAGGCCATATAAGTATAACCACCAAAGTAAACTCCACCCGCTAAGGCTACGAATGAAGCACCTGACATCCAGTCAGCTGCTGTTGCCATCCCGTTAAATACGGTTGGCACTTGTCTTCCTGCAACATAGTAGGCGTCTACTTGTATGGTTCGTGATAAATAACCGATTAAGGCATAAATCAAAACCGTGAAAGCCACAAACATCACTCCGATGTTTTTAGCTGACACACCAGCTTGTTCCGCAATAGCCATCAATATGATGAATACTATGAAACCACCTGTGTAGGTCCCGTATATTTTAGGAAGGTTTTTTATAAAATCTCCTTTAAACATTAGTCATCCTCTCTTTCTGAGAAACCATGTTCTTCGTCGATTTTTTCTTGTTTATTTGCAGTCCAAAATAATATTATCACAAAGGCAAGAAGAGAACCTTGCGCAGTCATGTAATATGCTAACGGATAGCCAAGAAAAGACATCGTGTTCAGTTCTGAACCAAACATGAAGATCACTAATGAGAAGAAAGCCCAAAGAACCAATGTTACTATCATATGGTTTTTGGTCTTATTCCAATATGCGTCTTTATTTGACATATTTCCCCCTATTTATTTTTAACTTTTTACGTAAAAAGTATTATTAGTTGATGGAACCTTACCCATTATGAGTTTAATTTAAAGAGAAAAAAGGACCCTAAAACCAATTTGAAATGCTATAAGTTAAGTAAAATAAGGGTTTTTAAAATACAACGTGAAATTGAATCTTGAAAAACTTAGAATTACTCTAAAAACTATGGGTGAATACTTATTCCCCGTTGAAAAAGTTACTAGCTATTTCAAAAGCATTAAATCTAAAAATGATCTGCAAAAATTTATTCAACAAAGATCTGCTCACGTTACTCAAACAACTTTGTATGGTTACCTCAAGACTAGAATTGGAGTGAAATATACAGCTATGGTTGATGACGAGGTTTTTTCGAAATCAATTAACATCGCAAAATGGAATATTTATATGATCGCTATTGCCGATTGCGCTTTTTATACTTTTTCTTATTTAATGAGTGAAAAAAATCTCAAAGATAATGATTGTAAAGAGATTTATTTAGATATTATTGAAAAAGAAAAAGAAAATGGTTTAAGTGATGAAGTTCATTTAAAAGCCAAGCAAGAATTTTTAAATCGATACGAAAAAATAGACTTTTATAAATATTACTTAGATAATCCATTCAAAGAAAGTTGTATGGCGCTTTACAATTGGGCACCGATTGCAGACGAGTTAAAAACTTTGGACAAAGAAATAGTTTTGAATTCAATGAGATTAAAATGGAATTTAAAAATAGATGAATTTAAAAAGTTAACGAAAAATTTAAATTTTAATTAATCTCTATTTTGCCTGTTTTCAACTAGTGAAGTTACAACGCTCGGGTCGGCTAAAGTTGTAGTGTCACCCAAATTATCAGGTTCATTAGCCGCAATTTTTCTCAAAATTCTTCGCATAATTTTACCAGATCTTGTTTTTGGTAGACCAGGTGCAAATTGAATAACATCAGGATAACAAATTGGTCCAATTTGTTTTCTTACCCATTGTTTCAAATCTCTTTCTAAGTCGCCTGTAGGATTTTCACCAGCGTTTAAAGTAACATAACAGTATAATCCATTTCCTTTAATGCTATGTGGAAAACCAACTACAGCAGCTTCAGCTACTTTAGGGTGAGCAACAAACGCACTTTCGATCTCTGCTGTTCCAAGATTGTGCCCTGATACAATAATTACATCGTCTACTCTACCTGTTATCCAATAATAACCATCTTTGTCCCTTTTACATCCATCACCAGTAAAATATTTGCCGTCAAATTGAGAAAAGTAAGTATCTATGAATCTTTGATGGTCACCATATACAGTTCTCATTTGTCCTGGCCAAGAACTAGCCATACATAATCTTCCTTGACCTTCACCCTTAATTATTTTTCCATCCTTATCTACTAATACAGGTTTTATTCCATAGAAAGGTTTTGTTGCCGAGCCTGGTTTTAAGTCGATAGCCCCTGGTTGTGGCGCAATTAATATTCCACCAGTTTCTGTTTGCCACCATGTGTCTACAATTGGACATCTAGCTTCACCAACTGTTTTGTAATACCACATCCACGCCTCGGGATTAATCGGTTCACCAACTGTACCTAATAATTTAAGAGATTTTCTGCTTGTTTTTTTAACTGGACCATCTCCTTCTCTCATCAAAGCTCTAATGGCAGTTGGTGCAGTGTAAAATGTATTTACTTTATATTTATCTACAATTTGCCACCATCTTGAATTGTCTGGATAATTTGGAACACCTTCAAACATTATAGTAGTCGCTCCATTAGCTAGAGGACCATAAATTATATAACTATGTCCAGTTACCCAACCGATATCTGCTGTACACCAATAAATATCGTTTGGCTTATAATCAAAAATATATTGATGCGTCATTGAAGCGTAAACCATATATCCACCTGTTGTATGCAAAACCCCCTTTGGTTTCCCTGTAGAGCCTGATGTATAAAGAATAAATAACGGATCTTCGGCGCTCATTTCTTCTGGATCACATTTTGTTGGAACGGAAGAAACTAGCTTTTTATAAGAAACATCTCTGTCATCATTCCAATTTACTTGATTACCAGTTCTTTCAATAACCACACATTTTTTTACATTTGGACATTGATCCAAGGCCTCGTCTGCTATTTTTTTTAAAGGTATAATCTTTCCTCCTCTAACCCCTTCATCTGCAGTAATTAAATATTCTGACTCACAATCTGTTATCCTAGTCGCAATTGAGTCTGGAGAAAAACCACCAAATATTATTGAATGAACAGCACCTATTCTCGCACAAGCAAGCATTACATAAGCAAGCTCAGGTATCATGGTTAAATAAATTGTTACACGATCACCTTTTTGAACACCTAAACTTTTAAGACCATTTGCTGCTCTGCTTACATTTTGGTGTAACTCTTTATAAGAAATTTTTTTTGAGTCTGCTGGATCATCTCCCACCCATATTATTGCTGTCTTACTTGGATTTTTTTTAAGATGTCTATCTATACAATTTGCTGATGCGTTTAATGTTCCATCATAAAACCATTTAATCTTAACCTCATCTTTACTGTATTTAACGTCTTTAATTTTGGTATATTTTTTAATCCAAGTGATTCTCTTTCCCTCTTTGGCCCAAAATTTATCATTCTCTTTGATTGAAAGTTTATATTTCTTTTTATATTTAGATTCATTCACATAAGCATGATTTGCCCAACTATCTGAAACCCTTATTAAAGATTTGCCATCACTATCCTCTAGAAGTTTGGGTGCTTTAAAATTTATTTTTCTAGGTTTTACTTTTCTTGATTTAGATTTTGATTTTTTTCTTTTTTTTGGTTTTTTACTTCTTTTTTTTCTTAATTTTTTCGACTTTCTTTTGGGTCGAAATATTTTTTTGGATTTTTTTCTTTTAGTCTTTTTAGTTTTTTTTGATTTTTTCTTTTTCTTTTTCTTTTTAGCCACATTTTCTCCTAGTTGAGATTTATTTTACCCATCTTATAAATAATTTTCCAGCTTTTAAAATCAATTGGCATTACAGATAATCTGCTTTGTTTAATAAGCGGTAAATGAGAAATAGTCTTTATTTTTTTAATTTTTTCAAGAGATATGGGGTATTTGAGATATTCTTGGAACCTAACCTGGACGGCTACAAATCTTTTATTTTCATCAGTTTTATCAATAAAGGCCTCTTTGATTACTTTTACTATGCCTACAATTTCTTTCCCAATATTTGAATGATAAAAAAAACAAAGATCACCTATTTTCATTTTTTTTAAATTATTTGCCGCTTGATAATTTCTGACACCATCCCAAGCTACTCCTTTTTTTCCAGCTTTTTTTTGTTGATCAATAGACCAAACGTCAGGCTCAGATTTGAGTAACCAGAAATTCATAATAATTTTTTATTTATTAATTAAACATACACCCCATGAAAGGCCACCTCCGAAACCAGCTAAAAGAATATTTTTTCCTTTCGAAAGTTTTGATGAATTATTGCTTAACACAATCGGTATCGAGCTTGATGAAGTATTACCAGTAGATTGCATCTGGTTAAAAATCTTTTGATTAGGTATCTTTAGTAATCTTTGTATACTTTTATTGATAAACTCGTTTGCTTGATGCAATACGAAATAATCTATGTCGTCCATACTTAAATTATTTTTTTTAAGAAATTCATTGATTGCTTCCGGCACTCTTTGCAATGCAAATTTATAAATTTCTGGACCATTTAAATCTAAAGTTTCTCCACCTTTTTTTTTACTCAACCAATGTCGTGATCCAAAATTATCTATTATTGCGTTTTTGTGACCTGAACCATCTGTTCCATAAGTAAAATTTCCAATTTTAAAAGAATTTATATCTCTATCTTTGCTAATTAAAGTAGAAGTAGATCCATCCCCGAAAAGAATTCTATTTTTATAATCTTTTTTTTTTATAAATTTTGAGTAAACATCTGAAGTGATTAATAGAATATTTTTGGCTTGACCAGATAGGATTAAACTTTTTGCTACCCCTAAAGTGTAAACATAACCAGAACAAGCTAAAATAATATCTAATGCACCTATATTTTGTTTCAAACCAAGTTTATCTTGAAGTATGCAAGCATTTGTCGGAAGAATATAGTCTGGAGTATTTGTGCAAAAAAGTAAATAATCAATTTTATCTTTATCTATATTTTTCAAAATTTTTCTAGCAGATGCAAGAGCAAGGTCATTTGAAAAAACATTTTTATTAACTATTCTTCTAGATTTTATTCCAATTTTGTCTGTCCACTTTTTTATATCACTTTTATTTTTTCCTGCCTTTTTTAAAATTTGTGAATTTAATTCTTCTTTTGCTGGAAGGAAGTATTCTACTTTATTTATAAATACTTCTTGCATAGTCAATTAATCAATTCTATTTCCGTATAATTTAATTAAATCATTGATTGTCTTACATTTTTTATAGCTATCTATCGGAAAATCAAAATCTTTAAAATTTGTATTGCTAAACTCCATTAACTCAAGAAAATTAAGAGAGTCTAATTCACTTATACTATCGTTAATATTTAATTTTTTCTTTTTAAAAACTTTTGCCAATTCTGCCAAAAAAATTTCTTTTTTCATAATAGAATTAAATATTTTTTGAAATTATACCATGACACTTATTTTCACAACCACCTATTATTTTGAGATTAAAGTAATATTTAAGTAAATAAAACGTGATCCGAGTAAAGAGTGTCATAAACATAGAAATTATCATATCTTTTTATAGGAACAAATTTCTCAACTGTTCTAGAAAATAGTGAAAAATTATTTTCAAATTTCTCATTATTTTTAAAATACCTTTGACCTATTAGAAAACTCTTATAAAGCAAGCTAATCTTATTGAAAACTTCTGGCGCTAGATTTTTATAATCCAAAACATTTGAAATATATATTATGTCGACTAGTCGTATTTGAAATTTTTTAATTCTTTTTATGACAAAATAACAAGGTTTAAGAATTTTTTTTTTATCAATAATCACAAAATGTAGACAATTAGACTCTTTATGATCATTGAATATTTTCATATTTTCTTTATCTAAAATATTTTTTATCTCACGTGTATCATTAATAATTTTCAATCTTTTAAAATTTTCAGAGAACATCGATTTTAGATTAAAACCCAAGCTAATAGTGTATTTCATCACTTGTATTTCAAAATTGAGTTTTCTATAAATATTCATAATAGAGCCCTTTGGAGTGTGGGAATAAATAATAACTTTTTCTCGTTCTAATAAATAAAGAAAAAAGAAATAAGCAAACATTCTAAATTCTTTTTCTACGTAAAAATGAGCTAAATTACAACAAAGGTACTCTTTACCATCAACAATTCTTTGAGAATAAATTGTAGCCATAAATCCAACAATTTTATTACTATTAGTATCAATCATTATGTTGCCATAAGGATATTTATTGTAATTCCAATTCTTACCAAAATGAGAATTAAGATTATTAAAAGTAAATCCAAGATTTTCTCTACTTTTGAGAAATTGATTTACCAACTCTTTTTTATCTTCATTAACTTCTTTTATAATTAAATTTTTAGGGACTAATTTTTTTAACTTTTCAAGGTAAATTTTATTAGAATGATTTTTTATATCCATAAATTAAAGTTTCAGTCCCGGTCCTTTCATATACGGAGCATTCTGATCAAGTGGCCACCTTGATTTAGCTGATACTTTAATATCATCAATCATATTTTTTTTAAATCTTTGTATACCAGCCCAAGCAATCATAGCGGCGTTATCACCACAAAACTTCAAATTAGGATAAATAGTTACAAAATTCATCTCATTTGACAAAGATGATAAATTATCTCTAATAGTTTTATTGGCTGCAACTCCACCAGCTACTATTAATTGAAATCCCTCTATTTTAGTTTTTTTTCTAAACATTTCTACCGCAACTTTAGTTTTTTTGTAAAGAATTTTATTAATTGTGTCTTGAAAAGACGCTGCTAAATTATATTTAAGTTTTTTCTCTCCATTTATCTTTTTTGACTCTCTTAAAACTGCAGTTTTAAGACCTGCAAAAGACAAATTACACCCTGCTTTATTTATTATTGGTTCAGGAAGTTTAAAAAATTTTTTGTCTCCCAATTTCGCAAATTTTTCAACACTCGGTCCTCCTGGATAACCTAGATCCAACATCTTTGCTGTTTTGTCAAAAGCTTCACCTAATGCATCATCAATTGTTGTTCCTAATTGTTCATAATCATTTACATTTTTAACAATAAGAAATTGACTATGACCTCCTGAAATTAATAACAATAAATAAGGAAATTTAATTTTCTTTTCTAAACCTGGACTCAGTGCATGACCCTCTAAGTGGTTTACCCCAATAAATGGTTTATTTGAAAAAGCGGCGATCGATTTTCCAATATTTAAACCAACAGTTAAACAAACTATCAAACCAGGACCAGCTGTTGCAGCAACTCCATCGATTTCATCGATTGAAATTTTGCTATCTTTTAAAGCTCTATCAATAATGTACTCAATATTTTCTAAGTGAGCTCTAGCTGCCAACTCAGGCACAACACCACCAAATTTCTTATGTTCTTCAATTTGACTTGAAACTACATTAGATAAGATGTCCGCAGTTCCTTTGTCATTTTCTTTTATAACAGCAGCAGCTGTTTCATCACAACTGGTTTCAATTCCAAGAAAAGTTATTTTTTTTGCCATTATATTTTTAATTATTTAAATAGTATAATTTAGATCTTTCAAATATATAATCAATTTATGACTAAAATTACAATCGGTGCCAGAGGAAGCAAGCTTTCAATTGCTTATGTTGAAAAAGTGAAAAAGCTTTTAATTCAAAATAATAAAGAATTAACAGAAGGAAATATAAATTTTAAAGCTATTAAAACTTCTGGTGATTTAAATCAAAATATAAAATTGTCTGAAATAGGTGGCAAAAATCTATTTTGTAAAGAAATTGAGGAAAAACTTCTTAACAAAGAAATTGATATTGCAGTTCATTCCTTAAAAGATATGGAGTCCTTAGAAGATAGCAATCTTATCATTGGTGCATATATAAAGAGAAATGATTATAGAGATGTAATTATAAGCAATAAAATTAAAAGCTTAGAAGATCTTAAAGGTAAAATAGTTATTGGCTCAAGTTCAAGAAGAAGAGAACTTCAATTAAAAAAAATTAATAAAAATATTTCTGTAACAAGTTTGAGAGGAAATATTGATACTAGAATTAAAAAAATTGAAGAAGGTAAATTAGATGGAGTCATCTTGGCTGCAGCAGGAGTCAAAAGTTTAAATTTATCTAATAAAATAGGTTTATCTTTTAAAACCGAGGAAGTTTTGCCTGCAGTGGGACAAGGCGTAATAGCTGTTCAATGCAATAAAAACGACGATGTAGTTAAAAATCTTTTAAGAAACATTAACGATAAAGAAACAGAAGTATGCGCAAAATCTGAACGTGCAATGCTACGAGCAATCAAAGGTGATTGTGAAACAGCTGTTGGTGGTTTAGCAATAATAGAAAATAATAATCTTAAATTTACAGCTCAATTATTTTCTGACTCAGGATTGAAAAGCTTTAATTATGAGATGATGGGCAAAATTAGTGAAGCAGTAAATATTGGGAAATCAGTAGGGGAAGAATTATTAAAACTTGCAGGATCGGATTTCAAAAAAAAATGAATATTTTAATTACAAGACCTTTAATAGAATCTGAAGATTTAATAGGGAAACTTTTTTCTCTAGGTCATAAAATACTTCATATACCAACATTAAAAATCTCAGCAGCCAATGTTGGCCCAATTGATGCAAAAAAATATGATGCGTTTATTTTTACAAGTGCTAACGCTATTAGAAATCTTAAGTTGAACAATCAAGATAATAGTAAGTTATGTTTCTGCGTGGGCTCCATTACAGAAAAAATTGTGAGGCAAAAAGGATACAATAATACAATTTCTGCAGGTGGAACTGTAAACGCTCTAAAAAATATTATTTTAAATTCAAATCAAATTGATAAAAAAAAAACTATTGCCTACTTTTGCGGGGATTACATCTCATCAAATTTAGACCTCGAACTAAAAAATGATGGATTTCAGGTTGATAAGATTATCAACTATACTTCTGAAAAAATTACCGATCTTAATAAGGAAAATAACAAAATAATTATCAATCATCCTCCTGACATAATTTTTATTTATTCTAAAAGGAGCGCTGAGAGCTTTATTGAAATAGTGAAAAAATACTCTCTGAATGGGTTGATGACAGAATCTAGAGTATTATGTATAAGTGAAAAAGTTTTAAGTGTATTTAAAAACTCAGGATGGAAAAAATTAGAAGTTTTCCAGCCAGGTGAAGAGTTAGAAAAATTGAGAGTTTAAAAGTATGGAAGTACTACAAAATTTTAAAAATTTGTTTTTTGACGTGTGGAACAAAGGCATATCTGGAGTTAATATCTCAGAGATAATAATTGCATTATTAATTTTTTTATTTTTTTTATTTTTAAGGGGTGTTTTTTCTAAGTTTGTAGTCAAAAGATTAGAAAATTATGTATCAAAATCTACAAATAATTTTGATAACTCTCTTGTTTTTTCAATGGAGGGACCAGCCAAGTTCTTTCCAGTAGTTTTAGGATTTTTTGTTTCTACAAGTTATTTAACTGTTGAAACACAAGCTGCTGAATTTTTAGAAACTATTAATCGATCTTTAATTACTATTTTAATATTTTGGACATTTCATCAAGTCATTGGACCTTTATCAGTGGTTATCAAATCGGTTGGAGGTCTACTTTCAAAAGATTTAATCAATTGGATTATAAAAGCTATAAAAGTTTTAATTTTCATTTTGGGGGCCGCAGCTGTTCTAGAACTTTGGGGTATAAAAATAGGTCCAATCATCGCCGGTTTAGGTTTATTTGGTGTAGCAGTTGCATTAGGAGCTCAAGATTTGTTTAAAAACTTAATTTCAGGAATATTAGTTTTGGTCGAAAGAAGATTTCAAGTTGGCGATTGGATATACGTTGAAGGTGTAATTGAGGGGACTGTAGAAAGTATCGGCTTTAGATCGACTGTGGTGAGAAGATTTGATAAATCTTTAGCAACGATACCAAATTTTCAATTTGCAGAAAATGCAGTAATTAACAATACCCAAACGACAAATAGAAGAATTAATTGGATGATTGGTTTGGAATATCGAACCACTAGTGAACAATTAAAAAATATTAAGAAAGAAATTGAAGACTATATTAAAAATAGTAATGATTTTGTTAAATCTGAAGACACTTTGTTATCAGTTAAAATAGATCAATTTGCTGCTAGCTCTATAGATATAAGACTAATTTGTTTTACAAAAACAAAGTATTTTCAAGAATGGCTTAATGTGAAAGATACTTTAGCTTTAGAGATTAAAAACATTGTAGAAAGAAATAAAGCCTCATTCGCATTCCCAAGCACATCGGTTTATGTGGAGAAAAATTAATGAAGTCAGTTTTAATATTGTTTGACAATGTAATTACTCTTTATATTTGGATATTAATTATTAACGCAGTTATAAGTTGGTTAGTTGCTTTTAATATCTTAAATACTGGAAATAGGTTTGTTTATGCAGTTCTTGATTTTTCTTACAGATTAACTGCTCCAGCTTTAAACTATATAAGACGATTTTTACCTAACCTAGGTTCAATAGATATTTCTCCAGTAATTTTAATTTTAGTGCTAATGTTTTTAAGAAATTTTGTTTTTGAAATGTTTGCTCCAAGTTTATTTTAATGATGATTATAGATGGAAAAAAAGAATCTAAAATTTTAAGACAAGAGATTAAAAAAGAAATTGACGTATTAAAATCTAAAAAAAAAAAAGTTCCTGGATTAACCGTCATATTAATTGGAGATTTCGCTCCAAGTCAGATTTACGTTAAGAATAAAGAAAAAAGCGCTAAAGAGGTCGGAATAAATTCAAATGTTGTCAGATACTCTAAAGAGGTTACAGAAGAGGAAATTTTAAAAAAGATTGAAGATCTTAATAATGATATTGATGTTTCTGGCATATTAGTTCAACTACCTTTGCCTCCCCAAATTAATAAGGAAAAAATTATTAATGCTGTGAGTCCTAAAAAAGATGTAGACGGATTCCATCCTATTAATGTTGGAAACCTTTCATCCGGTTATCATGCTTTAGTACCTTGCACCCCCTTAGGATGTTTATATTTGATAAAAAAAGTTGAAAAAAATTTATCAGGAAAACATGCAGTTATAATCGGTAGATCAAATTTAAACGGTAAACCTTTGGCTCAATTACTTTTAAAAGAAAACTGCACAGTCACAGTTGTACATTCAAAAACAAAAGATTTAAAACAAGAGTGTTTAAAGGCTGATATACTTGTTGCAGCAGTTGGTGTAGCTAAACTAGTGAAAGAGGATTGGGTAAAAAAAAACTCAATAGTTATTGATGTGGGAATAAATAAAGTGGGAAATAAAATTGTTGGGGACGTTGACTTTGATACTGTAAAAGAAAAATGTAAAGCCATAACACCAGTGCCTGGCGGAGTAGGACCAATGACTATTGCCTGTTTACTTAAAAATACCCTAGATTGTTTTAAAGCTCGTTAGATTTAGATTTATCAATTTTTAAATACCTACTATTTCTAAATCTAATTATTACAGTAGCTAAAGCCACTATTAAAATTGCAACTGATATATAAATTAAGTTTGTGGGGTCACTCTCTTTGTCTTGCAATATTATAAATCGGGCTAAGGCTGTTATTGCAATTACTAAAGGATAAGTAATCCTAACTGCTCTTGTTTCCCAATAAGACCTGACCAATCCGATAACTTCAATGTAAATGAACATTAAAAGCAGGTCTGCTAGTGTAATATCCCTATTATCGTACATTTCTCTCATTTCTAAAAAGAAGGCAACTATTGTTGAGATCAAGACAATTACAACGGCAACTAGCTGAATATTTCGAATCGAATTGTTCATCTAAGAGTATTGTATCAAATATTTAACCTTTATTTAACCGTTTAGAATGAAATTTTATAAAATTTTCAACTTTTTTCTTATTAAAGGTTTTGTTTTCTTCAAAAGAAACTTTTTTCATTGAATAGGCTTTGTTTTTTGTGCTCCTTGAAAGAATTGTGATATTTCCCTTGTATAAGCTTAAAAGTATTTCGCCAGAAACTTGATTTCTTTTTCTATCAATTATTTTTTGAAGTTTAATCCTTTTTTTCGAAAACCAATATCCGTTGTAAACTAACTCTGCATACTCTGGCATAACTTTCTCTTTATCGTGTGCTGTTTTTTTATCTAAAGTCACCGACTCCATCGCTCTATGTGCAGCATATAATAAAGTCCCGCCAGGTGTTTCGTACACTCCTCTGGATTTAATACCAATAAATCTATTTTCCACAAGATCTACTCTTCCAACACCATTTTTCCCAGCTAGGTTATTCAATTTATCTAAAAGTTTATCAGGTCTTAGTCTTTTTCCATTTACAGCAATAGGATTACTATTTTTAAAAGTTATTTTCACTTTTGTTTTTTTGTTAGGAGCTTTTTTTGGTGAAACTGTCCTTTGAAAAATAAACTCTGGTGCAGAATTTTTTGGATTTTCTAAGACCTTTCCCTCGGTAGAAGTATGGAAAATATTATCATCAACAGAGAAAGGGGGCGCACCTTTTTTGTCTTTAGGGATTGGAATATTATTTTTTTTTGCATATTTAATTAGGTCAGCTCTGGATTGTAATTTCCATTCTCTCCAAGGCGCGATAGTTTTAATTTTTTTTCCACCAAAAAAAGCATAACCAAGTTCAAATCTAACTTGATCATTGCCTTTACCTGTAGCTCCATGAGATACTGCGTAAGCCTTAAATTTTTTTGCAACAGCAATTTGTCTTTTAGCTATTAAGGGCCTAGCAATTGAAGTGCCAAGTAAATAAAGACCTTCATAGACAGCATGTGCCCTAATCATTGGAAACACAAAGTCTTTTACAAAGATATTTTTTAGATCTTCGATTATTATTTTTTTTACTCCGAGACGTTTTGCGTTAGTTATAATTTTTTTTCTATCAATTTCTTGGCCAATATCTGAAGTATAAGCAATTACTTCTGCTCTATAATTTTCTTGCAACCATCTTAAAATAATTGAAGTATCTAAACCGCCTGAGTAAGCTAATACAATTTTCTTCATTTAGCCGCAGGTTTTTTTTGCGGTGTTATATGCTTTTGTAAATCCCATCATTGAATAATGATCAGTAGTTTCCGCACCTTTTGTTGTTCTAGCTTTAACAATAAGATTTGTTGCTCTTTTCATTAATTTGATAAAATTTCTTTCTTCTTGATCATCTAAGAGCCAAGCGAAGTTTTTTTGCGAGAAAAAGGAGTACCTTTTTTTTCCTGAGCTAGCAGTAACAGTTGAGCTTTTATAATCATGACCACTTGTAACGCTAACTTCGTCTTTAATGTTCTCACCAGGTCTAAATGTAACAAACAATTTAGATTGCTCCCTTTGAATTGCCCCTGGAGCCCTCTTTGTAGGAACAGTTTGAGCAAAGCAAATTTTACCTTTTTCTGTTTCTGCAACAAAACTCTCCCAATTTTTATATTTACCAGTTGACCTCGGCGTATTGGCAAAAGTGTTAACAGAAAAGATTGTAAAAATAATTATTATAAAAATTTTTTTGACCATCACAGTTCGTTTTTATACTAAATTAATCTGATTTCAACGCTCGATTAAGGTGATGGATTAGGGTTGTTGTTATGGATTTCATTTACTCTATCCATCATCTCATCCGTAAATTCTATATTAATACTCTCAACATTCTCTTTTAATTGATCCATAGTTGTTGCTCCAATAATATTACTTGTAACGAATGGCCTAGAATTAACAAAGGATTGTGCTAACTGAACCATTGTTAGGTTAAAATCTTTAGCAAGGTTAAAATATTTATCATAGGCCTTCATAGCTAAAGGATTTAAATGTCTCTCCCAACCTTTAAAAAGCGCCATTCTTGAATCCTTAGGCATTTTACCATTTCTATATTTGCCTGATAATCCTCCAGCTGCAAGTGGATAATAAACAAGTAAACCACATTTCTCCCTAATAGAAATTTCTGACATACCTATCTCGTAAGTTCTGTTGACTAAGTTATATGGATTTTGCACTGACATCATCCTTGGAGCACCTTTATTTTTTGAGATTTCAAGATACCTAGATAATCCATATGGTGTTTCATTAGACATACCGATATGTCTAATCTTTCCACTCCTTATATATTTTTCCAAAGCTTCGAGTATACTTTCAAAACTATTCCAATTCCCCTCTTGATTATTAAACAGATAATCTCTTCTTCCAAAAAAATTTGTAGAACGTTCAGGCCAATGTAATTGATATAAGTCAATATAATCTGTTTTTAATCTTTTTAAGCTACCATCAATAGCTTCACCAATTTTCTTTTCATCAAAATTATTGCCTCCACCTCTTATCCAGTCACATCCTGGCCCAGCAATTTTGGAAGCTAAAATAATTTTATCTCTGTTTTTTCTTTTTTCGAACCAATTTCCAATCATTATCTCTGTTTTACCGTAAGACTCAGAAGTTGGTGGTACAGAGTAAATTTCTGCAGTGTCAAAAAAATTTATTCCTTGCGATATCGCGTAATCCATCTGCTCAAAAGCATCTTTTTCGGTGTTCTGAGTTCCCCATGTCATTGTGCCGAGACAAATTAAACTCACATCAATATCTGTGGTTCCAAGTTTTCTAAATTTCATAAAAATTAATATTTATGGCTCATTTTTAGGTCAATTTTTGACTATTGAAAAGTTTTTAAAAAAACATATATATAAAGTATGGAATTTAATAAACAAACATCAACTGTAAGATCATCAGCCTCTGAAGCAATTTTAGATCAGGGCTTACGTTCTTACATGCTTAAAGTTTATAATTACATGGCTTCTGGTGTTTTATTGACAGGTTTTATAGCTCTAGCATTTTTTAAAATGGCTGTTGTAACTTCAAATGAGGGGCAGATCATTGGTTTAACAAACTTTGGGAATACAATTTACGCTTCGGGACTTAAATGGGTGATTATGTTAGCCCCTTTAGCAATAGTTTTTTATATGAGTTTTGGAATTGCAAAAATGTCTGCAGCGAAAGCTCAAACTGCTTTTTGGATATTTGCAGCGTTAATGGGAGCCTCGCTTTCATCAATATTTTTAATGTACACCGGAACAAGTATAACTAGAGTTTTCTTCATAACTGCGGGAACATTTGGTGCAATGAGTATTTACGGTTACACTACAAAGAGAGATTTAACTAAGTTTGGATCCTTTTTAATGATGGGCCTTTTTGGAATCATTATTGCATCGTTAGTAAACATTTTTATGAAATCTACAATGATGTATTTTATTATTTCAATAATCGGAGTTTTGATTTTCGTAGGCTTGACAGCATATGATACTCAAAAAATAAAAAACATGTATTTAGTCAGTGATAGTGGTGAGATTATGGGTAAAAAAGCTGTCATGGGAGCACTAACATTATACTTAGACTTTATTAATTTATTTATAATGCTTTTAAGACTTTTCGGTCAGAGAAGGTAACTATTTTACCAACCTTAATTTATTCCAACTAGTTTTGTTTATTAATTGATTTAAATTCTCAGATCTTTTTAAAATAATACCATTTTTGTCTTTAATAAGATATTTTTCATTATAGTAATTTGGTTTAAGATTCTTTAAAATTCTTAAAACAGGTTTATCAGAAGCTCTTTGATAAACGTTAAATGAAATTTCCTTTTTTCCGGAAGTAAAGGAATAATCTTTCCACGTGCCATTAGATACCATTTTTGCGTATAAGTTTAAGATACTTTGCAGTTCTTTTTTAATAAAAAATTTTTCTTTTTCATTCTTTTTAACTTCGTTGTTAACGACTAGTTTTATTTTGTTCATAACTTGTATTTATTTATTAAAGGCAACTGCATTGCTGTAAAAATTATTGTAATTGGTAACATTCCCCAAACTTTGAAGTTTACCCAAGTTGTTTCTGGTTGTGTACGCCAGACAATCTCATTTAATAAAGCTAAAAATATAAAAAAATAAGCCCATCTTGAATTAAGTTTTTCCCATCCCTCTTCATTTAATTGAAATGCTGTCTGCAGAAAAAATTTTAAAAAATTTTTATTAAAAAAAGATTTACTGACGAGAAGTATTACAGCAAATATTAAATTCACTATTGTTGGTTTCATGTAGATAAAAATTGGATTATTAAAATACAGTGTCAAACCACCAAATAGTGAGATTACTACAGCTCCGATTAGAGGCACATATGGAATTTTTTTTTCAATAAAGTACATGATTGTAACCGCTATTAATGTAGAAATTATTAGTGGAGGTATAGCAGTTCTTAAGTCATTGCCGCTTTTATAGTAAATTGTAAAAAAAATTAATAATGGGCCAAAATCTGTAATAAATTTTAAAAACGACTTATTCACAAACAATTATTAGCATATAATAAAATTTTGTTAAATTAGATATTGATTTCTGAATAAAAATTATTAACTATTTGGTATGGGTGCAACTAATACAGCTAAATTTTCAATTGGTGAAGTTGTTAAACACAGACACTTCGATTTTAGGGGTGTAATTTATGATGTTGATTTTGAATTTAATAATTCAGAGGAATGGTATCAGTCTATTCCAAAGGAAGTTAGGCCAAGAAAAGATCAACCATTTTATCATTTGTTAGCAGAGAGTAATGACGTAACCTATGAGGCGTATGTTTCAGAACAAAACCTTCTTTTAGATCAATCAAAAGAGCCAGTTAAGCACCCGCTTATAGATGAGATCTTTTCAGGAAAAAAAGGCTCAAGTTATCAAAAAATATCAAATTAATTTTACTGCCTAAAATAAAACAATTTTTACTCAAACCTCAGACACAGAGAACTTGTACTATTATATCGTTTTAGCCCAATTGAGGATAAACTTCTTTAGTTATACTCCCTCCTAATTCTCAGTTGGGCCTATAATATAACTTCACATGAAAAAAATATTATAGTAGTTAAAGTCTAATGTTTAAAATTTTGAACTTAAGCAATTTATTTTATTGGATTGAGAAATTGATTGGATTTATTAATTCAATCTTTTTTATTTTACTATTAGTTGCACTTTCTTTCGCTTTAATTTTTTCACCGCCTGATTATTTGCAGGGAGATAGCGTGAGAATAATGTATGTACATGTCCCTTCAGCATGGATTGGTTTAGCTTCTTTTTCTTCAATTGCAATATTGTCTATTGTCCATTTTATTTTTAAAATTAAAAATATTAAATTAATAACTAAGAGTATTGCTCCAATAGGTTTTATGTTTACATGCTTGGCATTGATTACAGGCTCTATTTGGGGTCAACCAACATGGGGAACATGGTGGGCTTGGGACGCCAGAATAACTTCAATGTTAATCCTAGCCCTTTTTTATATTGGATTCATTTCAACTCACAAGTTTATTAAAGATGAAATTAAAGCAAACAAAATTTCTAGTATTATTGCAATAATAGGATTAATCAATATTCCTATAATTAAATACTCAGTTGATTGGTGGAATACACTTCATCAACCTGCCAGTATTAAGTTAACTGGAGAGAGTTCAATCCATTCTTCTATGTTAATGCCATTATTGTTAATGTTTTTTGTCTTAATATTGTATTGTGCGCTAATTTTTCTGATGAAATACAAGACAGAAATCATTAGAATAAAGAAAAAAAATTTAAAAAGATTATGATTCAAAATTTTTTATCAATGAACGGTTATGGTTTATTTGTTTGGGGATCTTTCGCAATTACTTTTATTGCATGCGGTTTGCTTTACTACAAAACACTCAAAACACTTAAAAAGTATGAAAGGGAATTTGCCAGAGAAATTAATGAGCTTTCATCTGAGCGAAAAAAGGTAGTTATAGAGAATTCAAAAATAGCTTCACAAGTTTTAGCCTCATTTAGCAAAACTATTTAAAGCAGTTAATGCTTCCAAAAAAAGTAAAAAAAAGAGCATCACTCTTATTCATAACGTTACTAGTATCAGTAATAGGAATTTTTTTTATATTTCAATCATTAAACAAAAATATTTTATATTTTAAATCTCCTACAGATATAAAAAATAATCAAAATATTAATTTTGATAAAAAAATTAGAGTTGGCGGAATGGTTAAAAAAAATTCATTAATAATTAAAGAGGAAGAAATAAAGTTTATAATCACTGATTTTAATAATGAGCTTAATATTAGCTTTAGCGGTACAGTTCCAAACTTATTTTCAGAGGAAAAAGGTGTTGTTGCTGAAGGAAAGTTACAAGACAAGACTTTTTTTATAGCAGATAGAATTTTAGCCAAACATGATGAAAATTATATGCCTCCAGAATTAAAAGATATGATGAAAAAAAATGCTAAGTAATCTTGGAAATATATTATTATTTTTAAATGTAATCTTAAGTTTAAGTATTATTTATACTGCTAACAGAAATCTTAAAATATCTGAAGTAATTGATAAAAAAATTTATCAACTAAGTTTAATCCAGAGCACCTCAATAATTATTTGCTTTTTTGTTTTGATAGCTGCCTTTATTGTCTCAGATTTTTCTTTAATCACCGTTTATCAAAACTCGCATTCTTTGAAACCTTTTTTTTATAAGATCGCAGGAACATGGGGAAACCATGAAGGAAGCTTATTGCTTTGGGCCATCATCCTCTCAATATTCTCATTTTTATTTTTAGTCTATAACAAAAATCATCCAAATAAATTTAGACTTTTAACTTTAATAATTCAAAACATATTAATTCTTGGTTTCCTTTTTTTTATTCTTTTTAATTCAAATCCTTTTAGTAGAATTTCTCCAATTCCATCAGAAGGTTTAGGTTTAAACCCAATATTACAAGACCCCGCTTTAGCTATTCATCCTCCATTACTTTATGTAGGTTTTGTTGGTGCATCTATTTATTTTTCAGCAGCAATAGCATCACTAATTACTAATTATTCAGAAAAATCATTTTCTCTTTCTATAAAAAATTGGGTTTTAATCTCTTGGTGTTTTCAAACTCTTGGAATTCTTGTTGGATCTATATGGGCTTACTATGAATTGGGTTGGGGAGGCTTTTGGTTTTGGGATCCTGTAGAAAATGCTTCTTTGTTACCTTGGTTTGCCATGACAGCTTTATTTCATTCATTAATTGTTTTCGAAAAAAGAAACCTATTTTATTTTTGGGTAATAATCCTCTGTTTAATTACTTTTACTTTAAGTGTTACAGGAACCTTTTTAGTAAGATCTGGGATTTTAAATTCTGTTCATACATTTGCGAGCGATCCAAGCAGGGGGATCTATATATTAATATTTTTAAGTTTAATGATATTTGGATCTATTTTTCTACTCTTTCAAAAGTATAAAAAAGAAAATTATGATTTGAATCGGAACAGTAAAGAAACATTCATTTTAGTTAATAACTGGTTTATGATGTTTTACTTAATTACAGTTTTGCTAGGAACTATTTACCCAATTTTCACTGATGCTTTGACAGATAATAAAATTTCGGTTGGCCCACCATTTTACAATGCAATTATATTTCCGGTAGTTGTAGTATTTCTTATATTTATGGCCATAGGACCTAAAGCAAAATGGATAAAGAACAAATTTGAAAATATTAGAATTTATTTTTTTATACTAATCGGCGCGATTGGTCTAAATTTAGTAATATTATTTTTCTTTAAAAGTTATACCCTCTTATCTAACTTTATTATTATCAGCGCTCTATTTTTGATTATTTCTTCTTTGATGGATATAGCAAAAGCTCTCAAAAAAAATAAATTAGATTTTGCCAGAATTATTTCACATACATCTTTTGGTTTTTTAGTTTTATTCATTGGATTGAATGATATTTTCTCAGTGGAAAAAGATTATAATATTAAACTGGGGGAAACAAAAAAATTTGAAAACTACTCTATTCAGTTACAGACTTTAGATTTGAAAAATTATAAAAATTATCAGGCGGTAATTGGAAAATTAGAAATAAAAAATATAAATTCAAACCAAATTAATATTTTAAATCCAGAAATAAGAATTTATGATAAGCCCAAAACTTTGACTTATGAGGCTGCTATTAAAACCAGTTTAGTAAAAGATTATTATTTAACTATGAGCAATATTGATAGATCAGATTATTACAATATTAAATTTCAAAAAAAACCATTAATGGCTTGGATTTGGATATCGGTAATCATGATCGTCATTGGTGGCTCTTTAAGACTATTTAGTAATGCAAAAAATAATTAAGATAATAATTTTATTTTTTTTTTTATTTATAATAGGCATATTTTACTTAGGCCTTACAAAAGATACAAATTATAGTACCTCAAGTTTAATAAATAAAGATACACCTGAATTTAAAATTATTTCTTTTGATGACTCAAATTTCTATACAAGAGATGATTTAAAAAAAAATAATTATACACTAATAAATTTTTGGGCGTCATGGTGTGCACCTTGCAAAATAGAACATCCTATATTAATGAAATTGTCCCAAAAAAAAAAGTTAATGCTACTAGGTATCAATTTTAAGGATAAAAATCTCCAAGCTAAAACTTTTTTGAGTGATTTAGGTAATCCTTATGATTTATTAGCAAAAGATAAAAATGGTAAACAATCAGTGAAATTTGGTATTTATGGAATTCCAGAAAGTATATTAATAAATAAAGACTTAATAATAATAAAAAAATTTGTAGGACCGCTTTCAGTTGATGATTATAATAATATTATCAAAATTATAGAGTAATTATGAAATTAAATTTGCTTTTATTATTATTTATTGTTTTTTCCAAATTTTCTTTAGCAGCAGAAAAGAATGTTGATCCAAATTTAATTCATAAAAATTTACGTTGTCTAGTCTGCCAGGGTCAATCTATATCAGACTCAAATTCCGACTTTGCGCAGACAATAAAGTTAGTCGTGAAGGATTTAATTGATGAGGGAAAAACAGAAGATGAAATTTATGAATTTATGTCCGATAAATATGGTGATTGGATCGTGTTTAAACCTCAATTTAATATCCAAAATTCTCTATTATGGATTCTGCCTTATATAGCACTAATTTTTGGTGGTTTTTTCATTTTTTCTTTTCTAAAAAAGAGGCAATAAAGTATTAAAGGAAACTGTACATATTAAACATTTAGTTGTATTTTTTTATATGAAATTCAAACTGCTAATAAGTTTATTATCTAGTTTTATCATTTTTGTTCATGTACAAGCTGAACAGGGAACAGATATCTCATTTTATACTGGTACTTTTGATGTAATAGATAAAGAGGGTGATGATCAGACGACTTTATTTGGGATTGAACATAAAAATCCAAACTTATTCAGAGATACTTTGCTCGGGAAATTTAAACCTGTTACTGGTGGTTTTCTGACAGGCAATAGTTCTGTTTATCTTTATACAGGTATCGAAGGTCAATACGGAATAGGACCTTTAAAAATTTTGCCAAGTTTTACACCTGGTTATTATGAGAAAGGTGACGGAAAAGATTTAGGAAGTGTATTAGAATTTAAAAGTGAAGTTAAAATAGGTCTTGATATTTTTGAAAATTCTAAAATAAGTTACAGTTACAGCCATATTTCAAATAATGACTGGGGCGACACTAATCCAGGAACAGATAATCAACACATAACATTTTCAAAAAATTTTTAATTATAATGCGTCTTGATGATTGTTATAATTTTGAAGATTTTAGAAGATTGGCAAAAAAAAATTTACCCGCACCAATATTTCATTATATAGACGGCGGATCTGATGATGAAACTACTTTAAAACGAAATACAGAGTCATTTTTAAAATGTGATTTAGTGCCTAATATTTTAGCAAGTGTTGGAGAACCAGATCTTTCAACGACTGTTTTTGGTCAGAAAATTGATATGCCTCTATTTTTAGCACCAACTGCAATGCAACGATTGTACCATCATGATGGAGATAAGGCATCTGCAAGAGCCGCTGAAAAATTTGGAACATTTTATAGTATGTCGACTATGGCAACCTCTTCTATTGAGGAAATTGCTAATGTAGCTAGTGGTCCTAAAATGTTTCAACTTTATATTCATAAAGATCAAGGTTTAACGGATAATTTAATTGATAGATGTAAAACAGCTGGTTTTAAATCTTTGTGTTTAACTGTTGACACAGTTGTTGCAGGAAATAGAGAAAGAGATCATAAATGGGGTTTCACTACACCACCAAAATTAACTTTAAAAAGTATTATGAGTTTTGCAACGCATCCTAAATGGGCTTTTAATTATTTAATAAATAAAAAATTTGAGTTAGCAAATGTTTCTCATTGGACAAAAAAAGGCTCTAGTATTGCTAAAGGAGTAATGGAATATATTAATGAACAATATGATCCAGCGATGAGCTGGAAGGATGCTGAGTATGTTGTTAAAAAATGGGGCGGACCATTTGCTCTAAAAGGAGTTATGTCTGTGGAAGATGCTAAAAAAGCAATTGATATTGGCGCATCTGCAATTTTATTATCCAATCATGGAGGTAGGCAACTTGATGGTTCGAGATCACCATTTGATCAATTACCAGCAATTAAAGAAGCAGTGGGAGATAAATTGGAAATTATATTAGATGGAGGTATAAGAAGAGGCACTCATGTTCTAAAAGCGCTATCATTGGGTGCAACTGCTTGTAGTTTCGGAAAAGGTTTTTTATTTGCTTTAGGTGCAGGCGGACAGGCAGGTGTTGAGCAAATTCTTAAAAGAATGAGAGAAGAAATAAGAAGAGACATGATTTTATTAGGTTGTAAAACCATAAAAGAGTTAAATAGCTCAAAAATTGCATATAGGTGATGCCAAAAAACCAATATGCAAAAGTGGCATTTTATTTTAAGCTAAAATTATGAAACTTGCGAAAAATTTAGAAAGATTAGGTACAGAAACTGCTTTTAGTGTATTAGCAGAAGCTAAAAAACTTGAGGCACAGGGAAAAGAAATGATTCACTTAGGATTAGGACAACCCGATTTTAAGACTCCCCAACATATAATGGATGCAGCGAAAAAAGCTATTGATGATGGACACCATGGATATGTTTTAGCAAATGGTATCACAGAATGTAGGCAAGCTGTTTCTAGAAAAATAAAAAGTTTATATAAAAAAGATGTAGATCCAGAGAGAATTATGATCATGCCAGGTGGAAAACCTACAATGTATTTTGCAATTCAAATGATTGGTGAACCTGGAACAGAGATTGTTCATCCAACCCCAGGGTTCCCAATTTATGAGTCGATGATAAATTATACTGGAGCAAAAGCTGTTCCTTATGATTTAACAAAAGAAAAAGATTTAAAATTTGATCCAGAAAAAATTTTGTCTTTAATAACTGATAAAACAAGATTAGTAATTTTAATTAATCCAAATAATCCAACGGGCAGTTTTGTCGAAAAGCCCGCAATAGATTTTCTTGCTGAAGGTTTAAAGAAACACCCGCATGTTTATATATTAAGTGATGAAATTTATAGTAGACAAATTTTTGATGGAAAGGAGATGCCAACATTTTTTAACTATCCTGATCTACAAGAAAGACTAATAGTGTTGGATGGATGGAGCAAAGCATACTCTATGACTGGTTGGAGAATGGGTTGGAGTGTATGGCCAGAAAAATTAATTCCGCATGTTACAAAATTAGCAATAAATAGTTTTTCCTGCGTAAATGCACCATCACAATTTGCTGGTATAGCTGCATTAGATGGTCCTGATGACTCCATTCATCACATGATGGAAAAATTTGATCAAAGAAGAAAATTAATTCATAAAGGTCTTAACGATTTGCCAGGAGTTACTTGTAGCATGCCTGGAGGAGCTTTTTATGCTTTTCCAAATGTAAGCGGAACAAGAATGAGCGGATCTGAATTTTCAAAAAAATGCATGCACGAGGCTGGTGTGGCAATTGTTCCTGGAACAGCTTTTGGCAAGACATCCGTTGATTTTGTGCGTTTTAGCTTTGCAGCTTCTCAGGATAATATACAAAAAGCACTAGATAAAATATCAAAAATGCTTAAGTAAGGAAACTTATGAGTAGTTTACAAATGCCAAAAATCGATAGTTCAATTTTATCAAAAAAAGATAAAATTGTTTCTGATATAGGAAGAATAGTAAATTCTAAGAACGTTCTTTCACACCCAGATGAATTAAGACCTTTTGAAACTGATGGTTTAACTGCGTATAGGCAAATGCCTCTAGTCGTAGTTATGCCTGAGACTGTGGAGGAAGTTAGTAATGTATTAAAATATTGTAATGAAAATAAAGTTAAAGTAGTTCCAAGAGGAGCTGGAACGGGTTTATCGGGTGGATCATTGCCTTTAGAGGATTGTGTGTTGATGGCGATGGGAAAATTTAATAAAATTCTAGAAATCGATTACGAGAATAGATGTGTTGTAACACAACCTTGCGTAACAAATTTAGCAATCACTCATGCTGTTCAAGATAAAGGATTTTACTATGCTCCGGATCCTTCAAGTCAAATTGCATGCTCTATAGGTGGAAATGTAGCTGAAAATTCTGGAGGCGTGCACTCTTTAAAATATGGAGCTACAACAAATAATCTTTTAGGTATTGAAGTTGTGCTCATGGACGGAACAATAACTAAATTTGGCGGTAAGGCAATGGACTCAGAAGGTTACGACTTTTTAGGTTTAATGACTGGATCGGAGGGTTTACTAGGAGTTATAACAGAAGTAACAGTAAAAATTCTTAAGTCACCAGAGATTGTTAAGGCTGCTCTAATCGGTTTTCCAACTATTGAAGATGCAGGAAATTGTGTAGCAGAAATAATTGCAGAGGGATGCATACCTGCAGGAATGGAAATTATGGACAAAGCCCTCACAAAAGCGACAAATGATTATTCGAAGGCAGGATATCCAACAGATGCAGAGGCAATGATGATTGTTGAGTTTGATGGAACTGAGCATGAAGTAGAGGCTTACATTGAAAAAGCAAAACAAATTGCTGAAAAAAATAATTCCTCTAGTTTAAAGGTAAGCAAATCTAACGAAGAGAGATTAAAATTTTGGGCAGGTAGAAAAGCAGCTTTCCCAGCATGTGGAGTTTTAGCACCAGATTATATGTGCATGGACGGTTCAATACCAAGAGGTAAACTTGCAGAAGTTCTTAGAGAAATCACAAGACTATCAAAAAAATATGATCTACCAGTTGCTAATGCTTTTCATGCAGGTGATGGAAATCTTCATCCATTAATTATGTTTGATGCTAATGATAAGAACTCGCTTAAGAAATGCGAAGAGTTTGGAGCTGATATATTAAAATATTGTGTAAAAGTTGGCGGAGCTCTCACAGGTGAGCATGGAGTAGGAATAGAGAAAAGAGAATTAATGTGCGAGGCTTTCAACGACAAAGACATTCAGCAACAGCTCACTATAAAAGTAGCTTTAGACCCAAATTCATTATTAAATCCAGGCAAAGTTTATCCAATACTTAGAAAATGTGCTGAGGAAGGGAGAGTTCACGTCCATGGAGGAAAAACAAAATTTCCAGACATCCCTAGATTTTAACCAAAATATTTTTAAACCATCTACTAGAGAAGAAATTGTAGAAATTGTAAGAAATTGTTACAAAAAAAGTATTCCTTTAGAAATAAGCGGTTTACAATCAAAAAATAAAATTGGAAGAAATTTTCAGGCCGAGAAAACTTTAGATCTTTCTAATTATAAAGGGATTATAGATTACAAACCCGAGGAACTTTATATTAAAGTTAAGGCAGGCACCCCTATAAGTGAAATTGAAGAAGCACTTAAAAAAAATAATCAACAATTAGCGTTTGAGCCTAATGACTTTGGTTACTTATTTTCAGGAGAGAGTAACAGTGGTTCGATCGGGGGAGTGGTTGCTTGTAACTTTGCTGGATCAAGAAGATTTAAAGTTGGGAGTGTTAGAGATCATCTTCTTGGTTTTCAAGGAGTTAATGGAAAAGGTGAAACGATAAAATCAGGCGGAACAGTTGTAAAAAACGTAACTGGTTATGACTTGTGCAAGATATTATCTGGATCTTTTGGAACACTTACCATCTTAACAGAAATATCAATTAAAGTTTTACCAAAACCAGAGACAAGTAAAACACTAATTATAAAAAATCCACATGTTAAAAAAGCACTTGATTATTTAGGACAATCTTTATCATCATCAACCGACCCTTCTGGAGGTGTTTTTTATCCGGATTATTTTGGAAAAAATTTTATTTTAAACGATCTTACGCATGACGGAGGCTTGACTGGTATAAGAATAGAAGGTCCTATGAACTCAGTTGACCAGAGAATTGATAGACTTTCAAAAGAATTAAATCTTATTGACAACGAATTTTCAGTTTTAGATAGCGTTCAAACAGAAATTTTTTGGAATAAAACAAAAAACTTAGAAGTTTTTAAAAATTCAAAAAGTAATTTAATAAGAATAGTTGTGCCTATAAGTGAAACGTTACAAGTTATTCAAAAACTTAAAAAAGATGATTTAAATTATTTTATCGACTGGGGTGGCAATCTTATTTGGATGGCCTTTGATCATTTAAATTCTAAAATCCTAGCAGAAATAAAGGAAATTACCAAAAATCACCAAGGATATTATACATTAATTAAAATAGAGGACGATTTTAAGGCCTCTGCTGACATTTTTACAATAGATCCAATTAAGTATAAAATCAGTGAAAAAATAAAAAAAAGTTTTGACCCGAAAAGAATTTTTAACCCGGGAAAGATGTATACAGGAATTTAAATGCAGACATCATTTACAGAGAACCAATTAAAAGACAAAGACAACAGAACCAGTGAAACAATTATTAGAAAATGTGTTCACTGCGGAATGTGCAATGCAACTTGTCCAACTTATGGAATTAATGGAGAAGAATTAGAAGGTCCAAGAGGGAGGATTTATCTCATCAAAGATATGTTAGAGAATAAAAAACCCGCCACTAAACAAATTGCAAAACATATTGATAGCTGCTTGTCTTGTTATTCCTGTATGACAACTTGCCCTTCAGGTGTGAATTATATGCACTTAATTGATCATGGGAGAAATTATGTAGAAGAAACTTATAAAAGACCTTTATTTGACAGATTATTTAGAAACATTCTTTCCTTTGTGCTTCCAAGACCAAAAGTATTTTTATTAATGGCTTTATCTACTAAAATTATAAAACCGTTTAGTTTTTTATTCCCAAAATTTCTTAAAAACGCGTTAAGCTTAATGCCAGATAAAATACCTGGTAAGAAATTAAAAGAAAAAAAAGTTTATGAAGTCACAAAAGGTAAAAAAATTTCAAGAGTAGCATTATTAACTGGGTGTGTTCAAAGAGTCATCTCCCCCGAAATAAATGAGTCGACCATTAGACTTTTAAATAGACACAACGTTGAAGTTGTTGTGATGCCAGACATATACTGTTGTGGTTCATTGAATCATCATTTAGGTAAGCAAAAATTGGCGCACGAGTCTTTTAAAAAAAATATAAATAGTTGGCATGATGAATATCTTAAAAATGGTTTAGATGCGATAATTAGCAATACATCAGGCTGCGGCACAACTTTAAAAGATTACGGACATATTTTTAAAAATGATAAAGATTTGAAAAAAAAAGCAAAAAAAATTTCTGAACTAACAAAAGACATCACCGAGTATCTTGATGAGAATTTAAAGTTAAATATAAATATAAACTCTGAGAAAAAATATAAAATTGCTTATCATTCAGCCTGTTCGATGCAGCATGGGCAAAAAGTTCACCAACAACCTAAAGATTTAATTTCAAAAACTGGTAATGAGGTTTTAGAAATACCGGAAGGACATTTGTGTTGTGGATCTGCCGGGACTTATAATATCCTTCATCAAAAAATGGCAAAGTCGTTATTAAAAAATAAAGTCAAAAATATTGAAAAAATTTCTCCTGATTTTATTTCAACTGGTAATATAGGTTGCATGACTCAAATTTCTTCTGGAACAAGAATTCCTATTATTCATACAGTTGAATTACTTGATTGGTTCACAGGAGGACCAAAGCCATATAAATTAAATAATTTCTAAAATGAAAAAAAAAATCTTTGTTACTAGAAGGCTCCTTAAAGAAAACGAGGAGAAGCTCCAAAGCTTATTTGAAGTGACTTTAAATAAAGATGACAAAATTTATACCTCCAAAGAAATTATTGATGGATCTAAAAATTATGATGGAATCTTAAGTTCGGTGACTGATCCAATTAATGCAGATACGATATCTAAATTATCGAGTTCTATTAAAATCATTGCTAACGGCGCAGTTGGATTTGGAAATATAGATATTCAAGCGGCAAAAGAAAAAGGAATAACCGTAACAAATACGCCGGATGTTTTAACCGATGCAACAGCTGACATTCAAATATTACTATTATTAGGAGCTTCCAGAAAAGCTTATGAAGGTCGTATTGCTGCTGAAACTCAGAATTGGAAATGGTCTTGGGATTTTTTATTAGGAAAACAAATGTCAAATAAGAGATTAGGAATCCTTGGAATGGGTAGAATAGGTAGAGCGGTAGCTAAAAGAGCAAAGGCTTTTGGTATGGAAATTCATTA
This sequence comes from uncultured Pelagibacteraceae bacterium, assembly GCA_902598125.1. Classification (GTDB taxonomy): domain Bacteria; phylum Pseudomonadota; class Alphaproteobacteria; order Pelagibacterales; family Pelagibacteraceae; genus Pelagilacustribacter. The sequence goes on along the minus strand of CACKAJ010000004.1, from coordinate 24,170 downwards.
CCATAATAGATCTAAACTTTCTTCTGATTTAGAAGATGGTGCAATTTACCATAAAGATATAAAAAGTTTGTTTGAAAAAAGTGAATTTTTATCAATCAATTGCCCTGCTACTCCGGAAACAAAAAACTTAATAAATAAAGAAACTCTGAGTTATTTAGAGGATAATACTGTTATTGGAAATGCAGCTAGAGGAGACGTCGTTGACGATGATGCTATGATAGAGGCTATAAAAAATGGAAAGGTATTTGCTTACGGATTAGATGTTTATAATGGTGAACCAAAAATTCATCCTGAATATTTAAAATTAAAAAACATTTTTTTATTACCTCATTTAGGTAGTGCGACTAAAAGAACGAGATGGGACATGGCCTATAGAGCTACAAAAAATTTGGAAGAATTTTTTTCCGGGAAAAAACCACAAGATCAAGTAAACTAATACACCTTTAGATTGAATCTAATAAATTTACTTTAAAATAATTCTAAAAAATATCGAGACTCTGAAATCAGTTTATGTTTAAATATTTTAGTTAATTAACAACGGAGGACATATGTCAAAAAAAGTAAAAGGAGTAAAAACTCCATCAAGACGTAAGTTCTTTAAAGCAGCGGCAGCTACGGGTGCTGCAGCGGCAGCAACTGTTGCAATGCCAAACATTGCTTTAGGTGCTCCTCAAACTTTAAAGATGCAAGCGGCTTGGCCGTCAGGCGCTAACATTTTCTTTGAAATGGCTGGCGACTACGCAAAAATGGTAGGCGACATGTCTGGAGGTGAATTAAAAATTGATCTTCAGCCAGTTGGAGCTGTAGTTAAGACTTCGGAAATTGGACAAGCGGTAAGTTCAGGTGTACTTGATATGGGACACTGGGTAACAGCTTACTGGTATGGAAAAAATCCAGCAGCTTCTCTTTTCGGTACTGGTCCGTCATACGGAATGTCATCTCAAGAAATTATGGGATGGATAGAGTATGGTGGAGGTAGAAAACTTTATGATGAAACACTTGCAAAAGTTGGTTTCGACTACATTGGTTTCTTCCATATGCCAATGCCTGCACAGCCTTTTGGATGGTTCAAAAAGAACGTAACAAAAGTATCTGATGTAAAAGGTATGAAGTACAGAACAGTAGGATTAGCTACTAACGTATTAACAGCAATGGGAATGGTTGTAAGACAATTACCAGGAGGTGAAATTCAGCCTGCAATGAAGACAGGTTTGATTGAAGCTGCTGAGTTTAACAACCCAACTTCAGACTCTCAGTTTGGTATGCAAGATGTTTCTAAGCACTATCACTTAGGAAGCTTCCACCAATCACAAGAGATGTTTGAAATTCCAGTAAATAAGAAGACATTTAATGGACTATCGCCTAAACATCAGGCTATTCTAAAAAATGCTGCTTATGCTGCGAACAGTGATAACTACTTTAAAGCATTAGTAAGATACTCTGCTGACTTATCTAAATTGATGAACCAGCACAAAGTAAATGTGTATCAAACATCTGATGCGATCTTAGCTCAACAATTAAAAGGTTGGGATAAAGTAATCGGAGATTTCAATAAGAAAGATCCATTCTTTAAAAAGATTGTAGATTCACAGAAGAAATACGCTAAGAGAGTTATGAAGTACTTGCTCATGAACCAACCTAACTATAAGTTGGCTTACGAGAATGAATTTGGCTCTATAGCTAAAGTTAAAATTTAATTATATTTTAAACGTAAAAAGGGGGTGATTTATTACCCCCTTTTTTTATGGAAATAATAAAAAAATTAGCATAGTTTAAAAATTCATGAGGGGATTTATTCATTTTGCAGATACTTTAAGCACTTCCGTTGGAAAGGCGTTTTCTTGGTGCATCGTAATTTTAATGGGCGGAACTTGCTACGAAGTAGTTATGGCATATGCCTTTAATGCCCCTACCTTATGGAATTTTGATTTCAGTTTACAAATGTACGGTGCGATTTTTATGATGGCAGGTGCTTATACTCTTTCTACTGAGGCTCATGTGAGAGGTGATGTAATTTACAGACTTTTTAAACCAAGAACTCAGGGTTACATCGATTTAGTTTTATATTTTATATTTTTCTTTCCAGGTGTGCTTGCTCTTGCATTTTATGGTTATGAGTACGCTTCGCTTGCATGGAAGATAAAAGAAACTAGTTGGAACAGCCCTGCTCAAATTCAAATTTACATGGCTAAATCTTTAATTCCTGCTGCAGGAATTTTATTGACGATACAAGGTATCAGCGAAATTTGTAGAGCAATCATTTGCATTCAAACAGGACACTGGCCTGCAAGAATGGTTGTAGCAGAGGAAACAGAAAAAATGTTAATGAGAACTTCACAAGACGAGGATCAAAAAGATGTTATTTAGTTTAACTAATCCTGAAATCGCAATTTTAATGATGGGAATATTCCTATTTGCAGTGCTACTTGGATTCCCAATAGCATTTACATTAATGGCAATGGGAGTTGGTTTTGGTTATTACGCTTACTTTGATCCGACAAGAATGGAACATCTTTTTGATAATAGAATCTTTCAATTATTCGTTCAAAATACTTACACCGTTATGGATAATACAGTTTTGACCGCGGTCCCACTCTTTTTATTTATGGGGTATTTAGTTGAAAGAGCTGGAATAGTTTCAAGATTATTTTTTGCGATTAGACTAGCTTCTCATAGACTACCAGCTTCAATGGCAGTAGCTGCATTAGTTACTTGTGCTTTATTTTCTACAGCGACTGGAATTATCGGAGCCGTGGTAACTTTAATGGGACTTCTTGCTTGGCCAGCGATGATCAGAGCTGGATATGATAAAAAGTTTGCTTCTGGAGTAATTTGTTCTGGAGGTTGTTTGGGTATTTTAATTCCGCCTAGCATTATGTTAATCGTTTATTCTGTAATTGCTCAACTCTCTCCTTTAAGATTATTTGCTGCAGCAATTTTTCCAGGATTATTATTAGCAGGATTATATATAGGTTATGCGGTAACTTTAGCTTATTTTAATCCTTCGATCGCACCTAAACCACCTAAGGAAGATATTCCACCAAGATCAGTAATTCTTAAAGAGGTAATGGTTTCCTTCTTACCGCTTTTCTCTTTAATAATTTTAGTATTAGGAACTATTTTAGGAGGGCTTGCAACTCCTGCAGAAGCTGCAGCCGTTGGAGCATTTGGGGCATTAATACTTTCATATTTTTATAAAACGCTTAAGTGGAAAAATTTTAAAGAGTCGGTATTTTTAACTGCAAAAACGACTGCTATGATTATGTGGTTGTTTATAGGATCATGGACCTTTGCTTCAGTTTTCTCTTATTTAGGTGGACACGAAGTATTTGAACATTTCTTTAAATCAATGAATCTACAACCTTGGCAGTTCTTGGTAATTACTCAAATTATAATTTTCTTACTGGGTTGGCCATTAGAGTGGACAGAGATATTAATCATTTTTGTACCGATATTTTTACCTTTAGTGGCATTTTTTGAAGTTAACCCTTACTTTTTTGCAATGTTAATTGCTTTAAATTTACAAACTTCATTTTTAACTCCACCCATGGCCATGTCCGCGTACTATTTAAAAGGCGTACAAAGCAAAAATGTAGAGTTAATGGAAATATTTAAAGGTATTATGCCTTTTCTAGGTATAGTTATATTAGCTATGTTTTTAATGTATCTCTTCCCGGGAATAGCTCTTTGGTTGCCAGATACATTATTTGCTAATTAATAAATTTAAATGATAGACGTTACATCTTTAAGTGCATACGAGTTATCTCAAAAACTTTATTCAGGTGAAATATCATCTGTTGATCTTTGCACAGCATATTTAGATAGAATAAAAAAATTTGAAAAAGATGTTCAAGCTTGGCAATTTATAGATAAGAAACTTTTAATAGAAAAAGCTGAAGAAGCGGATACTTATAGAAAATCTGGAAAACCTCTAGGACCATTGCACGGGATACCCGTCGCAATTAAAGATATTATAGGAACTTATGACATGCCGACTGAATGTGGGACAGTATTTAGAAAAAAAATGTCCAACTCACAAGACTCTGAAATTGTAAACTTACTAAAAAATTCGGGTGCAATAATAATGGGTAAAACTGTTACTTGTGAACTTGCTTACATACATCCCTCTAAAACAAAAAATCCTCATGATTATGCAAGAACTCCGGGAGGTTCATCAAGCGGATCAGCAGCTGCAGTCGCTGCACATATGGCGCCTTTATCGGTTGGTTCTCAAACTGGAGGTTCAGTAATTAGACCAGCATCATATTGCGGAGTTGTTGGATATAAACCTTCTTATGGATTGATCTCAAGAAATGGTGTCCTAAAAGTTTCAGATAAATTAGATACAATGGGTGTGTTTGGTAAAACTGTAAAAGATGTTGCATTACTTGCTAAGTCACTAATTAGAAAAGATTTACATGATCCCTCAACGGTTTATTTCGCTGCAGAAAAAATGGTGGAGGAATGTGAGAAAGGCCCTGTTTTTGATCCTAAGTTTATTTTTTACAAAACAAAGAATTGGAAAAATATCAATAAGAAATCTCAACAGGCTTTTGAATTTTTAATTAAAAATTTTAAAAAAAATATTGAGGTATTTGATACACCATCATATTTTGAAGATATTCCAAAGTATCATCAAATAATTCATGAAGTTGATATGGCAAATAATTTTCAGGTTTATTATAAAAAAGATAAAACAAAACTATCAAAAGAAATGAGAGAAGCTATTTCCAGAGGATTAAAATATTCAGCAAAAGAATATGGAGATGCTGCAGATTTTATGAAGCAAAGCTATGAGTCATACAAAGAAGTTTTTGAGGACTATCATGGAATTATTACTCCTTCATCAAGCGGAGTGGCAGATAAGGGATTGAAATCAACAGGTAGTGCAGATTTTCAAAAAATTTGGACATACCTTGGATTACCCACAATTTCCTTACCTTTACTTACAGGTGAAAATGACCTACCATTAGGCGTCCAGGTAGTTGGCGACAAACTAGATGACTTAAGATTCTTGGGAACAGCGAACTGGCTAGAGAAAAATTGCAAAGATGAAGGATAAAGTTACAATAATTATTGGAGTTGCACTCTGTACGTTTTTTTTAATTGGTCTAGCTACGACATTAACTAGATCAATGATGATAGGTTTTTTTGATGTGCTTCCTGTTTACATTTTAATGGGCATGGTAATTCTAATGATGTTTTATGAAGCCTTCATTGACAAAAAATAATAGTTACTTTCCTTATTTATTATTGTTCATTCAGCCAATCTTTATGGCAACAAATATTATTGTTGCACGAGGGGGAGTAGAATATGTACCTCCAGTATCTTTAGCTTTTTGGCGATGGCTAACTGTATTTTTAATTTTATTACCTTTTTTCTATAGTGAAATTCTTTCAAATAAAAAATTTATAAATAAAGAGTTCTGGAAACTGTTTTTTCTTGGGTCGATGGGTTGCGGTGTTTGTGGTGCGTTTCCTTTTATAGCTGGAATGTCAACTACGATGGCGAATATGGGTATTATTTATACTTCATCACCAGTTTTTATTATTATTCTTTCTGTTATGTTTTTCAAAGATAAAATAAATTTTTCAAGAATTTTAGGTTTGGTTTTATGTCTCATTGGTGTTCTTGCAATTATTAGTAAAGGAAACTTAGATTTATTAATAAATTTTAAATTTACATCTGGGGACTTATGGATGATAGGAGCTGCGATGGGATGGGCGATCTATTCCATTTATCTTTTAAATTGGAAAAGTAAATTTAGTTTGATGGCTAGATTTACTCTAATAGCAATGTTTGGGGCTATATCTTTGTTTCCTTTTTATATTTTAGAAGAAGTTTTTTATTTTAATACTAGCTTCAACAATAATTTCATATTCTGGGTATTGTTCGCAGCTATATCACCGGGCATCATTGCGTTTACTTTATATACTAAAGTGCAAAAATATTTGGGAGCTTCATTAACTGGTTTTACTCTTTATATTTTTTCAATTTATTCTGCTATTTATGGCATTATACTTTTTGATGAAGCCCTTCTAAATTTCCATTATTTTGGAGCAGCTTTTGTCTTCGCTGGTGTATATTTAGCAAGGAAGATTAAATCATGAAATATTTTTATTTAGTAGCGAGCTCAATAATCTTAGCTTATATCGGAATAATTATCTTTATATATTTTTATCAAAGGAATTTATTATATCATCCCAGTGAAAATAATTATTTAAACGACAAAGTCAGTTTTGAATATGATGAACTATTTATAAATACAGATGAAAATATTTCGTTAAAATCTTGGTTTATAAAAAAAAATTTATCTAAATTTAAAACGATACTTTTTTTTCATGGAAATGCTGGAAACCTCTTAAATAGAGTTCATAAACTTAATGAGCTTAATAAACTTGATGTAAATATTTTATTGATTTCATGGAGAAGCTTCAGTGGAAATAAAGGAAAGCCTTCTGAGAAAAATCTCTATCACGATGGTAATAGGGTTGTTGAATGGCTAAATGAACAAGGAATAAATAAAAATGATATTATTCTATATGGAGAGTCTTTAGGAACTGGTGTAGCTACTGAACTGGCCTCAAATAATAAATTTGCTGGAGTTATTTTAGAATCTCCATTTACTTCAATAGCTGATGCAGCAAAAATCTATTATCCATACTTGCCGATTAATTTACTTCTTAAGGATAGATACGATTCCAAAAATAAAATCAAAAAAATTAATTCTCCAATTTTAATTATGCATGGAAAAAAAGATAATATTGTACCCCAAATAATGGGACTAGAACTTTTTGAAAAAGCTAATGATCCCAAATTTAGTTATTTTCCTGATAATGATGATCACATGATGGAGTATAACGAAGAACTACTCTCTAAGATAAAAAATTTTATCAATAAACTTTAATTTTCAATTCCTAATAGAGCTTTTGAAAAATATTCAGCATTAAAGGGCTGTAAATCAGTTTCTTTCTCACCCATTCCGACAGCAACAATTGGAAGTTTAAATTTTTTACAAATTGCTAAAACAACTCCTCCTTTAGCAGTACTGTCAAGTTTAGTAATAATTAAACCTGTCAAATCATGTATCTTACTAAATTCTTCAACTTGATTAAGTGCATTTTGTCCTGTAGTTGCATCTAAGACAAGAATTACTTCGTTAGGATATGAAGGGTCAATTTTTTTAAGCACACCAATAATTTTTTTGTACTCCTCCATTAAATTTTTTTTGTTTTGAAGTCTTCCCGCTGTATCAATCAAAGCTACATCAATTTCATTTTTTTTTGCAAACTCTGCAGTCTTAAAAGCTACAGAAGCTGGATCACTATTGATTTTGGATTTAATAATATCAACTTTGACTTTCGCAGCCCAAACTTGTAATTGATCTATGGCTGCTGCTCTAAAAGTATCCGCTGCTCCAAAAACAACAGATCTATTATTGTCTTTAAAATACTTTCCAAGTTTTCCGATACTAGTTGTTTTTCCAACCCCATTAACTCCAGATACAACTATTACGGCAGACTTTGCATTTCCCATCAGGCTAAGATCTTTTTCGTACTTTTGAAGATTAATTGCTAATTTATCCGCTATTAGTTTTAAAATTTCCTTATGATCGTCTAAATTTTTATCGACTTTAAAGTTTTCAAAATCTTTTCTTAGCTCTTTTGCAACTTCTACTCCCGCGTCAGACGTAACAATTAATTCTTCAAATTCTGTGAGAACATTTTCATCAATTTTTTTTTTAGAAAATATATTTTTAAAGCCAGTAGAGAGCCCATCTGAACTTTTACCTAATCCTATTTTAAATTTATCAAATAAACCCATTTAGATTTCAAGACTAGTATGTTTTATTTCTGAAACAGGACCTCTCATGAATATATTAAGATCCACATCAATTTTAATATTTAAATTTCCTTCTTCAAATTTAATATTGATATCATTCTTAGTTAATTTTTTGATAAACGCTGCAACAGCAGTAGCACAAGCTGCTGTTCCACACGCTTTTGTTAATCCTGCGCCTCGTTCCCAAACATTGACTGTAATATTATTTTCATCATCTATTTGTGCAAAAGTAACGTTAGTTCTTTCAGGAAATAATTCATGAGTCTCTATTTTTGGTCCTAATATTTTTAGATCATATTCAAAACAATCTTTAACAAAAAAAATTATATGTGGGTTTCCCACGTTGAGGCTAAATCCATCAGTGAATTTTTTACCATCAACATCTAGAGTTATATTTTTGTGATCTAACTTTTCTTTTAACGGAATTTTATTCCACTCAAATAAAGGTTTCCCCATTTCCAGTTGAACATCAGACTTCCCAACAATTTTTGCATTGAGTATTCTATTATTTGTTTTTAATTTAATTTCTTTATTATTTAAGTCTTTACTTAACAAGTAAGCCACACACCTACTGCCATTTCCACATGCGCTTACCTCGCCTCCATCTGAATTAAAAATGGTTATGGGAAAAATATTATTAATTTCTTTTTCAATAAATATAATTTGATCAAATTCAATGTTACGATGAAAAGATTTTAGATTTCCCAAATGAATTATTTTTTCTTTAGGTATATTTATGGATTTCTCTCTTCTATCTATGATAATAAATCTATTACCTAAACCATCCATTCTAAAAGCTTTAATCAAAGGCATTAGTAGATTAGTATAATTATTCATTGACTTTTAAAACCCCAAATTGTAGTTTCCACAAACTTTCCGCAAATACTTAAGTTTTTGCGGTGCTCTTGAAAACAAGAGTGTCGACACTAGTCAGCGAAGGTTCGCCCACTAGTGCGATAGGTGTTGGACGTTATAAAAATGTTTGAAAACTTAACAAATAAATTAGAAAATATTTTTTCTAAACTAAAAAGCGCTCCTTCCTTAACGGAAGATCAAGTGGACTCTGGCCTTAAAGAGATACGCTTAGCTTTATTAGAAGCTGATGTAGCGCTGCCAGTTGTGAAAGATTTTATTGAAAATGTAAAACCAAAAGCTATTGGTCAGGAAATCATCAGATCAACTTCACCTGGTCAAATGATAGTAAAAATTGTTTACGATGAATTAGTAAATATACTTGGTTCAAAGAATGAAGAGATTAATCTAAAAGCAGTTCCTCCAGTTTCTATATTATTGGTAGGTTTACAAGGGTCAGGAAAAACAACTTCAGCAGCTAAATTAGCTAAGTTAATTGAAAAAAATCATAAAAAAAAAGTTATGCTTGTTAGCTTGGACGTTTACAGACCTGCTGCTCAAGAACAATTAAAATTATTAGCAGAAAAAAATGATATACAAAATTTACCGATCATAGAAAAACAACAACCTATTGATATTACTAAAAGAGCACTCAACGCTGCAAATCTAAGTGGTACAGATGTTATAATTTTTGATACCGCTGGCCGAACGCAAATAGATTTACCAATGATGTCTGAAATTAAACAAATTAAAGATTTAACAAAACCAGCCGAAACTATTCTAGTTGCTGATTCTTTAACCGGTCAAATAGCTTTAAACGTTGCAAAAGAATTTGATACAGCAGTCAATCTTTCATCAATTATTTTAACTAGAATTGATGGCGATGCGCGAGGTGGAGCTGCGTTGAGCATGAAACACATCACAGGAAAACCTATAAAATATATTGGTGTCGGAGAAAAAGTTTCTGACTTTGAAATATTTCACCCTGACCGGTTAGCAAATAGAATTCTTGGTATGGGCGATGTGGTTACTCTTGTTGAAAAAGCAGCGCAAGATTTAAGTGAAGAAAAAATTAAAGAAACAGAGGAAGAACTTAAACAAGGAATTTTTACAATGGATTCTTACCTTTCACAATTAAGACAAATGAAAAAAATGGGAGGCATGGAAGGAGTTATGTCTATGTTACCTGGTGTAAATAAAATGAAAGCTAAAATGGATCAAGCTAACATAGATGAAAAAATGCTTATTGAAAATGAGGCTATCATTTTATCTATGACAAAGAATGAAAAAGAAAATCCAAAAATCATTAGTGGTTCTAGAAGAAAAAGAATTTCTCAAGGAGCTGGAGTAGATGTTTCCAAAATAAATAAGTTACTTAAACAATTTAAAATGATGTCAGATATGATGAAAAAGATGTCGCAAGGAAAAAAAATTCCATCTGGAATGATCCCAGATGAAATGCTCAATAAACTAAAATGAAAGGTAAAACATGTTAAGAATAAGACTATCAATGGGAGGAGTAAGGAAAAGACCGATATACAAAATAGTTATCGCTGATGGAAGATATCCACGAGACGGTAAATTTATTGAAAAAATTGGTTCTTATAATCCATTACTTCCAAAAGATAAAAAAGAAAGAATAAAGATAGAAGCTGAGAGAGTAAAATATTGGATGAGTAAAGGTGCTCAACCAACTCTTAGAGTTTCTAGACTTTTAGGTGAACTCCAAATAATGCCAATGCCGAAGCCAGGAAATAATCCTCAAAAAGCTATTCCTAAAAAGGATAGAAAAAAAAGTGCTGAAGAAAGTAAAGAAGCACCTAAAACAGACGGTAAAAAAGAAGAGTCTAAAGCAGAAGCCAAAAAGGAAGAACCTAAAAAGGAACAGCCTAAAGCAGAAGCTAAAAAGGAAGAACCAAAAGCAGAAGCCAAAAAGGAAGAACCTAAAAAGGAACAGCCTAAAGCAGAAGCCAAAAAGGAAGAACCAAAAGATAAAAAATAAGGTTTTAAAAAATGCTCGAAGTACAAATATTTACTTTGTATCCAGATTTATATCCTGGGCTTTTAGATGTGGGCATCTATAAGAAAGCCAAGGAAAAACAAAAATGGAGTCTTAAAATTATCGATATTAGAGACTATGCTTTTGATGATAATCGAACGGTTGATGATACACCTTTTGGTGGTGGAAGTGGCATGTTATTAAAACCAGATGTTGTAGCATCTGCTTTAGATAAAAACGTAAAAGCTAAAGAAAAAATAATTTACTTATCTCCTAAAGGCAAAAGACTAGACCAACAAGAAGTAAAATCTTTGAGTAAGCTAAAGAAAATAAATATTTTATGTGGTCATTTTGAAGGTGTTGATCAAAGACTTTTAGAGACACGAAATATTGAAGAATACAGTATAGGAGATTTTATTTTATCTGGAGGTGAGAGTGCATCATTTGTTTTCGTTGATGCGTTAGTAAGACTTCTTCCAGGTGTCTTAGGCAATGCAAATTCTGCTAAAGATGAAAGTTTTGAGAATAATCTTTTGGAGTATCCTCAATACACTAAACCTAGAGATTGGGAGGGTAAAAAAGTGCCAGAAGTCCTATTTTCCGGTGATCATGCTAAAATAAAGGGGTGGCGTTTATCTCAATCTGAGGCTATAACACAACGCCAAAGACCTGATCTTTGGAAAAAATACTTAGAGAAAAAAAAATGAAAAACATTGAAGATATAAATAAAGCTGCAATTCAAAAAATAACAGCTAATAAGAAAATTACAGAATTTTCTCCAGGAGATACTATTAAAGTTGGTGTAAAAATCGTTGAAGGTAAAAGAGAAAGAATTCAATATTTTGAAGGTGTTTGTATTGCAAAAAAGAACAGAGACTTAAACTCTTCTTTCACAGTAAGAAAAATTTCTTTTGGTGAGGGAGTTGAAAGAACTTTCGCGCTATATAGTCCAAATGTAGACTCAATTAAAGTTATAAGATCAGGAAAAGTCAGAAGAGCTAAACTTTATTACTTGAGAGATAGAAAAGGTAAATCTGCTAGAATCGCAGAAAAAATCAAAAAGAAAATTGGTGTTGATGTATCTGTCAAAGCAGAAGAACCTAAAAAGGTAGCTGAACCTGTTAAAGTCGAGACAACTGTTGAAAAAGAGGCAGCTGTCGAAAAGAAAGAAACTTCGCCAGAAGCTAAAAACGAAAAACCGGCTAAAGAAAAAAAATAATATTTTTAATGTCAAAAACTCTATATGATAAGATATGGGAAAACCATCTTGTCCATGAACAGGACGATGGGACTTCATTAATTTATGTTGATAGACATTTAATTCATGAAGTTACAAGCCCCCAAGCATTTGAAGGTTTAAGAATGCAAAAAAGAAAAGTAAGAAAACCTGAATTAACTTTAGCTGTTCCAGATCATAATGTTCCAACAACAGATAGATCGAAGGGAATAGACGACGAAGAGTCTAAAATTCAAGTAGATACTTTAAGAAATAATTGTAAAGAATTTGGCATTAATCTTTTTGATGTTAATGACAAAAGACAAGGTATTGTTCATATTATAGGACCAGAACAAGGTTTTACTCAACCGGGAACTGTTATTGTTTGTGGTGATAGTCATACAGCAACGCATGGAGCTTTTGGAGCTTTGGCATTTGGAATTGGAACTTCTGAGGTTGAGCATGTTTTAGCTACTCAAACTCTGATTCAAAAAAAATCTAAAAATTTAAGAATAAATGTAAACGGCAAATTACCAATTGGTGTAACTGCTAAAGATGTAATTTTAAAAATTATTGGAACAATTGGAACAGCTGGCGGTACTGGATTTGTAATAGAATTTGCAGGTGAAGTCATAAGAAATCTTAGTATTGAAGAGAGAATGACAGTTTGCAATATGACCATTGAGGCCGGTGCAAGAGCAGGACTTATAGCACCAGATGAAAAAACTTTTGAATATTTTAAAAACAAACCTATGTCGCCTAAAGGAGCAAATTGGGAAAAAGCTTTAACTTATTGGAAACAATTATATTCAGATAAAGATTGCAAATTTGATAAAGAAATAAATATTGATGCAAAAGATATTGAGCCTTTAGTGACTTGGGGGACATCACCTCAAGATGTTGCTTCCGTAACAAGCATTGTTCCCGATCCCAGCAAAGAGTCTAACGAAGATAGAAAAGCTGCAATGAAAAGATCGCTTACTTATATGGGTTTAAAAGCAAATACAAAAATTTCAGATATTAAAATAGACAAAGTTTTTATTGGAAGTTGTACCAATGGTAGAATTGAAGATTTGAGAAATGCTGCAAATTTATTAAAAGGTAAGAAAGTAGCAGAAAATGTAAGTGCTATTGTTGTCCCTGGTTCCGGTTTGGTAAAAGCTCAAGCTGAAGAAGAAGGATTAGATAAAATTTTTAAAGAAGCTGGTTTTGAGTGGAGAGAGCCTGGTTGCTCAATGTGCCTTGCGATGAATGCAGATAAATTAAAACCCAAAGAAAGATGTGCATCAACATCTAATAGAAATTTTGAAGGTAGACAAGGTCGTGGCGGAAGAACACATCTAGTTAGTCCAGGTATGGCTGTCGCAGCAGCAGTAAATGGACATTTAGCTGATGTGAGAAAAATACAATAATGGAAAAATTTCTAAACTTAAAGAGCATCCCATCATACTTGCCATTACAGAATATCGATACGGACATGATAATTCCAAAACAGTTCCTAAAAACTATTAAAAGGACAGGTTTGGGAAAAAGTTTATTTTACGAGATGAGATATGACGAAAATGGAAATCTTATAAAGGATTTTACTTTAAATAAAGAGCCTTATAATAAATCAAAAATTTTATTAGCAGGTAAAAACTTTGGATGCGGCTCATCTAGAGAGCATGCTCCATGGGCTCTATCTGATTTTGGTATTAAATGTATTATTAGTTCAAGCTTTGCAGATATATTTTATAATAATTGCTTTAAAAATGGTATTTTACCGATCAGAATTAATGAACAAACAGTAATAGAGTTATCAGAGTATTCAAAAAGAAAAGAAGAGGTTGAAGTAGATCTCCAAAAACAAGAAATTAAATTTGGAAATAAAGTTGTCAAATTTGAAATAGATTCTTTTAAAAAAAAATGTTTGATCGAGGGATTAGATGACATCGGGTTATCTATGGAAAAAATAAATTACATCGATGATTTTGAAAAAAAATTAGAAGCCAAAAAGCCATGGTTATTAAATAATGATTAAAGTTAAGGATCGAAAAATACTCTTACTACCTGGTGATGGTATTGGACCAGAAGTTATCAGAGAAGTAAGAAAAATAATTGAATGGTTTAATAAAAATAAATCATTAGATTTTAAATTTGAAGAAGGTCTTGTTGGTGGAGCTTCTTACGATAAACATAAGAGTCCAATTACAGATGAAGTTTTTTACAAGGCACTTGAGAGTGAAGCTGTAATTCTAGGTGCTGTTGGAGGACCTAAGTACGATAATTTAGAATTTTCTAAGAGACCAGAAAGAGCTCTTCTTAAGCTTCGAAAAGAATTAAAATTATTTGCTAATTTGAGACCAGCAATATGTTTCAAACAATTGGTAGAAGCATCTTCACTTAAACCAGAAATAATATCTGGTTTAGATATTATGATTGTGCGAGAGTTAACTGGTGGAATTTATTTTGGTGAACCTAGAGGTATAGAGCCAATAGAAAATAATGAGAGAAAAGGAATTAATACTCATACTTACACAACTAGTGAAATTCAGAGGGTGGCAAGAGTAGCTTTTGATTTAGCAAAAAAAAGGAAAAATAAAGTAACTTCTTGTGAAAAATCTAATGTAATGGAAGCAGGAATTTTATGGAGAGAAGAAGTTCAGGCTCTTAAAGATAAAGAATACAAAAAAATTGAACTGAGCCATATGCTAGCAGACAATTGTGCAATGCAGTTATTAAGAGATCCAAAGCAATTTGATGTAATTGTTACTGATAACTTATTTGGTGACATTCTTTCAGATGAAGCTGCGATGTTAACAGGATCCTTAGGCTTACTACCATCAGCCTCTTTAGGAGCTAAAGACAAAAACGGTAAAATTAGATCAATGTATGAACCTGTTCATGGGTCCGCACCAGATATTGCTGGGAAAAATATTGCTAACCCTATTGCTACAATTCTAAGCTTATCAATGGCATTAAAATACTCTCTCGACTTAGACAAAGAAGCAGAACAATTAGATAAAGCTGTTCAAAGTGTTCTTGATGAAGGGTTAAGAACCAAAGATATCATGTCAAAAAACATGAAAGAGGTCTCTACTTCTGTCATGGGTGATGCAATTATAGCAAAATTAAAATAAAGTAATAATTATATGAATTTTGCAATTATTGGAGCATCAGGAAATGTAGGAAGAAAAACAATTGAAATATTAGAGAAATCTAAAATTCCATTTAAAGAACTATATTTAGTTGCCTCAGAAAAAAGCGCTGGAAAAAAAATTAAATTTCGAGGTGAAGAAATTGTTATTGAAAATTTAGAAAGCTACGACTTTTCAAAAGCTCAAATAACTTTTTTTGCTGCAGGTAGCCAAATCGCCAAAGAGTGGGCCCCTAAAGCTGCAAAAAAAACTATAGTGATTGATAATTCTAGTTATTTCAGAATGCAATCAGATGTTCCCTTAGTTGTTCCCGAAGTAAACGCTGAAGCATTATTCAAGCATAACAACATTATCTCAAATCCCAATTGTTCAACAATGCAGATGGTTCTCGCACTGAAACCTTTGCATGATGAATATAAAATAAACAGAGTTGTTGTTTCAACTTATCAGGCTGTATCCGGCGCTGGAAAAGCCCCAATGGATGAATTATTTGAACAAACTCAAAAATATTTAGAAAATAAAAAAATTAATTCAAAAAATTTTACCAAACAAATTGCTTTTAATTTAATACCACACATCGATACTTTTGATAAAGATGGATACACAAAAGAAGAATTAAAAATGACAAATGAGACAAAAAAAATCCTTGATCACGACATTGATGTTACAGCGACTTGTGTGAGGGTACCAGTAAGAACCGGACACTCTGAGTCTATAAATATTGAATTTGATAATTTATATGATTTTGAAAATGTTATAAAAATCTTAAGTAAAGCACCAGGATGTAAAGTCATCGATGATAGAAAAGACGGTGGGTATATTACACCAATTGAAGCAGAAGGAGATTATACAACTTACATTTCTCGAATCAGAAAAGATAATTCAAATGTAAAGGCTATTAATATATGGGTCGTATCTGATAACTTATTAAAAGGGGCGGCTTTAAACACTGTTCAGATCGCTGAGCACTTAGTGAAAAAATTATAACTTTAGTTTATAAATCTTATATGGAAGAAAAAAAAAATCCTTTAAGCCCTCATCTTCAAATTTATAGATGGCAAATATCTTCTTTACTCTCCATTACACATAGAATTGTTGGAGTGATAAATATTTTAGCCATTACGATAATTTGTTTCTGGAGTTTGTCTTTATTGCTTGGAGCAGAGAGCTACTTAATTATAAATAATTTCCTTCAAAGTTTTTTTGGAAAATTTGTAGCTGTTGGACTTTGTTGGACGTTTAGTTTTCATATTTTAAATGAATTACGTCATCTATTTTGGGATTTAGGGTATGGTTTCGATTTAAAGATTTCAAAGGTCACTGGAGTTTTAGCTTTAGTTGGATCATTTGTACTTACAATTACATTTTATTTAATAGGAAAAAATATTTTTTAACATGCATGTTTCTACAAAAAAATGGTTATTTACAAAAATAAGTTCTTTTTTACTTATCCCCTTCATGGTTTGGTTTATTGTAAATTTTATTTCTATTTATGAGAACGATTATCAATCAGTGGTTCTTTTCTTTGCTCAACAACCAACAAGAATTTTATTTTCAATATTTATAGTAATAGCTTTCTTTTTTTCAGCTTTAACAATAAGTGAGATATTCGAGGACTATATTAAAGATCAAAAAATCAAAAATGTCGCAAATAAACTATTAAATTTATTTGCTATAGTTATGCCTTTATTAACTATTACAGGAATATATAATTTAACTTAATGAGTGCATATAAAATTATAGATCATGAATATGATGTTGTTGTTTTAGGAGCAGGAGGGTCTGGTCTTAGAGCAGCGGTTGGTTTATCTGAGGCTGGATTGAAAACAGCCTGTATTTCAAAAGTCTTTCCAACAAGAAGCCATACATCTGCAGCTCAAGGAGGTATCTCGGCTGCACTTGGAAATATGGGAGAGGATGACTGGAGATGGCACATGTACGATACTGTCAAAGGTTCTGACTGGTTAGGTGATCAGGATGCTATAGAATATTTATGTAAGGAAGCTCCAAGAGCAGTTGTTGAATTAGAGAGATATGGTGTTCCCTTTAGCAGAACAGATGATGGAAAAATTTATCAAAGACCTTTTGGTGGAATGACAAAAAATTATGGAAATGGAACAGCTCAAAGAACATGTGCTGCTGCTGATAGAACGGGCCATGCGATTTTACACACTCTTTATGGTCAAGCACTAAAACACAATACAGAATTTTTTATCGAATACTTTGCATTAGACTTAATAATGAAAAATGGAGAGTGCAAAGGAGTTATAGCTTGGAATTTAACTGATGGTACTATTCATAGGTTTAGATCGCACATTACAATAATAGCAACAGGTGGTTATGGTAAAGTTTATTACTCAGCTACTTCGGCGCATACTTGTACTGGTGATGGTAATGCAATGGTATTAAGAGCTGGGTTGCCCTTACAGGATATGGAGTTTGTGCAATTCCATCCAACTGGAATTTATGGAGTTGGATGTTTAATAACAGAAGGAGCAAGAGGAGAAGGAGGATTTTTAGTAAACGGTAAAGGTGAAAGATTTATGGAGCGTTACGCACCTAACGCAAAAGATTTAGCTTCTAGAGATGTAGTAAGCAGATCAATGGAGATGGAAATTAATGAAGGTAGAGGTGTTGGTAAAGATAAAGATCACATAAATTTACACTTAGATCATTTAGATAAAGAGGTTCTAGAAGAAAGACTCCCAGGTATTACCGAGGCTGCAAAGACTTTTGCAAATGTTGATGTGAACAAACAACCAATTCCAGTTGTTCCTACTGTTCACTATAACATGGGTGGTATTCCAACAAATTATAAAGCAGAAGTTTTAACTTTAAATGGTTCAGAAAAAACAGTACCCGGGCTTATGGCTATCGGGGAGGCAGCTTGTGTATCAGTACATGGGGCTAATAGATTAGGTTCAAATTCATTAATTGACCTTGTGGTGTTTGGAAGGGCGGCTGCTAAAAGGGCAGCAGAACTTGTGAAACCAGGTATGGCTCATGAAGAAGTTTCGAGTTCAGAGACGGATAAATGTTTAGATAGATTTGATAAAATTAGAAACTCTTCAGGCGCTACTAAGACAGCAGAATTAAGATTAAATATGCAAAAAACAATGCAATCAAAATGTGCTGTGTTTAGAACAGAAAAAACATTAAAAGAGGGAGTGGACCAAATACGAAAGCCTTATGAGGGTATGGAAGATATTTCAGTTAAAGACAAATCTCTTCTTTTCAATACAGAATTAGTTGAAACTCTAGAATTTGATAATTTAATAAGACAAGCTCTTACCACTATGGACTCAGCTTATAGCAGAAAAGAGAGCAGAGGTGCTCATGCAAGAGAGGATTATAGTAAAAGAGATGATAAAAACTTTATGAAGCACACTTTGGCTTGGCAAAGCGATAAAAAAGTAGAAATAAAATATAGAGATGTTCATTCAAGAACACTAACGAATGATGTTCAATACTTCCCACCAAAGGAAAGAGTTTATTAAGAATGGTTCAATTTAACTTACCTCAAAGTTCAAAAATAGAAGTTGGTAAGTATTATAAAGACAAGACAAATTCAAAAAATTTAAAAAAAGTAAATGTTTATAGGTGGGACCCATCTACAAAACAAAGTCCAAGAGTCGATACTTTTGAAGTTGATATGGATAATTGTGGTCCAAAGGTTTTGGATATTTTATTCAAAATAAAAAACGAAATAGATCCATCGCTTACATTCAGAAGATCATGTGCCCATGGTGTTTGCGGTTCGTGCGCGATGAATATAGATGGAGTAAACACTTTAGCTTGCATTAAATCTCATACTGATATTAATGGAGATTTAAATGTTTATCCCCTACCTCATTTGAAGGTAGTAAAAGACCTAATCGGAGATCTAACTACTCTTTATAAACAGTACGAGTCGATTAAACCATGGCTGCAAACAGAACAAACAGGAAAAGAAAAAGAGGAAATCAAACAGTCTCAAAAAGACAGAGAGAAATTAGACGGTTATTATGAATGTATATTATGTGCTTGCTGTTCAACTTCTTGCCCAAGCTATTGGTGGAATGGTGACAAATACCTAGGACCTGCAGTTTTATTACAAGCTTACCGTTGGATCAATGATAGTAGAGATGGAGATAAAAAAGAGAGACTTAAAAAAGTAGCAGACGAACTTAAATTATATAGATGCCATACAATAATGAATTGCACTAATTCTTGTCCAAAAGGATTAAATCCAGCAAAAGCTATTGGATCTATAAAGAAAATGCTTGCAACAAGTTAAAAGCTTATTTATTCAATATCAGCATGAAAACTATTGAACACTTTGTTGGAGGCAAATCATTTAGCGGTGACTCAAAAAGAACAGGCAAAGTATTTAATCCAGCGACAGGTGAACAAAGTTCAGAGGTTAAACTTGCTTCAACAAAAGATGTAAATGAAGCCGTAAAAAATGCTAGAAAAGCTTTTGAGCCTTGGGCAAATACTCCTCCTCTTCAAAGAGCTAGAATAATGTTTAAATTTAAAGAGTTAATTGAGAAAAATTCCGACGAACTTACAAAAATCATAGTAGCTGAGCACGGCAAAGTTTATGAAGATGCAAGAGGATCATTAACAAGAGGTTTAGAGGTGGTTGAATATGCTTGTGGTATTCCTCAATTGCTTAAAGGAGAATTTACAGAAAACGTTGGAACTAATGTGGATAGCTGGTCTATTCGACAACCCTTAGGAGTTTGCGCAGGAATTACACCATTTAACTTTCCAGCGATGGTTCCGATGTGGATGTTTCCTATGGCAATAGCATGTGGAAATACTTTTGTTCTAAAACCGTCTGAAAAAGATCCTTCTTGTTCGATGCGATTAGCTGAGCTTTTGAAAGAAGCTGGTCTTCCAGACGGTGTATTTAATATTGTTAATGGAGATAAAGAAGCTGTAGATGCATTAATAAATAACAAAGATGTAGTAGCCATGAGCTTTGTTGGCTCTACACCAATTGCCAAATATATTTATGAAAACTGTGCAAAAAATGAAAAAAGGGTTCAAGCTCTTGGTGGCGCTAAAAATCATTGTGTAGTTATGCCTGATTGTGATTTGGATCAAGCGGTTAATGGTTTAATGGGTGCAGCTTATGGTTCAGCAGGTGAGAGATGTATGGCTCAGTCAGTTGCTGTGGCAGTAGGAGGTATCGGAGATAAACTTGTAAACTCTTTAGCTAAAAAAGTAGAAGCATTAAAAGTTGGACCTGGAATGGATAAACAATCTGAAATGGGGCCATTAGTAACGAAAGAACATTTGGCTAAAGTTAAAAATTATGTGGATATTGGAGAGAAAGAAGGAGCCAAACTAATTGTAGACGGAAGGAATTTTAAATTACAAGGTTATGAAGATGGTTATTATATAGGTGGCTGTTTATTTGATCATGTTAAGAAAAATATGAGAATTTATAAAGAGGAAATTTTTGGGCCTGTTTTATCAGTTGTAAGAGTTAAAGACTTTAATGAAGCTTTACAATTAGTAAACGATCATGAATTCGGAAATGGCGTGAGCATATTTACCAGAGACGGAGACTCTGGAAGAACTTTTTCTAATAAAGCAAAGATCGGGATGGTAGGGATAAATATACCGATACCAGTTCCAATGGCTTTTCATAGTTTTGGTGGGTGGAAAAGATCTTTATTTGGAGATCAACATATGCATGGTCCTGAAGGAGTAAGATTCTACACAAAATTAAAAACTATAACGTCAAGATGGCCATCAGGTTTACGATCTGACCCAGAGTTTGTTATGCCGACAATGAAATAAATGGGAAGGTAGTTAATGAAAAAGAAAATTACTTTAATAGGAGCTGGACAAATCGGGGGAACCCTGGCTCATTTAATTGCAATAAAAGAGTTAGCTGACGTTGTTTTATTTGATGTTGCTTCTGGTATAGCAAAAGGAAAAGCATTAGACATAGCTCAATCATCCCCAGTAGAGGGCTTTAACGTAAATTTATCCGGAACAGATAATTATGAGGATACCAAAAATTCAGATGTTATAATAGTTACAGCCGGTGTGCCAAGAAAACCTGGAATGACAAGAGATGATCTATTAGGCATTAATCTTAAAATTATAAAGCAAGTAGCTGAGGGAATAAAAAAAACATCACCTAATGCTTTTGTAATATGTATTACTAATCCATTAGACGTTATTGTAATGGCCTTACAAAAATATTCAGGTCTTCCTAAGAATAAAGTAGTAGGAATGGCTGGTATTTTAGACTCTTCAAGATTTATATACTTCTTATCTCAAGAGCTGAACGTTCCTGTTAAAAAAATCAAATCTTTTGTTTTAGGAGGACATGGAGACAGTATGGTAGCAATGCTTGGATCAACAGAAGTTGAGGGAAAAAAAATTAGTGATTTGATAAAAGAGGGAAAAATTTCAAAAGATAAATTAGATAAAATTATCGAGAGAACAAAAAAAGGAGGAGCTGAAATTGTTAAATATTTAGAAAAAGGATCAGCTTTTTATGCACCCGCATCTTCAGGTGTCGAAATGGCTGAAAGCTATTTAAAAAACTTAAAAAAACAACTACCGTGTGCAGCGTATTTAGATGGCGAGTATGGAATAAAAGACATTTATGCCGGGGTACCTGTAATAATTGGAGCTAATGGAGTAGAAAAGGTAATAGAGTTGCACTTGTCAGCAGATGAAAAAGACAATTTCAATAAATCTGTAAAGGCGGTACAGGATTTATTTGATGCTGCAAAAAAAATTGATACTTCATTATCTTAATATCAAATATTAGTTTAATGTTATTAAATGAAATCTTTAAAATTTTTTCTTTTTAATAATTTTCTCCCAATTATTCTATTTATTTTTTCTATTTTAATTTGCCAGTACACAGGGAATAGAGGAGTATATCCTATAGATAGTTTTGCACATTTTGATTCCGGTTTTAGAGTTTTAAAAGGTGAACATCCTTTTAAAGATTATTGGGTTGTGTCAGGTCCTATTATCGATTATTTCCAAAGTATTATTTTTTATATTTTTGGAACAAGCTGGCAAAGCTATCTTTTAAACTCATCTATACTTAATGGAATTATTTCCTTGTCAACCTTTTATCTTTTTATCAATTTGGGATTAAATAAGAGTCTTAGTTTTTTTTATTCAATTTGTTTTGCAATTTTAGCATATCCATCTAGTGGTACACCGTTTGTAGATCATCACTCAACATTTCTATCATTGTTAAGTTTGTATGCTTTAATTCTTGCTATAATTACTAATAAGTTTATTTTTTGGTTTTCAATCCCGATTCTAATTTTATTTGGATTTTTAAGTAAACAGGTACCTGCTGCATATATACTAATAACGATTATTTTGACCTTGATATTATACTTACCTTATTGTGGTAAAAATAATCTTATAAAGATATTTAAATATTTATCTGTATCATCATTATCGATTTTATGTCTGATAATTTTATTTTTAAAAGTTAATTCTGTTAGATTAGATGACTTCATTACACAATACTTACTTTATCCTAGTACTTTAGGAGATCAAAGATATGAAAAGATAAATTATGATTTAAAAAATATTTTTTTAGATTATAAATTTATCTATATTTCATTTTTTTCATTACTTTTTCTAACGATTAAAAATTTGAATTTAAGAAAAAAATTATTAAATGATAAAAATTTCGTAATATTACTCATAAGTTTTCTTTTATTTATTTCATTGGTGCAGCATATGATTGTAACAAAAAATCAAATTTTTATATTTTTTTTAATACCATTTTTTTTGGGTTTAGCACATTTACAACTGAAATCAGTTAATACAAATTATAAAAAATATGTATCATTATTTTTAATACTATTTTGTGTAGGAATTACCATGAAATATCATCTTAGGTATAATATTGAAAGGAAATTTCACGAATTAAATAATATAAATTTTTCAAAATCAGTAAAAGGACAAACTATTAATAAAAAATTAACAGGACTAAATTGGATTACCCCAGAAAATTCAAGAAAATTTAAAATGAATTTTGAAGTTGAGTTGTTAAATAATTTTTTGAAAGTATTAGAAAATGACAATTCTGAAAGAATTGTGATAACAAACTACTCAATTTTCTCATTATTAATTAATGAAAAATTAAGTGGTTATTCAAGATGGTACCCTGGAGATAATTCTGCTTTTCCTGTTGAAGGAAATAGATATTTTGAAAATTACAAAAATTTTATAGTCACCTTTTTAAAAAAAAAGAAAATAAAAAATATTTATGTATTACCTGACGTAAGCGAGTTAAATCTGACAAATTACTTAGAAAAGGAATGTTTTACCAGACAAGAAATGAAAATGAAAATACTTAAGTTTATAATTAATCAAAACTGTAAACAGTTTACAAAAATAAGATTATTATAAAATGATATTATTAAAAACATTAGCTATAATCTTTTTTAATTTAATCGATAAGTTTATACATCAAAAAAAAATATTATATTTTCTAAAAAATAAAAATCTTAGCATAAAAATATGGTTAGATATTGGATCACATAATGGATTGTATACAGATCTAATAAAAAATAATTTCAATTTGAAGAAGGGTTATTTATTCGAGCCACAAAAAAAAATTTTTAAATTTATCAAAAATAAGTATAGAAATAATAAAAAAATTAATACATATAATTTAGCGATTTCCAATTCAAATAAAGTAAAAAAAATTTATATCAATAAGCACGATCTGACATCTTCACTAACGAAAATTAATGAAAAAAACTTTTACCTTAAATTAAAAGCTATATTATTTGGTGGCAACATAAAAGAAATGATAACTAACAATTATAATATTGAAACAATAAAATTATCATATTTTATAAAGCAAAAAAAAATTAAAGAAGTAGATCTTATCAAGATTGATACCGAAGGTCATGAACTTAGTGTTCTTAAAGGAATCGAAAAAGAAATCAAGATTATTAAACATATTTTGATAGAGTTTCATAATAACAAAATTTATCAAAATTATAACAGTAATAAAGTTCACAAATATTTAATTAAAAATAATTTTGAATTAAAAAAAAGATTTAAGTTTCCTTTTACAGAATGGGAAGATAGAATTTATTCAAATAAAAATCTTAATTAGCATTTGTA
>CACKAJ010000003.1 GCA_902598125.1 uncultured Pelagibacteraceae bacterium | reverse complement strand
TAATTAGCATTTTGGGAACATCGTATAAAACATCAGGACGATTAAACTGCAAAACAGCGTAAGGAGAAAAATGACCAGCATTCCCATAGGAGGCTGCTTTAAATTCTTTTGATAATGGATCGTATCTATCAAAAATTGTGACGGGTATACCTTTTTTAATTAATTGTAGACCGGTGCATATACCTTGTATACCTGCACCAACTATGCCAACGGACTTACATTTATAATTTTCCATTAGGAAATTATATTGCAATGAATAGAAAAATAGTAGTGCGGTAGATTATGCTATAGCTTCTTTATTAACTACGTCTGGTCTCTCTTCGTTGTCGGAGCTCTCTTTTTTATCTTTTTTCTTAAATAAGAAATCGCCTGTTAATTTAGATTTAGAGCTATTAGTTTTTTTAATGTAACCGTCTATATCAGCTCCATTTTCAGTTCTTAAGTTGTTCCCAAACTCAATATCACCCTTAACAGTTCCAGTAGCTCCTATAACGATATTTTGTGCTGAAACTTTTCCATCCAAGTGTCCATGGATTTCTACATCATCAGCTTCTATAGTTCCTGTGATTGAACCTGTATCTCTTACGATTAATTCTTTCGAGAATACTGGGCCTTTAACCAAACCAGCAACGTCTATTGCTCCAGAGCTATTTATTGTACCCTCGATACTAACAGTTTCGCTTATAAGCGATCTTTCAGAATCTTTAATCTTAATTTTCTTATCACCAAACATAATTTTTTCAGTTAATTAAGCATCAATTAAGAAAATAAACAAGTAGTAAATTAATAAAAATTTAACCATAATAGGTCTAATTAGTTCACTGGAACATCTTTATAAATTTTACAAGACATAACAATTCCCAAACCAAGCATTATTGCCATCATTGAAGATCCACCATATGACATAATAGGTAAAGGAGATCCTACAATAGGTAGTAGGCCTAATACCATCATCATATTTACTACTACATATAAGAAGAAAGCTGTAGCAAAGCTATAACAGTATAATTTACCAAAGTTGCTTCTTGTTACATTTCCTATCTTTATAATTCTTGAGATAATTAATGCATAAAGCAATAAAATAAATAATGATCCAAAAAACCCAAATTCTTCCGAAAATAAAGTAAAAATAAAGTCAGTGTGTTTCTCTGGTAAATAATCTAAATAACTTTGGGATCCATTTAAAAAACCCTTACCAAATAGACCTCCGGAACCAATTGCAATTTTGGATTGGATGATCTGATATCCAGCTCCTAGAGGATCTCTTTCAGGATTTAGGAAAGTTAAAATTCTGGTCTTTTGATAAGGTTTTAAGAATGAAATAGCTATTGGTAGCAAAGCTAGCATTGCAATTCCAGATATTGTAAAAAATTTAGCTCTTACACCTGCTAACCAGGCTACAATCACACCACCCGCTGCAATTAATATAGATGTTCCAAGATCAGGTTGTGTCGCAACTAAAATTACAGGCGCAATAAGAACTGTTATTGGCAAAAGTAAATATCTAAAACTATTAACACCTTCTATTGAAATACGATGATAATATTTAGCTAAAAATAAAATTAGTCCTATTTTCATTAATTCCGATGGTTGTAAATTCATGAAATAAAGGTCAAGCCATCTTTTAGATCCTGAAGATGTTAGTCCAAAATACTTTACTCCCAGTAATAGAATAAATACTCCTATATAAATTAAATAACTTGTTTCGTGCCAAAATCTTATAGAAATAAACGACACAACGAAAAACATTCCAAAGAAAACAAAAAATCTTAAAATATGGCTATTCGTATGATATTTAAATTCTCCACCGTCCGTTGAGTACATAGCGAACATGCTTACTAATCCTAAAACAAAAATTGAAATTACTAAAATAAAATCTAAGGACAATATTTTGTCTCTTATACCTAATGAAGATTGAATAGATCTTGGTTGTAACATTAAACAGACTCTCCTATTTGATTATTTACGCTTCTTCTTAATTCATGTCTTTCAAGAACTTTTTTGATCACTTTTTTTGCTATTGGTGCTGCAGCTTTACCACCAGAACCACCATGCTCAACTAAAACACTAATTGCATACTGCGGATTCTTATAAGGAGCAAATGCTACAAACAGTGCATGGTCTCTATCATTATAAGGTAAACTCTCTTGTTTGACCTCTGCTTCTCGCTGCGCCTCTGTAAATCTTTTAATCTGAGATGAACCCGTTTTTCCTGCAAAAGTATATTTTGGATTTTCGAATCTATGTCTATAAGAAGTTCCGCCGGGTTCATTCGATGACGAAAACATAGCGTCTTTAATTAGGTTTATATGCTCTTGATTTTTAAATAAAGGTTTTAAATCAAAATTTGATACCAGTAAGTCTGTTGGGAGGGGTTCATTAGGATTTTCATTTTTGTGTTTCAAATATTTTCTAAGGTTATCATTTTTTGCATCGAAAATAATTCTTGGTTTTATTTTAAACCCTCCATTAGCAATTTGAGCCGTCATTAAGCATAATTGTAAAGGGGTACTTTGAAAGTATCCTTGACCAATACCTGAGTGAAGAGTTTCACCTAAATACCAATTTTGCCCTATAAATTTTTTCTTCCATTTTGTATTAGGTACCACTCCGGATCTTTCTTCGATAAAATCACTTAATACTTTTTTCCCTAAACCAAATCTTTTTGCAGTTTCTGCTAATCGATCAACACCCAATTTTCTAGCAACTTCATAAAAATAAACATCACAAGATCGTTGGATTCCTTTCCTAAGATTTACAATTCCATGTCCATCTTTCTCCCAGCAATGAAATTTTTCACCGTACAACTCTATTTTTCCTTTGCATCTAAAAGTATCTAAAGGTCTAATAATTTTATTTTCTAAAGCACTCAAAGCAACTAAAGTTTTAATTGTAGATCCTGGAGGATATAATCCTGATAGTGCTTTATTAGCTAAAGGTTTCTTGTCATCTTTAATTAAACTATTCCAATAGGCCTTATCTAAACCATGAACAAATTCATTAGGCTCAAAAGTTGGAGATGAAACCAAAGATACTATATCTCCATTATATACATCCATTACACACACTGCGGCTGCTTTATCTTTTAAGAGTTCATTAGTATATTTTTGAACTTCATAATCTAAAGTTGTTTTAAAACTTTTACCTGCTTGACCTTGGTCAATTTTAATTTCTCTTATTCTTTTTCCGTAAGCATTAACTTCATAACGTTGATAACCAACTTTACCAATTATTTGCTCATCAAGTTTTCTCTCTAATCCAGTTTTTCCAATAGCCATTCCTGGTACAGCTAAATCTTTAAGATATTCTTTCGTTTGTAAATCCTTTGTACTTATTTGAGAGACATAACCTAAAATATGGGCAGAAGAATTATCAGGATAAGTTCTAGCAACAGATACAATAGGCTCTACTCCTTCTAACTCATGTAAAAATAAGTTTATTCTTGAAAAGTCAGACCAATCCAAATTCTCAGAGACTATTACTGGCTCCCAAGGTTTCTGTTTTTTAATAACTCTTTTTAAGTAGGAAACTTTTCGATCAGTAATATTAAGAATTGCTTTTAGTCTTACGAATAAATTATCTAAATCTTTAGCATTTTCTGGAATTAAATGTAATTGGTAAAGGGGCTCGCTTGATGCAATTTTTGTATCAAAGAAATCTTTTATAGCTCCTCTTTCTGGGGCCAACTTCCATTCTCTAAATCTATTTTTATCTGACAAAGACTTGTATTTTGTAGCTTGGTTAATTTGAAGTGATATTAGTCTTCCTACTAAGCCAACCATCACAACAGCTTTTGCTGCAGAAATTAAAAACATTCTTCTGCTTATAAGTTTCGATTTGATGACAGTATTCCCTGAACCTGGGCTAAGCATCTTTGGATCCTATGAAGTTTATTTGATAAAGATTAAATAAAAGCCAAAAAACTGGAAACATAAATAAAGTAAAGAAAGTATTATAACCAATCTTAGTATAGGAAATTGCTACTTCTGAAAAATTATTTAATAAAGAAAAAAATAGTAAATTAGCAAACAATAAAGCAATTAAAAAAGTAAACCAATCAGAAGCTATAGTGGTATTAACACTTTTGTTTCTAACGTAATTACCTACAAAACAAACCACAAGGTAAGAAAGTGAGCTTATTCCTAACGGAAATCCCATCACTACATCGTTAATAAGTCCTGCTAAGAATATGTGACCTGTGCCCATTAAATTTGGACGTTTTATTATCCAAAAATAAATTATTATGATTTGTAAATTTAAAGAAAATATTTCAAATAATTTTTCTAGATTCGTATCTATTTCGCTTACTGATAAATAATATAATAAAACTAAAGGACCAGCCGCAAATATTTTATGTATTATACTTGATTTAGCCATTAAAAAACTTCCTTAGTTGGTTTAATTAAATTAACTGTTACAAACGACAACTGGTTAGGGTCTACAAATAACTTTACTTCTCCATTATCTTTAGTTTTTCCAATAGGAGTACCAGCATTGAAAATTCCATCTTTTCCAGAAGCAAATACTGTAATGTCTTCTTCAAATTGATAATCTTCAGGTAAGTAAGACAGTGTAGGTTTACGCGTACCGCCTCCTGTTAAAATTGCTTGGGTACTTTTTTCATCAAATGTTACTGGAATTCTACTATTTAAGTCATTTAATAATAACACTCTTGATGATAAATAATTAGTCTCAACAATACGTCCAACCAAATATTTGTTTTGAGTAACAGGCATTCCTTTTATTATGCCCTCTCTACTTCCTTTATTAATAATAATTGATTTTAAGAATGGACTATTCCGATCAACTAAAACTTTAGCTAAGACTACATTCGAAACGCTTTCTACATCTTCAGTATCTAAAACTTTTTTCAAATTTTTATTTTCATTTGATATATATTCTAGGTTCAGATCAAGAGATTTATATCGCTCTATGACTTGTCTTAATTCTTCGTTTTCTTTTTTTAAATTAAAATGATTTGCAATTCCCTGATTAATACCTGGAAATAATCTTGTTGGAGCAGATACTAAATACGTTACTCTATAAACAACATCATTGATAAAACTTCTTGCTGTTTTTACCGCAGTAAATCCATAAACATCTAAAAAGAACACTACTAAAGCTACAATTATAAGAGAGAAAATTGAAAATTTTTGAGTTGCTCCTCTTTGTAAAAGAGCTGAACGAAAAGCTATACTAAAATCATCTCTACTAACTGACATTTTTTTTGTAAAGACAAATTAATATTCAGACAACATTGTAGAAAATAATTCTTCATTTTCTAAAGCTCTTCCTGTTCCAATAGCTACACATGATAAAGGATCATCAGCTATCGTTACAGGTAAGCCAGTATCTTGAGAAATTAATTTATCAATATTTTTTAATAAAGCACCACCGCCTGTTAAAACTAATCCCATATCAATTAAATCTGCTGATAATTCTGGAGGAGTGTTTTCTAAAGCTTCTTTTATGCCTCCTAAAATTTGATTTAAAATTGGCATTATCGCTTCGCAAGCATCTTTTTCTGTAAGCTCAATTTCTTTTGGAGTTCCTGATCTTATATCTCTACCTTTCATTAAAAAGGTATTATTTGATGATGGAATCGCAGTACCTATTTCTTTTTTAATTTTTTCAGCAGTTGAGTCTCCGATCATTAAATTCATTTTTTTTCTCATGTAAGCAATAATTGATCCATCTAATGCATCTCCAGCAACTCTTAGTGATTTTGAATAAACTACTCCTCCTAAAGACATAACAGCGATTTCAGTTGTTCCACCTCCTATATCAACAACCATAGATCCTGTTGCCTCTGATATAGGTAATCCAGCACCAATTGCAGCAGCTATAGGTTCTTCAATAAGCTGAACCTTTCTAGCTCCAGCTGCCAACGCTGAGTCTTGAATAGCTTTTCTTTCCACCGGAGTAGATCCAGTTGGTACACAGATTAAAATTCTAGGATTAGCAAAAGCATTTTTTTTATGAACTTTCTTTATAAAATGTTTTATCATTTCTTCTGTAACTACGAAATCTGCAATTACACCGTCTTTCAAAGGTCTAATAGCTGATATGTTACCAGGTGTTCTACCTAACATTGTTTTTGCTTCATCACCCACAGCTAAAACAGATTTTCTTCCACCATCCTCTATTACAGCAACAACTGAAGGTTCATTTAAAACAACACCTTGCTCTTTTAATACTACCAAAGTGTTGGCTGTTCCCAAATCGATAGCCATATCTTGTGACCATAATGATGATAATCCTGTTAAACCTTTAAACATATTTTCCCCTTTTAGTTTTGAGCACTGATCGTTTGATCTGGTGCAGTTTTTGTTCTTTTGATAATTAATTTGTTTAATGCATTCAAGTATGCATTTGCTGATGCGACTAACGTATCAGTATCAGCTGCTTGGCCCACCGTTGATTTTCCTTTTTCCTCAATTCTAACGCTTACTGTTGCTTGAGCATCAGTTCCCTCTGTAACTGCATGCACGTTATATAATTGAAGGTTTACATCATGAGGATAAAGGTTCTTTATACATTTGAATATTGCATCAACTGGGCCGTCACCTGTCTCAGTTGAACTTTTAACTTCGCCATATACCTCTAATGTCATCTCTGCTTTTTGAGGTTCTCCTGTTCCAGCAAATACTTTTAAAGATTTTAATTTTATTACATTATCCTCTGTTACTAGACTGTCATCTATAATTGCAGCTATATCTTCATCATAAATATGTTTCTTTTTATCTGCCAAGATTTTAAATTTTCCAAATGCTATATCAATAATATCATCTGTTACGTCAACGTAACCCATATCAGATAATTTATCTCTAAAAGCATGTCGGCCAGAATGTTTACCCATTACTAATGAAGTTTTTTTAACTCCTACGCTTTCTGGGGTCATAATTTCATAAGTGTTTCTATTCTTTAACATTCCATCTTGGTGAATACCTGACTCATGCGCAAAAGCATTTTTTCCAACTATCGCTTTATTAAACTGAACAGGGAAACCTGTTGCATTAGACACAACTTTTGATGCTTTGCTTAAAAGTTTTGTGTTAATATTTGTCGTGTAAGGCATTAAATCATGTCTTGTTCTCATCGCCATCACAACTTCTTCAAGAGCAGCGTTACCAGCTCTTTCGCCAATACCGTTAATTGTACATTCTATTTGTCTTGCACCAGCCATTACTCCTGCTAATGAATTTGCTACCGCTAATCCCAAATCATTGTGACAGTGAGTTGATATAATTGCTTTATCAATGTTTGGAACTTTGTTTAACAAAGTTTCGATTATTTTTTTAAATTCTGATGGCACTGTATATCCTACAGTATCAGGGATATTTATAGTTCTTGCTCCACATTTAATAGCAAGTTCAACGGTCTTACACATATAATCCATATCTGTTCTTGTTCCGTCTTCACATGACCATTCAACATCATCAGTAAATTTTCTTGCGTATGTGACACTCTCTTTAATCGACCCTAAGACTTCCTCAGGAGATTTATTTAATTTATGCTTCATATGAAGTGGGCTTGTGGAAATAAAAGTATGTATTCTAAAATTTTTTGCGTGCTTTAATGCTTCATGACATGCATCAATATCTTTTTTTGTTGCACGAGCTAAACCTGCAGGTATAGATTTTTTTAAAGTTTTACTAATTTCTGTCACAGCCTCATAGTCTCCTGGCGAAGCTATTGGAAAACCAGCTTCAATGACATCAACGCCAAGTTCATCAAACACTCTAGAGATTTGTAATTTTTCTTCTAAACTCATTGATGCGCCTGGAGACTGTTCACCATCACGCATAGTAGTATCAAAAATTATAATTCTATTTTTATCACTCATACTCAAAACATTTGTAAATTCAAAAGTTTCTCATAATACAATCAAAGATAGAATTTGCAAATTATTATATATTCAATAAGAGCTATTAATGAGTCAGATTGGGCTAATTCTTGTCTTTATCGACTAATTTATTTTTACCAATCCATGGCATCATAGCGCGAAGCTCTTTACCTACTTTTTCAATTGGATGTTTAGCTAAATCTTCCCTCATTTTAAGGAAGTTTTTTTGACCTGATTTATGCTCATCCATCCACTGCTTTGTAAACTTACCAGATTGAATGTCTTTAAGAACTTCTTTCATTTTCTCTTTCGTCTTACTATCAACTATTCTTTTACCCGATACATACTCACCATACTCTGCAGTATTTGAAATAGAATAATTCATATTTGCAATTCCACCTTCATAAATTAGATCCACAATTAATTTTACCTCATGTAGAGTCTCAAAATAAGCCATTTCGGGTGGGTAACCAGCCTCAGTTAATGTTTCAAAGCCATTTTTAATTAGTTCAACTAATCCTCCACAAAGAACTGTTTGCTCCCCAAATAAATCTGTTTCACACTCATCTTTAAAAGTTGTCTCAATAATTCCTGATTTACCTCCGCCAATTGCAGAAGCGTATGACATAGCAAGATCTCTAGCTTTACCAGAACTATCTTTATGGACAGCCATCAGACATGGAACTCCTCCACCTTTTTGATATTCGCTTCTTACTGTGTGTCCAGGACCTTTTGGAGCAACCATAAATACGTCTAAATCTTTTCTAGCGTTAATTAAATCAAAATGAATGTTTAAACCGTGTGCAAATGCTAAACTTGTTCCCTCTTTCATTCTTTGCTCAATATGATTTTTGTAAATTTCAGATTGCAATTCATCTGGGGTTAACATCATAACCACGTCAGCCCAAGCTGCAGCATCTGATAATGACATAACTTTTAAACCTTCACTCTCTGCTTTTTTTACACTTGAAGAACCTTCTCTCAATGCAACTACAACTTCTTTTACTCCACTATCTTTTAAATTTAATGCATGAGCATGTCCTTGGCTTCCGTAACCAAAGATAGCAACTTTTTTATTTTTAATTAGATTTACGTCTGCGTCTTTTTCATAAAATGTTTTCATAATTTTCTCCTATTGTGTAAAAATTTCTTTTCCCCTAGTCATTGCAACTGCACCAGTTCTTGAAGTGCTAATTAACCCTAAAGGCTTTAAATTTGCAATCAATTTATCAATGTCTCTTCTTAGTGCAGTCACTTGAATTACAAAAGACTTTTGTGTTTTATCTAGTACTACTGGATTAAATTTTTTGCACATTAATTTAGCTTTTTTTTGCTTTGTGGCGGTTCCAACTAACTTAAAGAGTGCTAGCTCTTTAAATATTATATCAGGATCATTCCTTGAAAAATCTGCAACTTTATGAACCGGTATCAGTTTTCCTAGCTGTAACTTAATTTGCTGAATAACTTCAGGTGTTCCTTTAGTCACGATAGTTATTCTAGAAACGTGTTTCTTTTTATCTACTTCAGCAACTGCTAGTGACTCAATGTTATATCCTCTGCCAGAAAATAAGCCGATTACTCTAGCTAAAACTCCAGCTTCGTTATCAACCCACACAACAAATATATGATGTTCCTCTTTTCCAAATTTAGTTGGTTGGCTGTATGCTGATTTTGGTTTTGGCATTAAACTAGAGTTTTTCCTTCATCTGAAACTTCTTCTTTTTCGTCTTCAGGCCCGAGAAGCATTTGGTTATGAGGTTTTCCAGAAGGTATCATTGGATAACAGTTTTCTACTTTATCTACTACACAATCAAAAATTACAGGTTTATCTACAGAAATCATTTCTTTGATTTTTTCATCTAATTCATCAGGTGTTTTAGCTCTCATACCAACTGCGCCATAAGCTTCGGCTAACTTAACAAAATCTGGTAAAGCTTCTGTGTAACTTTCAGAATAATTTTTATCGTGCAACAATTCTTGCCATTGTCGAACCATTCCCATGTATTCATTATTTAAAATAAAAATCTTGACTGGTAGTCTATATTGTATTGCGGTCGACATTTCTTGAATATTCATTAATATTGAAGCTTCACCAGCTATATCTACTACAAGCTTTTTAGGATGAGCAATTTGAACACCGATAGCTGCAGGTAAACCATATCCCATAGTGCCTAGACCTCCAGATGTCATCCATCTATTAGGTTTATTAAACTTATAATGTTGAGCAGCCCACATCTGGTGTTGTCCAACTTCTGTAGTAACAAAAGTGTCTTGGTGTTTTGTTAATTCATATAATCTTTGTACAGCATGCTGTGGTTTAATAGTTTCCTTGCTGTTGATAAAGTTTAAAGATTTTTTTTCTCTCCATTTGTCAATTTGGCTCCACCATTTTGCAGTTTTTTGTTTATTTGAGTCGATAAAATTTTTATTTTTTTCCTTAAATCTTTTTATAACTGCTTGTAACAATTCTGTTACATCGCTTGTGATAGCTAAATCAACTTTTACATTTTTTCCAATTGAAGATGGATCTATATCAATATGAATTTTTTTTGACTTCGGGGAAAACTCGTCAATTTTTCCTGTTATTCTGTCATCAAATCTTGCTCCGATATTAATCATCAGATCACAATCATGCATAGCATTATTAGCTTCATAAGTTCCGTGCATTCCAAGCATTCCTAAAAATTGAGGATCATCGCCAGGGTATGCTCCTAAACCTTGAAGAGTAGAAGTAATAGGAAAACCAGTTATTGAAACTAGATCTCTTAAAAGTTCACTTGCTTTTGGACCTGAATTAATTACTCCACCACCTGTATAAAAAATTGGTTTAGATGATTTTTTGATCATCTCAATAAATTTATCTACATTTTTTAAATTTATTTTATTCGAGATGGCGCCATTCAATTTTTTTTCTAATTTGTTTTTACTTACCTTATAAATACCTTTGTTGAATTGGATATCTTTGGGAATATCAACTAAAACAGGTCCCGGTCGACCAGTTGTTGCAATTTTAAAAGCTTGGTTCATGATGTCTGCTAAATCATTTACGTCTTTCACTAACCAATTATGTTTTGTACATGGTCTTGTGATTCCTGTTGTATCACATTCTTGAAATGCATCTGTTCCAATTAAATGAGTTGGAACCTGTCCTGAAATGCAAACTACAGGAATTGAGTCCATATAAGCATCAGTCAAAGCTGTAACTGCATTTGTTGCTCCTGGACCTGATGTAACTAATAAAACTCCAGGCTTACCACTTGATCTTGCGTAGCCTTCTGCAGCATGGCCTGCACCTTGTTCATGTCTAGCTAAAATATGTTTGATTGATTTATGATTTTTTAATTCATCATAAATTGGAAGCACAGCTCCCCCTGGATAACCAAAAATATACTCAACTTTTTGGTCTTCCAATGCTTTAAATACTATTTCCGCACCACTGAATAATTTTGGCATTCATACAATCTAGCCTAGAAATACCAACCGTCAAGTTTTAGCTGATGACTTTTAATGTTTTTTTTAAAAGAATAGAGAAATTTTTGGAATATAGCTTGTTCCAATTCTTCATATGTCCCCGAGCCCATGTATTTTGTCTTTTAGCGTACTGTCTTGTCTTAATATTGATAAGCTCTTTACATTCGTCTAATGAGATACTGTCTTTAATAAATTGATTAATTTCTTGAACTCCTATCAATTTATTGGCTGATAGGTTTTTATTCAACCTCATTGAATTAAATTTTTTTACCTCTTTTATGCAATTTTCCTTAAACATAAGTTCTGTTCTTTTTGAAATATTCGGAAGTAGATCTATCCTTGGAATATCAATAAAAACTTTTCTTAAATCGAAATCCAAAAAATCTGATTTCGTTTTAGCGAACCAGTCAAACAAAGACTTTTTCGTTTTAAGTTTTACTTCAAAGGCTCTTTGTATCCTTTGGGAGTCTTTTGGATTTATTCTATTTTTAACTTTAGGATCTAGTACTAAAAGTTTTTCATAAAACTTTTTAAAGCCGAGTTTTTTAAATAAAACTCTCACTTTTTTTCTTGTTTTAATGTCTATATCTGGGATTTTACTAATTCCCCTTGTAATAGTGTTAAAATATAAACCAGTGCCCCCAACAATAATTGGAACTTTTTTATTCTTTAAGCATGAATTTACTTTTTTTTTCGCTTCTTTAAGCCAATCGCCTGCCGAGAAATATTTTTTAACTGAAACTATGCCATACAAATGATGTTTAATTTTTATAGTTTCAGATCTTTTTGGCCTAGAGGATAAAATGGAAAATTCTTTATAAATTTGCATACTATCTGCATTTATTATTTCTCCATTTATTTTTTTTGCTAAATAGATAGCTAGTTTTGATTTTCCTGAAGCTGTAGGTCCCGCTAAAAGAATTATTTTTTTTGACAAATTAATTTATCTTTACACCAAGGTATCTTCTTCGATTGTTATTGTTTATTATAGTCAATAATAAAGTTTTTTCACCTTTTTTAAAAATGCTATTTACAATTTTATTCAAGTCTGAAGAATTTTTTACAGAAGTTTTTTGAACTTCTATGATTATATCGTTTACATTCAAAAGATTCGCTAGAGGACTCCGATTAGAAATATCAGTTATTACAACGCCTTCAGTTTTTTTGTTTAAATCTCTATTAGAGATATCTTGATCATTTAAATCTCTAACTGCAATTTTTAAACTTTGAATATCTACATCTTTTTTAACAATTTTTGGTTTTGTTTCTTTAAATTCTTCTGAAGTTTCAAGTCTTCCTAGAGTTAATCTTTTTGAAATTAGTTTTTTATTTCTCCAAATTTTAAGCTCTACACTTTTTCCTACTTCTGTACTTGCAACAACGTTAGGAAGTTTTTTCATTGTATTTATTTTTTTTCCATCAAATTCTAAAATGATATCACCTGCTTTAATTCCTGCTTTTTCTGCTGGACTATTTTGTCCAACACTTGCCACGAGGGCTCCCTCAGGTTTTTTTAGTTTTTCAACATCTGCTATTTCTTTTGTTACTTCTTGAATTCTTACTCCTAACCATCCTCTTTTTGTTTCACCAAATTTTATCAATTGATCAATTACATTAGATGCAGCATTAGCTGGAATTGCAAATCCAATTCCGATTGATCCTGATTGACCTGGGGCTATGATGGCAGTATTAACTCCGATTACTTCTCCTTTGAGGTTAAATAGAGGACCGCCGGAATTTCCCTGGTTAATTGATGCATCAGTTTGAATAAAATCCTCATATCTCGTTAAACCAATTTGTCTATTCCTTGCTGAAATAATTCCAGAGGTAACAGTACCTCCTAAACCAAAAGGATTACCAATAGCTACGACCCAGTCACCCACTCTTGCTTTAGTTGAGTCACCAAACCGCACAGGTTTAAATTTATCTTTAGTCTTCATTTTCAAAACCGCAAGATCCATATAAGGGTCTGCTCCTAAGACTTCTGCATTATATTCTTTGTCACCAACTCGTATTAAAATATCCTCTGCATTGGCAATCACATGATTGTTTGTAATTACGATACCATCTTCTTTAATTATAAAACCAGATCCTAAAGACGAGGCTTTTCTCTCCGTAGGTCTTTCAAAATCTTTAAACATTTCACCAAATGGTGATCCTGGAGGAAACTGAAAAGGAAATTGATTAGTTGTTGTTTTTACAGTTTGAGTTGTTGAAATATTGACCACTGATGGCATTAATTTTTCTGCTAAATCTGCAAATGAGCTAGGAACGGCTTTAGCTTGAATGAATGAAAAATTAAAAATTATTATTAAAAAAAATATCTTTTTAAATAGTTTCATATTAATTTTTTATATACCAAATTATTAAAAAACCAATAATCAAAAAAAACAGTCCGAATGATCTTAGTTTGTTTTCTGGCGTATTCTTAATCACCTCTAACATATTTTTTATTCTTGACGGGAAAATGGCAAGTAAAAGACCCTCTATGAAAAAAAGCAATCCAATTGCAGTAATAAGCTCTTTCACAGAGTGATTTATTTATCTTTTAATATTTGGTTTAATTGACTTACCAAAAAATTTAAAGAATTCACTATCGGGAGATAAAACTAGTGAAGTCTCTCCGCCTATCAAAGCTTTTTCATAAGCCTGCATTGCTCTGTAAAATGCAAAAAACTGAGGGTCTCGTCCAAACGCATTGGCAAAAATTTTATTTCTTTCTCCATCGCCCTCACCTTTCATGATTTCTGATTTTTTATTGGCCTGAGCTAAAATAACAGTAACATCTTTATCTGCTGTTGATCTAATTTTTTGAGCAATCTCTGCACCCTGCGCTCTAAATTCTTTTGCCTCTCTCTCTCTTTCTGTCTGCATTCTTTTATAAATTGCCTCACTGTTTGCTGGAGGTAAATCAGCTCTTTTAATTCTCACATCAACAATTTCAATTCCAAAATTTTGAGCTTCAGTGTTTACATCATTTTGAATTATTGCCATCTGTTTTGTTCTATCCGTTGATAGAAGTGTTGCTAATTCTTGTTTACCTAAAACACCCCTTATCCTTGAATTTATAATTGTTGAAAGTCTTGATCTTGCAACTCTTTCATTTCCAACTGAAATATAAAATTTTAAAGGATCTACAATCTTAAACCTTGCGATTGCATCTACAATTAAACGCTTCTGATCGGCAGCAATTACTTCTTCTGGATCATTGTCCAAATTTAAAATTCTTTTATCTAAGAAAACAACGTTTTGTATGAATGGTAATTTAAAATTCAATCCAGCTTTAGTAACAATTTTTTTAGGATCACCAAATTGAAGTACGATTGCTTGGCTAATTTCTTGAACGATAAATAAAGATTGAAACACAACAATTGCAATTAATATTATTGCTGGAATTATAAGTTTAATACCTCTCATTAATTATTTCCTCCTGATTTTTTTAATTCAGGTAAAGGTAAGTAAGGAACAACACCCGATCCAGACTCTTTATCTATAATTACTTTATCAATATCAGCCAAAACTTTTTCCATTGTTTCTAAATACATTCTTTCTTGAGTTACTTGTTTTGCATTTTTGTATTCATTGTAAATTGCTAGAAATCTGCTAGCTTCACCCTCTGCTTTTGCAACTACTTCTTTTTTATAAGCTTCTGCTTGTTGTAAAACTTGTTCTGCTTCTCCTCGCGCTCTTGGAATAACATCATTGGCATATGCTTCAGCTTCATTTTTTGATCTTTCTCTATCAGCTCGAGCTGCTTGTACGTCCCTAAATGCATCAATAACTTGTTCAGGTGGGTCGGCTTGTTGGGTTTGTACTTGAGTAATTTGAATACCTGACTCGTATTCATCTAAAATCATTTGAGTAATTTCTTGTACCTCAACTTCAATATTTGCTCTTCCTTCAGTTAAAATTGTTTGAATATTATTTTTTGCAATAACTTCCCTCATTGCTGTCTCTGAAGTTGCTTTTACTGTTTCAACTGGGCTTTGAATGTTAAATAAAAACTTACCAGCATCTTTTATAACCCAGAATACAGAGTAATTAATATCTACAATGTTTTCATCCCCAGTAAGCATCAAACTTTCTTCAGGAACGTTTCCAACTCCAGAAGATCTTCCGCTATCGCTCGCAGGTCTGAAACCAACATCAACTCTATTTACTTTTGTAACTTTAGGAGTCAGCACTCTCTCTATTGGCATTGGTAAATGATAGTGCAATCCTGGTTGTGTTGTATTTACAAATTTACCGAATCTTAAAACTACGCCTTGCTCATCTGGTAATACCCTGTAAAGACCGCTTGCAATATATAGCCCTAAAAGAATTAATAGACCAATTATTATCGGTTTTGATCCTC
Organism: uncultured Pelagibacteraceae bacterium; assembly: GCA_902598125.1. Classification (GTDB taxonomy): domain Bacteria; phylum Pseudomonadota; class Alphaproteobacteria; order Pelagibacterales; family Pelagibacteraceae; genus Pelagilacustribacter. Next base: position 151,918 of record CACKAJ010000003.1, on the reverse strand, counting down.
CAGATTTGCCACCCGAAAATTTATTTATTGTTTTTTGAAAATTTTTAATTATATCGTCAAGATTTGGTGGATCTTGTCTTGAACCTGAACCATTTCCACCAGGCATACGTCCGCCTCCACCCGGAGGAGGCGATCCCCACGGAGACTGATTTTTAAAAATCTTGTCTTTGAAACTCATGACACTTTATATAGTGACTTTTACTGCAAAAACAAGTTATGTAAGAGCGATATTATGTCTGAAAAAAAAGTAGAAATGAGCAAAACAATGAAAGAAAAGCTTGCTCCTAAGCAATTTACCAAAACTCCAATATATGGGACTAAAAATACAATATTAGTTTCAAGTGCAAAAGGTGGTGTGGGAAAATCTACGGTCGCAATTAATCTCGCATTTGCTTTACAAAATTTAGGATTAAAAATCGGTATTTTGGACGCAGATGTTTATGGACCATCTTTGCCAAAATTAATTAACTTAAATGAAAAGCCAAAAAGTGAAGATGGTAAAGCAATGTCTCCTTTAGAAAAATATGATGCTCAATTTATGTCCATGGGGTTTTTAGTTGACGAACAAACTCCTATGATTTGGAGAGGTCCAATGGTGATTAGTGCAATTAAAACTATGACACAAAAAGTATTATGGAAAGATCGTGATGTGATAATAATTGATATGCCGCCTGGAACTGGCGATACCCAATTAACGTTTGCGCAAGAAGTAAAAGTTGATGGAGCGATAATTGTTTCAACTCCTCAAGATTTGGCTTTATTAGATGTTAAAAGAGGAATCCAAATGTTTGAAAAAACAGGTGTAAAAATTTTAGGATTAATTGATAACATGAGTTATTTTAAGGGCGATGATAAAAAAAAATATAAAATTTTTGGAGAAAGTGGTGTTGAAAAAACTGCTAAAGAATTTAATAAAGATTTTTTAGGTCACCTTCCTATTCACCAAGATTTAAGAAATTCGGCTGACAAAGGTGAACCATTAACACATTCTGACCCTAATCATGAGGTTTCAAAGTTATTTAAAAATATAGCTGAAAAAATTAAACAATCTCTTCTTTAAAATCAAAAGAACTCATTAATTCATTCCACTCTCTTTTTGAGAGACCTGAACTTTCATGACTTACTTTTTCACCTTTTGCCATTTGCTGAATTACTTTTTTTCCCTTAGCAGAAACATGAACAGCTCCCACTCTGTAATCTAAAAATGCTGCATGGGTAATTGGAACCCATTTTTGTACTGTATTTAACATAGCCTCAGCATAAACTCTTATTTCATACTGCGCATGACTATCAGCTCTCAAAAATAAAAAATTTAAAAGATTCAAAAGATCAGTTTTCCAATACCACTGAGTGTAGGAATTTAAAGTAAGATTCATTCTAGCAAGTTCTCTTGCTAAACCTGACTTACTTTCATCTATTGTACTACCATCAAATCTTTCGTTTAACATTTTTTCATAGTTGTCATAAGTCCTTGTAGCATCATCTTTTAAAATCTTTAAAACTTCATCAGCTTGAGCACCCTTGATTAAATCTCCTCTTCCTTGTCTGTTAGAGGTCGACTGTGCAGACAATTGATCTTTAGCTGGAATATAAAATTCCTTATCTAAAATCGAATATCTAGCAGAATATTCATTAACATTTGCTGTTCTATGTCTAATCCACTGACGAGCAATAAAAATTGGTAATTTAACATGGTATTTAATTTCACACATTTCAAACGGTGTTGAGTGCCAATGCCTCATTAAGTATTTTATTAAACCTTCATCTGTTGAAACTTTTTTAGTTCCTTTTCCATAAGAAACTCTTGCTGACTGAACAATAGAGCTGTCATCACCCATATAATCTACCACTCTAACAAATCCATGATCTAAAACTGGTATTGCCTCGTATAAAATCTTTTCTAAAGCAGGTGAAGTTACCCTTTTTGTTGTATTTTTTTGTGCTTGTTGATCTGTGATTTCTTGTTTTTGTTCTTTTGTGAGTTTCATATAATTTTTTTGCTATTTAATCTTCTAGAAATTCTATAATTTGTTTTTGACAAACTTTTAACGCATTATTTTTATTTTTTACACTATTCCATTCAAGTATTTTATCAATTGATTTGTTAAGTTTCCATTTTGGGTGCCAATTTAAAAATTTTTTAGCTTTATAGTTGTTTAATCTTAATAAGTCTGTTTCAGATGAAAATGACTTAGATCTAAATTTGATTGTTTTTAATTTTAGGCCTAGTGCCCTAGCAAATTTTTCAGCTACATATTTTACAGGTTTACAACTACTAATATTTGGACCAAAATTCCAATTTTGATCTTGGTTTTTTAATTTATTTTTATAAAGTTTTTCAGCTAGTATTAAATATCCACTCAAAGGCTCCAGAACATGTTGCCAAGGTCTAACTGATTTTGGATTTCGTAAAATTATTTGTTTAGTTTTTTTTGCAGAAAGATAAATATCTGGAATTAATCTGTCCTCCGAATAATCACCACCTCCAATTACATTACCTGCTCTAACAGTTGCGAGACTTTGATAATTTGAATTTTTAAAAAAAGAACTCATATAAGAAGTAAACAAGTATTCACAGCAAACTTTTGATGCGCTGTAAGGATCTATCCCCCCTAAAATGTCAGTTTCTTTAAAGATTTTATTTTTTGAAATGTCATAAACTTTATCTGTAGTTATTATTATTGAAGTCTTTACTTTTTTTATTCTTCTAACTGATTCAAGAATATTTAAAGTCCCATTAAAATTTGTATCAAATGTTTCTTTAGGCTCAAGATAAGAATATCTAACAAGAGGCTGTGCAGCTAAATGAAATAAAATTGAAGAGTTCGATTTTTTAATTTCTTTATTAAGCCTTTTAAAATCCCGAACATCAGCAATAATTGATTTATTAATTAAATTTCCTACTTTTGCAAGTTTAAAAAGGTTTGGGTTTGATTTTGGTTTTAAAGCATATCCTGTTATTTTTGCTCCTAAAAGATTTAAAATTATACAAAGCCAGCTACCCTTAAATCCAGTATGACCAGTAACGAAAACTTTTTTATTTTTCCAGAAATTAGAATTTATTTTTGTTTTCACTTTGAATTAAAAGTTGATTTTTTTTTCATAGATAATTCTCTCGGTTTTCTTTAATTGGAAATATATTCTTGTAACATACTCACAAACTATAGATAATAAAACAAGAATTGAAATTAATAAAATAAGAACTAAGTTTTCAAAAAGATTAATAAATTTAAATTCTTGAAAAAAATTTATTAAAGAACCAATTATTGTTAAAAAAAATAAAATTAATGAAATTCTTCTAAAAACTTTTGTAAAAAAGAAAGTTTCTTCAAGCAATGCATTAACAGCGTATGTAAAAGAATTATAAAATCCTAATTTACTCTTACCTTTTTTTCTATTTTCCCTATCATATTCAATTCCAAGAGGACTTGTAGATAATGCAAAAGTTAAACCTCTTACGTATGGAAATAAATTACTATTATCTTTAAAATTATTAATTACTCTTCTATCTACTAATCTAAAATCATGGGCGTTTAATGGATATTTTATATCAGCATTTAAATTCATTATGATATAAAAAAACTTTCTCATAAAATTTAAAAAAAAATTCTCTTTTCTACTTTTTACAACTCCATAAACTAAATCATGTCCTTCCTCCCACTTTTTAATAAATTTAGTAAATAAATCTGGAGAGTCTTGTAAATCACAATCTATTACAATTGCGGCATCTCCTGTTGAATGTTTATAAGCCTCTAAAATTGATTTATCGTAATCAAAATTATTTCTAAATCTTATATATTTTACTTTTTTATCTTTTTTACATAAATCTAATAAAATTTTTTCTGTATTATCACTGCTATGATTATCTGTGAAAATTATTTCATAATCATATGAGTTAATTTTTTCTTTGAAGATTTCTATAATTTTATCATAAGCGTTAATTATATTTTCTTCTTCATTTAAAACTGGAACGCAAATTGATATTTTTTTCATTTAAAGCTATTTAATGTGTTGACTATACGTTTAGTTTCAAATTTTGTTAATGTTGGAAAAATGGGTAAACTTAAAATTTCTTTGGTAATTTTTTCTGTTACATAAAATCTTCTTTTATTCAATTCTGAAAAAGCTTTTTGTTTATGTGGCGGAATAGGGTAATGGATCATAGTTTCAATATTTTTTTTTTGTAAGTAATTTTTTAATCTATTTCTTGATTTACACCTTATGACAAAAAGATGCCATCCATGATCAAAATTTTTATTAACTTCTGGTAATAAAATTTTATTATTTTTTATATTATTAAGGTAAAATTTTGCAATCTTTTTTCTTTTACTTTGCAAATAATTGAAATTTCTTAATTTATCAACTAAAACTGCTGCTTGAATTTCATCCATTCTTGAATTTACTCCTTTAAAAGTATTCTTATATTTTCTATCTTTCAGATTATCAAAAACGTCTTCGCCATAATTTCTCAGGGACTTTAAAATATCAAATAAGTTTTTATCATTTGTAGTTATGGCACCTGCGTCTCCAAAGGCGCCTAAATTTTTTCCTGGGAAGAAACTAAAACACGTTGCGTCACTAACGGATCCAACCATTTTATTTTTGATTTTTGCTCCTAAAGATTGCGCAGCATCTTCTACTAATTTTATATTTTTTTTCTTAATAATTCTTTTTATTTCAAATAAGTCTGCTGGACGCCCATATAAATCCACAGCCAAGATTGCTTTAGTTTTTTTACTGATTAATTTTTTTATGTTTGCTACGGAAATATTAAAAGTGTCATATTCAGGTTCAACAAAAACAGGTTTAAGATTTACTGAAGTTATGCCCAATATACTTGCAATATATGTATTTGCGGGAACTAGAACTTCATCACCATCTTTCATACTTCCCATTATCTTATATGCCATAAATGTAATTTTCATTGCATCAACACAATTTCCAACTGCGACGCAATATTTGGCATTACAATAATCTGCCAATTTTTTTTCAAAAATATTTACATTTTTTCCTAAAATATATCTTCCACCCTTATTAATTCTTTTAAAGTTTTTTATAAAATTATTTTCATAATTTTTATTAATTTTAGCTATTTCATAAAATTTAATTTTTTTCATTTTTTAAAATCTTTATTATCAATTATATTAATCATTTTTGAATTAATCTTTAAATTGATTATATATTTTTTAATTTCTTTTTTAATATGCCATGCTAAATTTATTATCGGTCTTTTATGAAGCCTTTTTTTTAAATATTTATCTGATTTGATTGGAATATTAGTACCTGGTGCATTGAACCCAATTTTAATTGAATTTGGTTGTTCGAAAATACAATCAATATTTATTTTTTTTAAGTTTAACATCTTAAGCAAGATAGCTGCTCTTCCAGGAAAAGCTTTAGCGGGTAATGGACCATATTTTTTATTAAGTTTCATGATCTGATTTTTCTTTTTTTTCTTCCAAATATTAATTGATCTATTTAGGTTTTTAAATCGTTTGAAAAAAATTTTTTCTTTTTTCATTAATCTTAATTCTTTTAAATTACATTTTTTTTTGCGTGAGTAAAAAACCCTTATATTGCCTCCATATCTTTTTGGAAGCTTATAATTAAAAAGATTCATTCCTAAAATTTTTGAGATTTTAAAAAATGAGGTTAAACTGTAGGTTCTAGGATGTTCATGGTAAAAAGTATCAAACTGATTTTTTTCAATCACTGAGCCTAAGTAATGGTTCTCAATTACTAAAAGTGTTTCATCATTAACAATTTTTTTAACATTTGATATTAGAGCTCCAAGGTTTTCAATGTGAGCAAAAACGTTTGTAAAAGTAATGATATCAATTTTTTTAAATTTTTTTTTAATTTTTTTTATTATTTTATTATCAATATAACCTTGATAAATATGATGCCCATTTTTTTTTGCTTCCTTACTAGCATTAGTTGGCTCAATACCAATTGTGGTACATTTATATTTTTTAAAAATATTTAATAAACTTCCATCATTACAACCGATATCTAAAACTGTTTTATTTTTAAGCCCGTTAAAATTATTTTTACAATCATTCACTAATTGTTTCATGCCATTTAAAACATCTTTAGTTAGATTAGCTCTATAATGGTAATTCAGAGGAAATAAAATTTTTTTCTTTACTTGAAATTTTTGATAGGCAGTTACACAATCTTTGCAGTAAACAATTTCTATTTTATATAATCTATTTTTTTTTTTTGATCCGATTTGTATTAAATCATCACAAAGTGGATGTTTTCCCAAGTTAAGAACTGTGGGAAGATTTTTTTTTCTACAGATTTCACAGTAGTTTTTCAATATAGTTTATGTATAACAATTTTTATAAAAATATGAAGAAATTAAATCAATATCCGGTAACTGAGTACAATAAATTTCCACAAAATTACTATTTTTTATCAATTGTTAAAGAAATAATAAATATTGCAAGTTTAGATAAATCGGAAAAAATAATTTTAGATTATGGATGTGGCAAAAAAATTTTTAGTAAATATTTACCTAATAAAAAAATTTTAAATTATGACATCAACCCTTTATTTTCTGAAATCAAAAATTATAAAAATCACAACTTTGATTTAGTAATATTCAATCATGTTCTAATGTATTTAACACCTCAAAGAATTAATAAACTACTTACAGAAATTAAAAAAAAGAACCCTAAGTGTGAAATTATTCTAAGTCTTTCAAGACAAAACTTGATCAGTAAAATCGCTATGATCTTAAGTTTTAATTTTAAGGCTCATGAAAAAACTAAATCTTCGTATTCAGAACAGATAGAACAACTTAACAATAAAACTAAAATTATAAGAAAAAAATTAGGAATATTTGGGATTACAGATATTTTTTACTGTAAATTTAAATGACAAATAAAAATTATTATCATTATATATTTTTAGCAATAATTTCGATTAATTATATTTTCCCTTATATTGTTTTTGGCAGTATCACTACATTTTATCATGATAACTTGGACAGTATAATTGTTTACAATAAGATCATTGGAGAAATTTATAGAGAGGGTTTTAATTTCAACCAAGTAAAGATATTTTTAGCTGGTGAGTTAGAATTCTATTTTCTAAGACATATATTTAAACCATTTATTTTACTTTACTCTTTTTTAAATCCAGAGCTGGCTTATTGGATTACAGACTTATTATTCAAGATTACAAGTTACTTGTCTTTTTATTGTTTATCAAAAAAAATACAAAATAATAATTTTATTTCTTTTTTAAGCTCCGCGCTATTTTCGTGTTTGGCTCCATTTACTACTTTAGGTTTTGGATTGGCTATTTTTCCTTATTTACTTTATTTGACTATATATAAATCAAAAATAAATATTAAGCATTATCTGCTAATAGTCTTTTTTGGATTGAATACTGATATCGTTGCAGATTTTCTTTTTTTACCAACTATTTTAATTCTCATTTATTTAATTGATAAAAAGATCTTACTCATAAAAATTAATCATTTAATAAAAATTCTAGGTATATTTTTTATGTGTTCTTTGCTGACAAGTGCTAATTTAATATATTTACTATTTCTTGATTTTAAAATGCATCGGGTAGAATTTGTAAATTATGCTAAACCTTTTTTAGATAATTTAGTACAAACTATTTTGAATATTTTTAAATTTCCAAATAGTATAAATTGGTCTCTATTCAAACTTATTCCTTACACTATAATTTTAACGCCAATTTTATTTATTGTTTTATTTTCTAAAAACAATATTGCAAAAAAACTTTTAATATTTGTTTTCTTTATTCACTTAGTAATTTTTTTATTTAATACAAAATTTATAATAGATATTTCAAATAATTATAATTATTTAAAAATGTTCAATCCATTTTGGATAAGCTATTACTTACCATTTATTCATTCATTAATGTTGATATTTTTAATTAAAGGCAGTAGCGTAAATACAAAAAAGTTTCTAATATTTTTAAGTTTTGTTTCGATATTTTTATTTCAATTAAATTCATCATTAGTTCCTATTCACAAAAAATTTATTATGAAAGAAAAAGACTATAGAAATATATATACTTTTGATGAATATTTTTTATATGAAGACTATAAAAAAATTAAAAAAATTGTAAAAGAAAAAAGGATAATTTCAATAAATTTAGATCCTTTAGCAGCAGTGATGAATAATATCTATGTTATTGATGGTTATCACGCAATTTACCCTTTATCTTATAAAAAAAAATTTAGAAAAGTTATTGAGAAAGAATTGAGCGTCAATAAATTTTTAAAAGACTATTACGATAATTGGGGAAGTAGAGTCTACGCATTTAATAATGATTATCAGAACATACTTATTAACTTTAATATTGCTAAAGATATCGGTGCTGATTATGTTTTATCAAAAAATAATATTGAAAATGATCAGCTTTTATTAATATGCGACGACTGCTCTAAATATTTTAAATTATATAAAATAAAATAGTTAAATTTTTTTTATAGGTTATAATAAGGAGTTGGTTTTCCAACTATGACGATAAACGAATTTCGTAATAAACATTACGGACGTGGGGGCAGTACCCACCACCTCCACCAATTAATCTTAAGGGGGTGAATTAGGATCGACGGATGTCTAAAGGCTATTCTTTCGTACGAGATGGTTCCGACGTAACGGGCCAATTTACAAATGCTAACGAAAGTTACGCACTTGCAGCTTAATTAACATTGTTAATTAAGTAACGGGGTCCGGGGCACCTGGCAACAGAACGCCCCTAAAAAATATATTTATCTCCTAAATAAATTAATATTCCAACAGCAACACCGAGCAATATCCAATAATAATTATCTTTTATCATGCTACAAACTTACCTAAATTAGGCTTAAAGTAGTTAGGTCCTTTCATGACTTTACCTTTATCGTTATAAATTGGTTTTCCGTCAGACCCTAATTTACTCATGTTGGAATTTTGCACTTCTTCAAAACACTTATCCAAATCTATTCCAAATGCATGTCCCGCTCCATAAGTCACATAAAGAATATCTGTTAGGGCATCAGCGACTTCTTTTAAATCTTTTTTATCCATTGCTTCTTTTAACTCACTGAGCTCTTCTTTTATTAAATCGTACCTAAGAGAAGTGATTTTATCATCAGGAAAACTTGCTTTTTCTTTGATTTCTTGACCAAATTTTTCCATAAATTTTTTAACATTTTCAAAATTAGTCATTTCTTATCCTTTATATTTTATAATTATTTAATAAGAGTGTATTATATAAATGAATCAAATATGAAATACAGAACAGAATTTGATAGTATTGGAAAAATTAAAGTTCCTGGTGATAAGTATTGGGGTGCATCCACTGAAAGATCTAATAAATATTTTAATATAGGCGATTTTCTAGTAAGACCTCTAGTAATTCAATCTATCGCTATAATAAAAAAAGCCGCAGCAATAGTTAATGCAAAAAATAAAGATTTAGATCCTAAAATTAGCAAGTACATCATAAAAGCAGCTGATGAAGTTATAAAAGGAAAACTCGTATCTCATTTTCCTTTAAAAGTATGGCAAACTGGTTCAGGTACACAAACTAATATGAATGTAAACGAAGTTATAGCTAATCGAGCAATTCAAATGATGGGCGGTAAATTAGGATCAAAAAAACCAGTACACCCCAATGATCACGTAAACAAATCCCAGTCCACTAATGATGTTTTTCCTACAGCTATGCACATTGCAATAGCTCTTAAAACAAGAGAAAAACTTTTGCCATCGCTAAAAATGCTCGAAAAAGAATTACTTAAAAAATCGAAAGAATTTAAAAATGTTGTTAAAGTTGGCAGAACTCATTTACAAGATGCTACCCCACTTACATTAGGTCAAGAATTTTCAGGATACCATGTTCAATTAAAAAAATGCATCTTTAGAATAGAGAGCGCACTAAAAGAAATTTATTATTTAGCTCAAGGAGGTACTGCAGTCGGAACTGGACTAAATACTAGAAAAGGTTTTGACAAAAAAATAATCAAAGAAATAAGTAAAATTACAAAAGTTCCTTTTAAACCCACTATAAATAAATTTGCTGCATTAGCAGCCCATGATGAAATTGTTAACTTTTCAGGAACTTTAAATACTACAGCTGTGTGTTTAATGAAAATTGCTAATGATATTAGATTTTTAGGCTCTGGTCCTAGGGCGGGATATGGGGAACTAATTCTTCCTTCAAATGAACCAGGCTCATCAATAATGCCAGGTAAAGTTAATCCAACACAATCAGAAGCAGTTACAATGGTTTGCGTAAAAGTAATTGGAAATCATAATGGAATTACTATGGCGGGTTCTCATGGGCACTTTGAACTAAATGTTTTCAAACCGTTAATCATACACAATATTTTACAGTCTATTGAGATAATGAGTGACTCCTCAAAAACTTTTGCAATGTATTGTGTCAAAGGAATTAAAGCAGACAAGAAAAGAATAAAAAATTTATTAGATAACTCGTTAATGCTTGTAACTGCCTTAGCTCCAAAAATCGGTTACGATAAAGCAGCTTATATTGCAAAAAAAGCTTATAGGAACGGAACAACTTTAAGAGAGGAAGTAATAAAATTAGGGCTTATAAAAGAAGGGGAATATGATAAAATTATGAATCCTCTTAAAATGACAAAACCAAAATAATTTAAGAAATTTCTTGAATAAAGTCTTTTATCTTTTTTAAATCGAAAATTTCAAAAAAGCTCTTATCATAAATGATTTTCTCAAAAGATAATTTAAAGTATTCTAAATCATCTTTTGATGCCTTATAATTTTCATTTATTGAAATATTTTTAAAATTAATTTTTTTATTTAATAAACTTAAATTCCCTACGACGTTTAGTTCAAATCTTTGATCTTTGTTTTTTGTATTAATAGAAAATTTTTTAAAAAGATTCTTTTTATTTGCTGAAATTATTTTGCAATTAAAATATAATAATGGAAACTCATCAAAAAGATTTATACTACCTTCACACTGAACTGTGTCATCTGACAATAAATATTTTTTTACATAATTTAATCTTCCATAAGCTAAGTCAATTTTTAAATAAATATCATCGACCGGATTAAGTTTTAAACCTTTAGATTTGAAAAATATTTCATTTTTAATATTAATTTTTTTTACGTAATCTTTAAACTTATGCAATTCACTAAAATTTATTTTTTGAAGTATTTGAAAATTAAACTCGTCTAAGTCAATCTCTGAACGGATATCAAAAAATGGATCAAGGACAATTAAAGTTTGATTTTTTAAAGAAAAATTCTTATTTCTGAGAAAGGAATTGTAAATATTTAATTCTTTTTCATTATAATTAAAGTCAAATCTCAATTTTGTGTTTAGTATTTTCGACTTAAAAGAACCGATTATTAATTCATCTGTTTGTTTATCAATGTTTAGTTCTGCGTTTATTCCTGTATCCAATAATTCAAAATTTATAGATTTAAAATTATTAATAATTCTACTTTTAAATTTTTTTCCAAATACCTCACCTTTAACTAAGTTCTTTTTATATCCATAATTAGAAAAGCTGATATTTTTAACATTGATGATGGTTTTATTTTCATTATTTATTTTAAGATTAAAATTATTTAAAGAAAATTTATTTTTTTGATCAAATAAAAATGAGTTTAAAAATTTTAAATTTGAGGATTTAATCATAGAATAATTATTCAAAAAGGTAATTTTCTCTGATTTAAAATTTTTCAAATCATAAATATTAAAAATTTTGGGATACACTTTTAAACTTTGAATATTCATAATAACTGGAGATGAGTTGATATTTATTACAGCATCTTTAAAAACTAATCTTGGTATTGGAAAAGCCTTATATTTTATTTCTTCATATTTGTTTATTTTGAAATTGTATTTTTGTGATAAATAATTTTTATAAATTTCTACTCTTTTTTCATAATCAAAAAAGTAAGGTATTGTTATAAATGAGGCTAATGCTATAAAAAATAATAAAAATAAGTATCTTAAAAAAAAAATAAATCTAAAAAATCTAGAAAATTTATTGTTAATATTTTTAAAAGATTTATTTAACATTTTTGTTATTTTTATAACTAGTATATAAAAGAAAATTCTCTCATATGAATAACATAGATAAATTAATTGAAAACCTTAACAAAGAACAAAAAGAAGCAGTTCTCAGCACAGAGGGACCTAATTTAATTGTAGCTGGAGCAGGCTCAGGAAAAACTAGAGTTTTAACAACTAGACTTATTCATATAATAAATCAGAAAAAAGCTTGGGCTAATCAAATACTTTGTGTCACCTTTACAAATAAAGCTGCTAAAGAAATGCAAAATAGAGTGATGCAGTATGTCAAGGGTAGTACTAATGCAGTGCCTTGGTTAGGTACCTTTCACTCAATAAGTGTTAAATTTCTAAGAAGGCATGCTGAAGCTTTAGGATACAAAAGTAATTTTACAATTTTAGATACAGATGATCAAAAAAAATTAATAAGAAATATTGTTAAAGGCGAAGATTTAGATGCCAAAAAATTTTCCCCTCAATTAATTTTGTATCACATCGACCAGTGGAAAAATAAAGGTCTTCTTCCAAAGGATGTAAAATTAGAAAAATCTAGTATAATTCTGAAATCAATATTAAAAGTTTACAATATTTATCAAAATAAAACGAAAGATCTAAATGCATTTGACTTTGGAGATTTAATTCTTTTTTGTGTAAAACTTTTTGAAGAACATAAAGATGTTAGAGAAATTTATCAAAAAAATTTCAAATATATTTTAGTTGATGAATTTCAAGATACTAACTTTATACAAAACAAATGGTTAAATTTACTTGTAAACGAAAATGAAAATATTTGTTGTGTCGGTGACGATGATCAATCAATCTATAGTTGGAGGGGAGCAGAGATAAAAAATTTTCTTACTTTTGATCAAATTTATAAAAGTTGTAAGGTATTTAAGCTTGAACAAAACTACCGATCTACAAAAAATATTTTAGAAATCGCTTCAGGGCTTATTTCAAATAATTCAAGTAGAGTTGGTAAAAAGTTGTGGTCATCTGCAAATCAAGGAGAATTGGTAAAACTTAATTGCTATAGGACTGGAAAGGAAGAGGCACAAGGCGTAAGCGATATTATAGAGCAAAAAATAAAAAAAAAATATTCTTTTAATGATGTCGCAATATTAGTTAGAGCGATATATCAAACTCGTGAATTTGAGGAAAGATTTCTTCAAGTTGGGATTGGATATCGAGTTTTAGGGGGAATTAAGTTTTATGAAAGAGCAGAAATAAAGGATGCGGTATCTTATCTTAGAATTATTAATCAAAAGTTTGATGATTTAGCATTAGAAAGAGTCATCGGCGTACCAAAGAGAGGGATTGGTGAAAGCACCTTAAACCAAATTCATACTTTTGGAAAAAGTAATAATCTATGTATGGAAGACTCTATAATTAAGTTAATAGAAAAAGGAGATTTAAAACCAAAAATCAATACTGCACTTAGTCAATTAATAAAGATGATACAAAAATGGCGAAAAGAGTCATCAAAAATGAAGCATTTTGATTTATTAAAATTAGTTTTAGATGAGTCAGGTTATTCATCAATGTTAAAAAATAAAAAAGATTTAGAGAATGAAAATAGACTAGAAAACTTAAAAGAACTTCTAAGAGCAATGCAGGATTATGACAACTTGCAAAGTTTTTTAGAACATGTAGCTTTAGCTACCTCAATTGATCAAGAATGGGAGGGGGCAAAAATAAATCTGATGACAATGCATGCTGCTAAAGGTTTAGAATTTAACGTTGTGTTTCTACCCGGATGGGAAGAAGGATTGTTTCCTCATCAAAAGTCATTAGAGGAAAAAGGAGATTTTGCTTTAGAGGAAGAAAGGAGATTGGCTTACGTGGGAATAACAAGAGCAAAGAAAGAAGCTTATTTATCATTTGCCATGAAAAGAGCATACCATGGAGATTGGATTGATGCTTTACCATCTAGGTTCATAAATGAAATACCTGAAGAAAGTGTAGAAAAAAATGAGATAAATATAACTGAAGACGATGATTTTGAATTTAATCAGGATAATTCCATTGAATTTGATGAAGAATATAGAAGTCCTGGATGGGATCGATATAAAAAAAATAAAATGTTAAAATGGAAAAAATAAGGCAACTAAGAAAAATTTTTAAAAGAGAGAGATTAGACGGATATGTTGTTCCTAAAAATGATGAATTTTTCGGTGAATATGTTCCAGATCATAATGATCGACTAAATTATATAGCAGATTTTTCTGGCTCATACGGTTTTGCTTTAATACTTAAGAAAAAAAATTATCTGTTTGTCGATGGAAGGTACACTTTGCAAGCTAACAACCAAAGTGGGAAATATTTTAATATTGTTACAGTTCCAGATAAAATGCCCCATGATATACTTAAGGAAAAAAAAATATCAATCGGCTTTGACCCTAATTTATTTACAAAAAAAACTTTATCTTTATTTTTTGGTAAAAGTAAATGTAAATATGTACCAATTAAGAAAAATTTAATTGACGAGATTTGGAAAAGAAAAATTAAAAAGAGTAAAATTAAATTTTATAAGTTACCAAACAGTTCTGTAAGTGAAAGCTATCAATCTAAAATTGATAAAGTTGCTAATTTTTTAAAAAGAAAAAAAACTGATTTTTTATTTATTACTGCAAGTGAAAATAACGCCTGGTTACTTAATATAAGAGGTCGAGATACAAAATATACTCCAATACCATATAGTTATATTTTAATCGATAAAAATAAAAATATTAAGTTTTTTTGTGACTTACAAAAGGTATCTTATTCTTTTAAAAAACATTTTAAAAAAATTGAATTTTTAGATGTTGGAGTCTGTGGTAAAATAATTTCAAACATTGCAGAGAAAAAATTTATAGTTGATAAAGATTCTTGCTCCTATTACTTTTTAGATATTATTAACAAAAGAAATAAAATCCTAAATTTTAATGATCCAATTTATTTTTTTAAAGCAATTAAAGGAAAACAAGAAATAGAAAATATCAAAAAAGCACATATTTATGATGGTGTTGCTTTAACTAAATATTTATTTTGGCTAAAAAAAAATTTTCACAAAAAGACTATTACTGAAATTAGTGCTTCGGAAAAATTATTAAAATTTAGAAAAAAAAGTAAAAAATTTAAATTTTCAAGTTTTCCAACAATATCAGGAACTGGACCAAATGGGGCAATCATTCATTATAAAGCAACAAGAGAAACTAATAGAAAATTAAAAAAAGGAGACATCTATCTTGTTGACTCTGGTGGACAATACGAATTTGGAACAACTGATGTTACTCGCACTATTTCTTTACAAAATTCAAATAGAAGAATTAAAGATATTTTTACTAGAGTTCTAAAGGGGCATATTGCAGTTGCAAATTATAAAATTAAAAAAAATACTTCTGGATCAATAATTGATTATGAAGCAAGAAAACACTTGAAAAAAATCGGATTGAACTATGCACATGGAACTGGGCATGGAGTAGGATATTTTTTAAATGTACATGAGGGCCCACATGCCATATCAAAAGCAAATAAGATTTTTTTTCAAGAGGGTATGGTTGTATCGAATGAGCCCGGTTATTATGAAAAAAACAATTTTGGTATTAGGATTGAAAATCTCATCTATGTTAAAGCGAATAGAAAAAAGTTAAGTTTTGAAAACTTAACTATGGCACCAATTGAAAAAGATTTAATTAATTATAAGAGTCTTAATAAACATGAAAAAAAATGGTTAAATAATTATCATAAAACTGTCCTTAAAAATCTAAAAAATTCTATGAATAAAATCGAAACATTCGAACTTGAAAAGGCTTGTTCAGCTATTTAATATTTTATTCCAATCCTTCTCTAAAATAATCTTAATATTTAATTGTTTAGCCTGCTCTATTTTTCTTTTAGTAGGTTTAGATTCACCCACGACTAAAAAATCAAGTTTTTTAGAAATGGACCCCAATACTTTTCCCCCGTTTTTCTCAGCAATAGATTTTGCTTCCGATCTGCTCATATTTTTAAATCCACCAGTAAACATCAATTTTTTATTTGAAAATTTTCCATCAATATTTTGGATAGAATAGTTTTTAATATTCAACTTATTTATTAAGTCTCTAATTATAGTGACATTTGTTTCATTGGAAAAAAAATTATCAATTGAGTCAGTTTGTGTTTCACCTATTCCATCTAAATCAACAAGATTTATTAATATTTTTTTTCTAATTTTTGAGTCAAATAATTTAGTAAATTCTTTTTTTGAATTAAAGAAACCTGCTAAAATTTTAGCATTTTCTTGACCAATATGTCTTATACCAATTGAATAAATAAATTTATCTAAAGAAATTGTCTGCGATTTTTCAACAGCTTTTTTTAGATTATTAATTGATAATGTGCCCCATCCCTCTAGCTTTTTAATTTTATCATAGTTTAAGCTAAAAATATCTGAAGGTTTTTTAATTAAATTCAAGTCCCAGAATTGTTCGATTACCTTTTTCCCTAAACCATCAATATCAAAAGCTTCCTTGGATACAATGTGTTTAAGTTTTTCCTTAGCAATAAAATCACAGCTATATCCTTTAATGCACCTTCTAACTGCATCAAGTTTTTTTGTGCTTTTACTATATTCTTTTGTGGTCTTAGATCCACATAAACACTTATAGGGAAAAATAAATGATTTGCTTTTTTTATCTCTTTTAGATTTATCAACTGATAATACTTGTGGAATAACATCGCCAGCTCTTTGGATTTGAATAGTGTCTCCAATTCGGATATCTTTTCGTTTAATCTCATCTTCATTGTGAAGAGTTGCATTAGAAACAATCACACCTCCAACAGTTACTGGTTCTACTTTAGCTACCGGGGTAATTGCGCCCGTTCTTCCAACCTGAATTGTTATATCTTTTATTCTTGTGATAGCTTTTTCTGCTGAAAATTTGTAAGCAATAGCCCATCTTGGTGAATTTGAAGTATTACCTAGCCTTTGTTGTAACGATAAGTCGTTTATTTTATATACAAGCCCATCTATATCGTAGTCCAATGAAGATCTTATTTTGTCAATATAAGAATGTTGTTTCTCAACATCATTAATGCTTGCAACAATTTTAGATAATGGATTTGTAATAAAATTCCATTTACTGATAGTTACTAAAAATTCATCTTGTGTTTTAAAAATCATAGGTTTCACTGAACCAAATCCATAAGCAAAATATTTTAAAGGGATTTTAGAAGTTACTTTAGGATCTTTTTGTCTAAGAGAGCCACCAGCTGCATTTCTTGGGTTAGCAAAATTATCTTTTAAATTTTTAAAATCAGATTTACTAATGTAAACTTCACATCGAACCTCAAGTAAATTAGGTATATCTTTTGATAAAATTTTTTGAGGTAAATTTTTAATTGTTCTCAAATTTTCTAAAATATCCTCTCCATACAACCCATCACCCCTGGATAAACCTTTAACCAGTTTACCTTTTTCGTAAATAAGCGTAGCAGAAATTCCATCAATTTTTGGTTCTGCTAAAAGTACAATATTTTGTTTTGTATAATTTAAAAAATTAGATATTTTTTTTTGAAAATCTCTCATATCATCTATGTTAAAAGCATTTGACAGAGACAGCATAGGACTTAAATGTTTAATTTTTTTAAATCTCTTAGCGGGAGCTGAGCCAACTAAATTTTTAGTCAAATTTAAATCAATTAAATATTTATTGTTTTTTTCAAGATCAAAAATCTCTTGTTTTAAAGTGTCATATTCAGCGTCTGAAATTTTTGGATTATCCTTTTCGTAATAATATTTATTGTGTTTCTTTAAGTTTTTTATTTTTAACTTATAATTTTTTACGATCTCATTTTTTTCATTCATTTATCTTTTTTAATAATATTTATTATTTTATTAAACAATTTTTTTTTTTCTTTTGCATCTTTTTTAAGTATTACATTGTAATCCTTATTTAAAATTTTGTAAGATTGCTCGTACCATTTACTGGAATTATAATTATATCCTAGAATACTTGCGTATTTTTTTGCTTCTTTCTCTAATCCTAAATGGTAATTAATCTCAACTAATCTATGAAGCGCTTCCTCAATAAAAATTGTTTCATCAAATTTGTTGACTATAATCTTTAATCGATTGATTGCTGGGACCCATTTTTGAACAGAGATATAATATTTTGCTATATACAACTCTTTAGCTGCAAATTGATTTTGTAAAAGACTTTTTTTAAATTTTAAATCTATTGCATATTCAGTATTAGGATATTTCTTTAAAAAAGACTCGATTCTTTTTTTTGACTCATTTAGAGGTTTCAAATCATGTTTTTCATCACCAACTTGTTCAAACTGTATAATAGCTAGAAGATAATAAGCATAAATTACATTTTTATCAGCGGGATAATTTTTCAAAAATCTATTTAAAGTTTCCTCAGCATCATCGTACAAATTTATTGCATAAAGTGAGTACGCCGACATTATAGAAGATTTTGCAGCATGCATTGGCGAGTCAAAAATTAATTCAGCTTCACTAAACTTTTGACTTGCAAAAAAAAAATCATTTATATTAAAAGCTTCAAAACCCTCTTTATATAACTCAAATGGATTGTCTTTATTTTTAATAGCTTCATATTTAACTTGATTATTATTTGTGCAAGAATTTAAAGCAAAAACTAATATAAAAGTTAAAAATATACGATAAAACATATTTAAATTAATATCAGATTAATTTAAAATTTATATGTAAAAAATTATTTTTATGCGTTAACCGCTATTTTATTAATTTGATTGGATTTTTTGTTATCAGAAATTATAAGCTCGTTAAGTTCATATAAGGTTGTTGCTGATTTTGAGTTTAATAATTTTCTTAAAAACATATTTGTTAATTTGTGACCACCTTGGTAACATTTTACTTTTCCCAATACTCTATGACCTGAAAGTAAAAAATCACCTGCTAAATCTAAAATTTTATGATTTACAAACTCTTTATCATTTCTAAGACCGCTTTTATTTAAAACTTTTTCATCATCAACAACTATAGCATTATCTAAAGATCCACCTTTAGCTAATCCATTTTTTTTTATCTTTTCGATATCATGAAACAAACAAAACGTTCTTGATAAATAAACATCTTCTAATTCATCAGAAAAAAAATTAATTTTATTTCTTTGTTTCCCGATAATTTTATTTTGATAGTTTAATTGAAAATCAACTTCAAAAGCTAAATCATTAGGCTCAATAGATATTTTTCTATCACCATCAAATAATTCGACCTTTTCTGTAACTTTTAAGTATTTTCTTTTCTTTGAAAGATTAACGACTTTAACTTCATTCAAGATTTCGATAAAATCTTTTGCTGATCCATCCATTATTGGAACCTCCTCATTGTCTATTTCTACAATGGCATTATCTATTCCAACTATATAAAGTGCAGCAAGTAAATGTTCGACAGTTGAAACTTTAACACCATGACTATTCTCCAAAGTAGTGCATAATCTAGCTGATGTTACATTTTGGAAGTTAGCTTCGATAATGTTATTATGCTTAAGATCAACTCTTTTAAATATAATTCCTTTATCTTCTTTTGCAGGATGCAGATTAATTGTAGAGTTTTCTCCAGAATGTAAACCTATCCCTTTGAAACTCACTTTTTTTGATAAAGTTTTTTGAAATATATTATTCATCAAAAGTGTTATACTTGAGTGTGGTTTTATAATTAAAACAACTAATGTTTCTAAAAAAAACAAATATTAACCAAAAATTGCTTCAAAAATCCTAGCAATTACTGTCTTTTTGGATCTGGTAACAGGTATTGCTTCTTTTTTCCAACCAAAATGAACAAGCTTATTTGCTGTTTCCATCATCCCATCTGTCTTGATGAAGTCTAAAAACTTTAATTCAAATTTGCCTTTTTTATTCAATTCAGTATCAAAAATACTTTTTAAATAGTCATATCCAATATTTTTATTAAGCTGCAAAAAAATTGTTTTTGATAATTCGCTATAAAATTTGAGATTATTATTCTTTAATATTATTAAATCAAAAATTTCTTCCACTCTGGCTAAAGAAATATCGCAGATTAATTTTTTTTTTATCTTTCTATAATTATCTTTATCAAAAAATTTTTTTTCTATTACTTCGTCATCTGTATAATCTTCTTTATATTCAATTTCATTTAAAATTTCTTTTACTTTTTTTGTACTAAGTGATGTGATTTTAGAAATATCTTTAATAATAATTTCTGATCCAAAATTAAAATCCTGCTCGAATTTTAAAGAATTGTTTTCGAAATAAAACACTTTTGAATTTGTATTATTAATTTGAATTTGAAAAAAAGTATCAGCATTTATGTTGTTATCACTTATATGAGCTCCACTGACAAAACTTTTAAGCAAAGTCTTTTTAATACTTAAATTACATTTTTCAAAAATATTATTTAAATTTTTAAAATTATTTGAATTAATTAATACAAAAGATAACTCGTGACTATAAAAATCGCCAAACAATCCTATAGGTAAATTTTCAATATTTTTATTATCTAAATTAAATTTTGAATTAAAAATATGTAAAATTTTTTTCTTTTTTTCTATTTCTTCAACACAAGATTTTAATGAATTTAAAATATAAGTAATATTTTCTTTCAATACTTGAGACCCGTTTAATTTTTTGAAACCTGATAAGCTTATAAATGAGGGATTAAAATTTTCTAGTATTAAAACAACCTCTTTAAAAGTAAAATTTATTTTTTTTTCGATTATAAAAATATTTTTTTTTATAATATTATAAACTTCATTAAAATCAGAAATTCTTATATCTTTTTGTCTATTTATCTGTACTTCAGATTTAAAAGTTATTTTAAAATAATTTTGAAAATCGCTCTCACACACAAAAAAAGTTAAATTGTAATTATCAATTTCTATGAATAGAGTGAGTAAAGAATTTTTCATTTTTATCTTTTATTTTTTTATTTTAATATTAGCTGATTATTTATTCGATAGTCGAATAATTTATATTTTTTAGACTCAATTTGATTTCTGAATTTTAAATAATTTTCTAAACTTTCTAGATAATTTTCAGATGGAAGTTTAATAGTATTTTTGTTAATAGTTTCTATATCCCATCGTTTTGAGTCATATAATACAAATTTATTTACGAGCCCTAGAGGAAAATCAACTTTTTTCAAGTTATAATAAAAAATTTTAAATTCATTTTCATTTCCTATTACGTACGGTAAGTTTTTAAAATTTTGGAAATTATTGAATTCTATTAAATCAATTTTCTCACTGAGATAATATTTTTTTTTATTCTTAATAAGAATTGCGATTGGTTTTTTTTCAAAGATTTTTATTTTTAAAGTATTTGGATATTTTTTTTTTATATTAAAACCTTCTATAAAACTATTCTTCATAAGTTTTTTTTCAATTTCAATATTTTTTAAAAATATCAAATTTTTACCATAAATTGAAATCAATTGTTTTTTAATATCATCAGCATTTAATAAAGAATTATTTTCAATATAAATTTCTTTTAAATCAAACTTTGCAACTTTAATTGTTTGTTTTGAGGTTATTGTGGTTAAAAAAAGTAATATAAAAATTGAAATAACTAATCGTTTTTTCATCTATTGATACTTGCATCTAATAGAATTTTCTCAACTAAATTTTCAAAGTTTAAACCTGTATAATTTGCTATTTCTGGTACCAAAGAAAGTCCTGTCATACCTGGTTGTGTATTGGTTTCCAATAAATAAAAATTACCTTTATAAAATTTAAAATCAGATCTTGTAACACCTCTACAGTTTAATGTTTCGTGTGCCTTTTTAGCTATTTTCAAAACCTCTAAATATTTTAACTTTGACAAGTTAGCTGGCATTACATGTTTTGTTTTGGCTTGTTTAGTGTATTTAGCTTTGTAATCGTAAAATAATCGTTTTGGAATTAATTCAATAGCACCAAGCGCTTTACCATTAATGACTGCAACTTGAATCTCTTGGCCTCCGATGTATTCTTCTAATATTAGTTCCTCATATTTTTTTGTGAGATTGATAACTGATCTATATAATTTTTTTTTATCCTTACAAACTTCTACGCCTAAACTAGAACCCTCATTAACCGGCTTAGAAACAATCGGAAAATTCATCCTTTTAATCTTAATTTTTTTTTGAATAAATTTTTTACTATATTGATTTTTCTTAATTGAAAAATATTTAGGTGTTTTTATTTTATTTTTGATAAAAATTTTTTTTGAATAAACTTTATTCATAGATATATAGGAACTTATAACTCCAGAGTGAGTGTAAGGAATTTTTAGATACTCAAAATAACTTTGAGCAATACCATCCTCTCCATCTCTACCGTGTAAAGCATTAAATATTACGTCAGTTTTTAGTTTATTAATTAAATTAAAATTTTTTCTCTTTGGATCGAAAATTGAAACTTTATAGCCTTTTTTTTTCAGGGCAATTGCACAAGCTTTTCCACTTTCCAAACTCACGGCTCGTTCACCAGAAGTGCCACCAAGTACAACTAAAACATTTTTATATTTTTTATTCTTCACCAATAATTTTAATCTCTAATTCTAGATTTATCCCTGTTGTTTCATAGACTTTTTGTTTTACTCTCATAATCAAATTTTCAATATCTTGAGATTTTGCGTTACCATTATTAACAAAAAAATTACAATGCTTCTTTGAAATCATAGCATCCCCGACTTTAAAATTATCGCATCCTGAATCCTTAATTAACATCCACGCTTTTTTTTCTTTGCTGATATTTTTAAAAGTACTTCCACACGTCTTAGTTCGACTAGGTTGAGATGTTTTTTTGCGTTCAATAAAATCAAGTTGTTTTTTTTCAATTGTATTTTTGACAGCTTTAGAACCTTTCAGCTTAGCTGATAAAATGATAAAATCTTCAGACAAATTTGTTCCTCTATATAAAAACTTTATATCTTCCTTACTAATTTCACTTTTTATTAATTTTTTTTTATCAATTACTTTGATAGATAATAAAACTTTAGATATTTCATTATCATAACAACCGCTGTTCATTATAATTGCACCACCAATTGAACCTGGAATACATGATAAAAATTCTAAGTTACTTAAATTATTATCTTTTGCGAAATTTGCGACTTTACGATCTAAAGTAGCTGCTCCTGCTTCTATAACATCGTTTTCTAATATTTTTGTATAGGAGAAATTTTGGCCTAATTTTACAACAACTCCCTTTATTCCTTTATCCCTAAATAAAGTATTTGAACCGGCGCCAATAATTGTTGTTTTTAAATTTTTTTTTGTAGCTTCTCTTAAAAATTCTAATAATTGATTTTCACTGTTTGCTTTATAAAAATACTCAGCATTACCACCTAGATTAAACCAACTATAATTAGAAAGTTTAACATTTTTACTTAAGTAATTTTCGTATTTTTTAATGAATTCTTCTTCTGATATCATAAAGAAAATTTAAGTTGTGTCATCCATTTAGAAATTAGTCCTGCACCCATACCAATTATTATTTCATCATCTTTTAAGTGTTTTTTAAAAAAGTTACTAAGCTCGGATTCTTTTTTAATAATAACCACTTGAGTTTTTGAATTATTAGCAATTAAATTTGCAAATTTAATCATATTAAATTTTGTATATTTTCTCTCTCCCGCAGCGTACAAAGGACAAATAATTACCAAATTTGACTTCAAAAAGCATTTTGAAAATTCATCTTTTAAAGACATAACTCTAGAGTATCTATGCGGTTCAAATACACTAATTATTTTTCTTGTAGGACTAACATTATTTACTCCATCTAAAATTGATCTTATTTCAGTTGGATGGTGAGCATAATCATCATAAAAATCATTTTTGTTCTTAGAAAAAACTTTTGTCATTCTTCTTTGAACACCTGAAAAAGTTTTAAGAGATTTTTTTGCTAAATTTTGACTCACACCTAAATTTAAACAAACAATTAATGCTGCTGCTGCATTAAGCACATTGTGTTTTCCCAGTAATTTAACATTTATATTTTTAATCTTTTTTATTTTTTTTTCAGCATTTTTAAAATTAAGATTAAAGTAAGTTCTTTCAAAATCATATTTTATATTGGTTATTCGATAATCAGCCTTAATATTCTCTCCATAAGTAATTATATTTTTGTTTTTAATTTTACTTTTAATTTTTTTAATATTATCATTATCTAAGCAAATAATAGCTTTTCCAGTAGGAGGTGTTTTATTTATAAATTTTAAAAATGAATTTTCTAAATTTTTATAGTTTTTATAATAATCAAGATGCTCATGATCAATATTAGTTACTATCGAATAATTAATTGGAAGTTTCAAAAAACTACCATCTGACTCGTCGGCCTCTAAAATTGCCCAATCACCTTTTCCTAATTTAGCATTACTTTTTAAAGAGTTTATTACTCCTCCATTAATAATCGTTGGATCTAATTTTTGATCAGATAAGATTTTTGCAACCAAAGAGGTTGTTGTAGTTTTTCCATGTGAACCAGTTATAATTATATTTTTTTTTAAAGAAACAACATCTGCTAAAACCTCTGCTCTTGAATATATGGGTATTTTATTTTTTTTTGCGTATTTAATCTCCACATTAGTGCTTTTAATAGCAGTTGATTTAACAATAATTGAAGCTTTTTTAATATTTCTTAAAGAATGACCAATGAATATTTTTATTCCAAGTTTTTGACAACTTATTGTGTTTTTATTTTTATTTTGATCACTACCTTGAATTTTGAAACCCATATTTTTCATTACTTGAGCAAGGCCACTCATACCTATTCCGCCTATTCCAACAAAATGAATATTATCTTTCTGACCTAAATTAATTTTTTTCATTTAAAATTTCCTCTGTAATTTTATTTATATTTTTAAAAACATCTTTGTCAGAATATTGACTTTGATTAGATAAAAATTTTTCAAGTAAATATTTATCTTTAATAATTGAATTAAGTAATTCAAATAATTGATTTTTTATATTTTTTTCCTCTATAAAATATCCATAACCCCTTTTTGAATAAAACTTAGCATTTTTATATTGGTGATTATCAGCTGAAGTTGGTAAGGGAATTGAAATAAAAGGAATTTTAGCATTTATAATTTCACCTAACACCGATGCTCCAGAGCGCGTTATTACTAAATTAGCTTTATTGTAATATTCTTTAATATTTTCAGTGAAATTAAAAATTTCACTATCGATTTTTATTTTTTCATAAAAATCAATTAATTGTTTATTCTGAGTTTTATGGCATTGTTGGAAAATTTTTATTGATGCGCCTGTTTTTTGGATCTTTTCAAACACGGGAGGTAAAACTTCACCAAAAATTTTAGCCGCCTGGCTTCCTCCTAAAACAAGTATGTTTAGACTCTGCGAATTATTTAATTCATCTAATTGATTATTTGAGTAAATAATTTCATCTCTTATTACATTCCCAACTTCGAACACTTTTTTTTTATATTTTTTAGGAATACCCTCTAAATCTTTAAAAGCAACTAATATTTTTTTGGCAAAAGGTAATAAATATTTATTTGTTTTTCCAATAACTAAATTATTTTCATAAATAACTAACTTTATTCTTAAAATATATGCAGCAATACAAATT
Source organism: uncultured Pelagibacteraceae bacterium (assembly GCA_902598125.1). Taxonomy (GTDB): domain Bacteria; phylum Pseudomonadota; class Alphaproteobacteria; order Pelagibacterales; family Pelagibacteraceae; genus Pelagilacustribacter. Next base: position 126,308 of record CACKAJ010000003.1, on the reverse strand, counting down.
GGAAAAGATGAGTATCCTCCCATCCCAAAAACTAATAGTGGTCTATTTGATATAAGAAAAAATAAAGATTTTGAAGTTGAAAACAAAATCATCAATAGTGAAAAAAATGTTTTGAAAATATTTTTTTTATTTAAAGGAAAAGATGAAATATTTATGATATCTAAATTTTTTAAGTTGCTTAAATATTTTAAGCCTCTTTTATCACTAGTTAAGTTTACCAAATAACCTTTCTTTTTAAAATAATTAGATAAACTATAAGCTGGGAAAATATGCCCGCCAGTTCCTCCGGTTGCAATTAATATCTTTTTATTAGTCATATAAGTAAACTTTATTTTTAGTATAATTTAATACTAACCCGGCTAACACAGCACTGCCAATTAAAGATGAGCCCCCGTAACTTAAAAAAGGCAAAGTCATTCCAGTTGTGGGTAATAAATTTGTATTTACACCCGCGTGAATAAACGTTTGAAAAATTAATAAAGAAGCTAAACCACTTAGAGAGATTTTTAAAAATTGATTTTCTTGATTAAAACAATTTTTAATAATTCTGAATGAAATATACAAAAATATCATTAAAATCATTATAGAAACTATAGATCCATATTCTTCAGAAATAACTGCTATAACATAGTCAGTGTGCGCCTCTGGAACGCTTTCTTTTAGAATACCCTCACCCATACCTTGTCCTGTTAACCCACCTAATTTTATAGCATCTAAAGCTGAAGATGATTGAAATTTATCTCCCTGACTTGGATCAAAAAAAGTTATCAAACGATTAATTATATATCCAAATTTTTCAGGAAGAAAAAATAATAAAGAACCTAAAGCAATAAAAAAAATTGAGAAAAAAACAATCATGTAAAGAAGACTGACCCCGGAAACAAAAACTGTCGCAATCCAAACCAGAATTAATAGTATTGATTGCCCTAAATCAGGTTGATCAATTAATAAAATTATAACTGAACTTAAAACTATAAAGCTTATAAAATACTTAAATTGTGAATTTTGAAATTTCTCCGATGTTAATATTTTAACTGTCATTAAAATAAAAAAAGGCTTTAATATTTCAATTGGCTGTAATCTAAAGAAATAGAGATCCAACCATCTTTTCGCACCTTTAACCTCAACACCCAAAATCGGTACTAAAATTAAAAAAAATAGAGATAAAGAAAATAAAGGGAGAGTAAACTTTATTAGCATTTCAGTATTAATAAGTGAAATTATCAACATTATAACTAAAGCTAGGAGTGTAAAAATAAAATGCTTAGTAAAAAAAAAATAGAAATCCTTATTAAGTCTTTCTCCAGCTAAAGATGATGTGGAAGAGAAGGAAAAAAATAAACCTAAAAAAAATAAAACCAAAAAACTCAAAAGAATTTTTTTATCGATACTTCTCCAATAATTTATAAAAAAAAATTTAAATAAGTTTTCTTGCATATATTTTACTTAGTTTTTTAAATTTTTCTCCTCTACTTTCAAAATTAATAAATTGGTCAAATGACGCTGCAGCTGGACTAAAAAGGACAAATTTGTGATAATTATTTTGTTCGTTTTTACAATCCTTTAATATTTGAATTATTGAATTTTTAAGATTTTTTGTTTCGGCGAAAGGTATTTTTCCTCTAATTTGATTTTTGAAAAATTGAATGTTTTTCCCAATCAGATAACACTTTGAAATATTTTGCTTACAACTAGATAAATTTATTTTGTCTTTTTTTTTTGGGAGACCTCCGAGTATCCAATAAATATTTCTCAAACTTTGTAGAGCTGACAAGGATGCCTTGAATGATGTAGCTTTAGAGTCATTAATGAATGAAATATTATTTTTTTTTAAAAATATTTCAAACCTATGAGGTAATCCTTTAAATGAATTCATAGAATTTATAAATATTTTTTCTTTTATTTTTAAAAGTTTTGAAAAAGTAAAAACAAATCCCATATTTTCGTCATTTATATTTGAAGTTAAATAACTATTTTTAATTTTATGTTTGATTTTTTTATATTTTCCGTTCTCGGGTATTTTAAATTTACTTAAGAATTTTTTTTTTTTAAAAATATAAGAAAATTTTTTATTTACGATAGCTATATTTTTTTTTGTTTGATGATTAAATATTTTTAATTTTGAGTTTAAATAATTACTTTTGCTACCATGCCAGTCCAAATGGTCATTAGTTATGTTAATTAAAAAAGCATAATCGGGATGAATAAATTGAGAGTGAGATAATTGAAATGAGGAAGCCTCAATTATTACAAACTTTTTTTTTTTATTTTTAATATTTAAAATTGGTGTACCTATATTTCCACCCAAGAAACATTGAAATTTATTTTTTTTTAAAAGATGAGCTAATAATTTACATGTGGTTGACTTTCCATTGGTTCCTGTAACAACTATACTTTTTATATTTATCTTAAATAAATAAAATAAATCAATATCTGTAATTATCTTTTTTTTATATTTTTTTAAGTGTTTGTTTTTGATTAAACTTATTCCCGGTGATAAAACAATATAGTCCACATCATTTAATGAATGATTTAAATTTTGTGTCCTATGATTTTTAAATAATTTTTTATTTTTATCATCCCAAACTTTAAAGTTTTTAATTTTTTTTTTTTTGAAGAATTTTACTACTGAACTTCCAGATAATCCTAAACCGTAAATAAGGAACGACAGTTCTTTAATTTTTTGTAATTGAGGCATATTACCTTAATTTTAATGTTGCTAATCCAACCAACGCTAAAATAATAGCAATTATCCAGAAACGGATAACTATAGTTGACTCCGCCCACCCTTTTTTTTCAAAGTGATGGTGAATTGGAGCCATCTTAAATATTCTTTTTCCAAATAATTTAAAAGAAGCTACTTGAATAATCACTGAAACAGTTTCCAAAACAAATAAACCACCAATTATTGCTAAAACGATTTCATGTTTGACAATAATGGCTATAGCTGCAAGTGACCCACCAAGAGAAAGTGAACCGGTATCGCCCATAAATATTTTAGCAGGAGGTGCATTGTACCAAAGAAAACCTAGACATGCACCGACAACTGACCCACAAAAGATTGATAGCTCCCCAACGTCAGGAATGTATTGTATTTGTAAATACTCTGAGAAAATTGTATTTCCTACAACGTATGAAATTAGAGTAAAAGATAAAGCCACTAGCATCACTGGCACAGTAGCTAAACCATCTAAACCATCAGTTAAGTTCACTGCATTAGAAGCTCCAATAATTACAAATAAACCGAAAGGTATGAAAAACCAACCCATGTACCAAATTAAATTTTTAAAAAAAGGAAAGTAAAGATTAAATAAATATTCATGATTAGAATATTTTATTAAAATTGCTAATGTCAAAAAACTTATAATTATCTGACCTAAAAATTTGTAACTTGATTTAAGGCCTCTCGAATTTCTATGTTTTATTTTGAGTATATCGTCTAGTAGCCCTAAAGCCCCTAAGGAAAGTGAAACAAATATCAAAGTCCAAACATAAATATTGGATAGATCAGACCAAAGTAGCGTACTGGAAATAATGCCGACAATTATGATTACACCTCCCATAGTAGGTGTACCAGATTTTTTTATAATATGATCTATAGGACCATCTTGCCTTATAGGGCCTGTAATCATTTTTTCTGAAAAAATTTTAATTAAAGGTCCTCCAATAATAAAAACAACTATAAGCGAAGTAACAACTGATAATCCTGTTCTAAAAGTTAAATATTTAAAAACGTTTAGAAAAGAATAATGATCAATTAATGAAGTAAGTAAATTAAATAACATCTAAATCCCTTTTATCATTCTTTTGCTAAAATTATTAAGACCTGTTGCGTTTGAACCTTTAATCATTAGATAATCGTTATTTGAAATTATATTATTTAAACTTAAATCTATATCTTCATTGTTTTGCAAAATATTTCCTCTTTTTTTTTTATTTAGATATTTATAGGTGAAAATTGTTTTTTTTCCTTTAACGAAAACTTTATCAATATCGGAATTGTTAATAACTTTAGATAATTCCTCATGAAATTTTTTTGTTTTAGGGCCTAGTTCTAACATGTCTCCAAGTATTAGATATTTCTTAAATTTATCTTTTTTAATCAAATTTAACTTTTTAATTGCATTTTTTACTGACAAAGGATTAGCGTTATAGCTTTCATCTATCAAATTAAATTTTTTCTTATAGCGTAGGATAGAATACTTTTTACCTCTACCTTCCGATGGTTCTAATTTTTTTATTTTCGAGTGAATTTTGTTAATATTTACTCCAAGTTGTTTTAAAACCGCTACTGATGCAAGTAAATTATAAATATTTATATCTTTAATTTTAAGATCAAATATTTGATTATTTACTTTTAAATAAATTTTTGAAAATTCACCCACCCTTTCAATTTTTTTTAAACATATATCTGAGTTATTATGCTTTCCAAATGTAGAAATTTTTAATTTAAATGTTTTTGCTTTTTTAAATAAAAATTTAAAAAATTTATCATCTCTGTTGAGAACAATTGTTCCTCCGGCTTGAATGTTTTCAATGATCTCTGATTTAGCTTTTGCTATACCTCTAATATTTTTAAAATTCTCTAAGTGAGCTTCACCAATATTGGTGATTACAGCAAGATGTGGCTTGATCAATTTAGATAGTCTTTTTATTTCTCCTGATCTACTCATCCCTACTTCAAAAATACCGTATTTGTCATCAAAATTTAAATTTGATAAACTTACAGGCACACCATAGTGATTATTGAAAGATTTTGGCGATGAGTAAGTATTGCCATAGTTAGATAATAGATCTTTCAAAATATTTTTTAATGACGTTTTTCCTGCGCTTCCAGTGATTGCAATTATTTTAGCTATTGAGCATTCACGTTTTAATTTGGCAAACTGATTTAAAAAGTAGAAAGAGTCATTTATCCTAACAATCTTGTTATTTTTTTTTACATTTGAAGTTGTAACAATTGCTGATGCTCCTTTTTTAAGTGCCTCATTAATAAATTTACTACCATCATTTCTATTTCCTTTAATAGTAAGAAATAAATTATCTTTTTTAACAGTTCTTGAGTCTATTGAAAGACCATTAAAATCTAATGGTTTGAATTTGGGGACTAACTTTTTAATTATTGATTTATTTTGTAAATAACTTATTTGTTTTTTTGAAAATACTTTTTTTTTAATTTTCAATTTTTTTACAATTTTTTTATCTGAGATATAATAAACTTTATCTTTGTAAATTTGTTTTTCTTCATGTCCTTTTCCTGCTATCAAAATAACCTCTTTAGGTTCAGCATTTGTAATTGCTTTTTTTATCGCTAGGGATCTATTTTCAATGTTAAAGCATTTATTTTTATTAATATACCTAGCTAATTGATTTCTAATTTTACTGGGATTTTCATCTCTTGGATTATCGTCGGTAACGTAAATTTTTTTGCATTTGTTATTAGCTATTTTAGACATTAAAGGTCTTTTTTTTTTATCTCTATTTCCTCCACAACCAAAAACTAAAGAAATATTTGGGCCATACTCTTTATTTAAAAACGATAATGCTTTCAATAATGCATCAGGTGTATGTGCGTAATCGATAAAAACTTTTATACCGTTTGGGTAATTTTTTACCAACTCTAATCTACCATTTACATCCTTAATTTTTTTTATTGTTTTTATTATTATTTCATTTTTCAAATCACAAATTTTTACTGCTCGTATCGTCATCGCTAAATTTTTAATTTTAAAGTCGTTAGTTAAATTCGGTAGAATACTTTTAATTTTTTGAATATCATTTGTAATATCTAATAACTTAATTTTCTTTTTGACTGAGATTTTTTTTAATAAATTGAAAGGATTAATTTCTTTATCTGAGATTATCACTGAATTTTTTTTCAAAATTTTTTTAAATAGTATCATTTTCGCATTTAGATAAGATTTCATAGTTTTATGATAATCTAGATGATCTTGACTGAAATTAGTGAAAATTCCTGCTTTAAAGTTTATATTATTTAATCTGTCTTGATCTAGACCGTGACTTGATGCTTCAACGATCACATTATTAATTTTTTTTCTTTTAAAAAAATCTAAATATTTATGTATTGAGATCGTATCTGGAGAAGTAAGATTGGTTTTAATTGTTTTGTTATTATATTTTATTCCTAAAGTTCCAATAGATCCAACTGGTATTTTGTTTAAATTAAATATTTGAAAAAATAAATCTGCTATAGATGTTTTGCCATTAGTGCCGGTCACGGCAATAATGTTTTGAGGTTTTAATTTATAAAATTTTGAGGATATTATACTTAAATAATTTCTAATATTATTTTTTTTAATAATTAAAATTTTTTCACTTTTAAAATTGCAGTTTTTTGAGCAAATAATTACTGCTGCTCCTTTTTTTATAGCATCCTTTATAAATTTTTCCCCATTAGTTTTATTTCCTTTTATTGCGAAAAAGATATAGTTCCGCTTAACTTCTTTGCTATTAGAAGAAAGCCCCTTAATATCTATATTGCTAAACTTATTTGGAATATTTTTAATTAATTTTTTCAACAACATACTGATCAGTAAAATCTTTATTATTTATGGCTAAAATTGGCCCAATTTTTTCTATTATTTTGCCCGCGACATAAACAGAATTCCAACCAGAAGTGTTGTAAGGCGCTTTAGTCTTTACTCCTCTATAATCGTAAATAAGATCTTTATTTATTTTCGGATTTTCTAACATCAAGAATAAAGTGTAATTAGGTTCATTAGATGGAAATATAGATATAAAAGTATTTATTCTTTTTTTACTATTACCGTAACTTTCTGCTGTACCTGTCTTTCCACCAACATGATAGCCTTTTTTATCGGCTAAACTGGCGGTGCCCTCTCTACTAGTCACCACTTGTCTTAAAATACCGCTGATTTGTTTACTTGTTTTGCTAGATATTATTTTATCTGAATTTTTTTTATTATTCTTTTGAATAAAACTAGGTGTGATTAATCTTCCGCCATTAACCATACTTGCATACAATGTAGTTGCTTGGAGTGGCGTTGTTGTTATTCCGTGACCAAATGAAATTGTCTCTAATTTACATCTATTCCATTTTAATTTATGTGGAACGCCAACCTCTTCCAATTCAATAATTGGATTTTTGGTTAATTTTGTTTTATCAATAAAATTTTTATATCTTTCCTCACCTATTTTTTTTGCTAAAATGACTGAGCCAACATTAGATGATCTTACTAATATTTCTTCGACTGATAAATTTGCAGGATGTTCTTTCATATCAGTAATCTCATGTATTGAACACTTAATTTTCTTTGGAATATTTTTAATAATAGTTTCTGGCTGTACTATTTTTTGATCAATTGCTAAAGCAACGGTAAAAGTTTTAAAAATTGAACCAAGTTCATAAACACCTTTTGTAATTTTATTTATGTAATTTTGATCTTTGATTGTTATTCTTCTATTAATATTATAATTAGGTAATGAAACCAAAGATAATATTTCTCCGTTATTTACATCCATCAAGAGAGCTGCACCACCTGTAGCTCTAAAAGTTTCTAAAGCATTGTTTAATTCTTTTTTTATAATATGTTGAATATTACTATCTAAGGTAAGTTTTAAAGGTTGATGGATTAATTCCTTTTTTTTTAACTCCCTATCAAAATATTTTTCTAAGCCAGAGACACCATAATTATCATAATCAACTTGACCAATTATATGACTAAATAAATCGCCGTGGGTGTACATTCTTGCTTGAAACGGTTCAAATCTTATTCCTTTTTCTCCTAAAGCCCAAAATTTTTCTTTTTGAACTTGATTAATTCTGGTTTTTAAACGGAAATATTTTTTGCCATATATTTTTTTTTTAATTTCTTCTATTTGAATTTCTGGAAAATTTAGTCTTAGTTTTATTAAAAAATTCTGTTTATCTTTTATTAATTTTGGGTCAACACCAACATGAAATGTGTTTATGTTTCTAGAGATAATTACATCGTTTCGATCGACTATATCCCTTCTCAATAGTGTGAATTTTGAATTCTGATCCTTCAAGTTGAAAATATCTTTATTGTTTAGTGAAATATGAGTTATTTTAATTGAGAAAATTAAAATTAGTGAAAAAAAAAGAAAAAATAATAAATAAATTCTGTCTTGAAAGTTATTTGGTTTCTTTAATATTTTTGTTTTTTTATTAGTTTCTAAAAAATCTTCAAAATAAAAACTCGTTTGGTTATTGTTCTTATTTTTTTTGTATTTTTTTTTCATTTAAATCATTTAAACTTAAAATCGTTGTTTCATTACCAATCAAGTCTGAAATATTAAAATAAATATTTGAATACTTGATCGGCTTATAATTCTCAAATCCAATTAAACTTAATCTATTTTCAAGTTCTTTCGGTGAAGTAAGATAAAAGAATTCAAGCTGAGCCTCATTAATATTTTTTTCTTTTAATAAAACTTTGCTACTTAAACTTGTAATATTTTTTTCAATAAATCTTGTCTTATTTTTAATGATTGAAGTAATTATCAAGAGCGAAATAAAAATGGCTGAAGAAACAAGAAGTTTTTTTTTAAACATCAATATCCTCCAAGTCTAAATATTTTTTAAATTTTTTGATCAACTCATAAGGGTATTCAAATTCACTTTTGCTTCGTGTCGCAAATCTAAGTTTTGCAGATCTTGATCTATTATTTTTATCGAGTTCATTTTTAGTAGGCCTAAATACTCTATTTTTATAATTATCAAATAACCGGATATTCATATCTTCATTGTCTGGTATATATCTAGATGACCTAGATTTATTGTTTGAAAAAAAATTAAAAAAATATTTTACAATTTTATCCTCTATAGAATGAAAACTAATAACTAAAATTTTCCCTCCAGGTTTAAGAAATTTTGTAGCTTTGATTATTCCGTAAATTAATTCCGTAATTTCTTTATTTACGAATATTCTAAGTGCTTGGAAAGTTTTGGTGCTTGGATTTATCTTTTTTTTATAAATTTTTTTTTTACTTTTTTCTATAATTTTGACAAGATCATTTGTGTAAATAATTTTTTTAAGTTTTCTAAATTTAACAATATTTTTTGCAATAATTGAGGCTTCTTTTTCATCACCTAAAATTTTTATAATTGATCTTAAATTTGTTTCACTTAAATTATTAATTACATCAGAAGCTGTAAATTCATTTAAACCCATTGACATGTCTAATTTTTTTTTTGATTTAAAAGAGAAACCTCTGTCATGATCGTCTAACTGAATAGATGACAGTCCCAAGTCAAAAATTATTGCATCAGCGCTTCCTTTTAAAACTTTATCTAATTTACTGAATCTATTATGGTGAAACTTAAATCTATGAGGGAATTTTTTCTCAAATTTTTTGGAAATTTTAAGTGCTTTTTCATCTCTATCGAATGCTTCAACATGCGTTTCGGGAAACTTTAGAATTTCTTTTGAGTAACCTCCTCCTCCAAAAGTACAATCAATATATTTTCCTTTAGCTGAGGGAGAGGATATTTTTATTACCTCATCCAGCATCACTGGAAAATGGGAGGGTTCCAGTGATGAGATTTGTTTTTCCATTAATACAATTGTGAATCATTAAAACTTTTGTTTTCTTAAAAATGCTGGTATTTCAAAATCTTCTTCTTCATTTACGTCTTGTTCAAAAAGCTGTTCAGATACATCATCTGTTTTTTCTCTATCTTCTGGAATATTTGCATCGACCTCATTACTTTGGTCTTCAGAAAATAATTTAGGTGTGTGCTCATCATCACTTTTTTCTGAGATTGGAAATTGAGCTTCATTTTCCTCAATGTTATTATTTTCTATGTATGATGCACTTTCAATAGAAACTCCAGATGGAATACTACCTGCAACATTATCATCAGCTACGTAATGTGCTTCGTTTGACGTTCTTGGTATATTATTTTCTTCAGATTTATGTTCATAATTATTTAATGAATTATTTTGTTCTTCATCTATTTCAAAACTCTCATCTAGCTTAAGAGCAGTAGCTCCATCGATAGAACTAAGAGTGTTACTCTCTACTCTCTTGTTATGAGAAAATAAGTTTTCTGAATACCCGGTATTTCTATTTTGAATTCGTGATACCATATTCAAGACTGTTTTGTTTTCTGTTTTATGGCCATCAAGAGCCGTAGCCACCACAGAAACTCTAATTTTACCAGTCATATTTTCATCTTTGATTGCTCCAAATATCAACTCTGCTTCTGGATCAACTTCTGCTCTTATCTTGTTAACTGATTGATCAACTTCAAATAATGTAAGATCATTTCCACCAGTGATATTAATTAATAAACCTTTCGCTCCTTGTAATGAATATTCATCAATTAGTGGATTGTTAAGAGCCATCTCTGTGGCTTCCATAGCTCTATTTTCACCTTCAGCTTCTCCAGTACCCATCATGGCTTTACCCATTGAACTCATTACTGTTTCAACATCAGCAAAATCTAAATTTATCATACCTGGCCTCACCATTAAATCAGTGACACTTTGTACCCCGTGCTTTAAAACGTTATTAGATAAATTAAATGACTGTTCAAAAGTTGTAGTTTCACTAGCAATCTTAAAAAGATTTTGATTTGGTACAACGATAACTGTATCTAAATGTTTTTTAAACTCTTCCAGTCCTTCAACTGCTCTTCTCATTCTTTTAGGCCCCTCATACGAAAAAGGTAAAGTAGTAACACCAACAGTTAAAATGTTTAATTCTCTAGCTGCTCTAGCTATCACATGAGATGCACCTGTACCTGTGCCTCCACCCATGCCTGAAGTAATAAACACCATATTTGCTCCTTGCATATAACTTATAATTTCATTTAAAGACTCGTCAGCAGCAGCTTGTCCAATATCATGCTTTGCTCCCGCTCCTAAGCCTTTAGTCAAATTCATTCCTATTTGTATTTTTGCGTGAGCTTTACTCATTTTTAAATCTTGAGCGTCAGTATTTACTGCAACAAATTCAACTCCTTCCATACCAGACTCAATCATTGCATTTATAGCATTACCACCAGCGCCACCGACTCCCAAAACAAGTATTCTAGGTTTCAATTCTTTCAATTCTCCTCCTCCAATATTTATACTCATGATTGCTCTCCCTTCTGTTTATTCTCCCATTTAAGATTTGATCTATTTTGGTAAGCTTTTTTTCTAGCAACTAATTTAAATTTTTCGAAATATTTAGGTTCCCAAATTTGGAAAGTTTTTCCAAGACCAACAAATAAAATATTATTTTTTATTTTTGCATGACTGAGTAATTTTTCAGAAAAAGAAACTCTGCCTTCAGTATCAAATTGCAAATTCTCGCTTTCTGATAGGACTGAAGTTGCAAAATAATCTCTTTTGTCCTCGAAAGGATTAAGTGAGTCTATAGTGTTTGAGAGTCTTTCTATTCTATCTTGAGAACATGCTTCAAGTGCTGAGTGATTAAAAGAGGGGTAGCTTATAAAACCATTATAACCCATCGAATTTAAATGGGATCTAAATGTAGCTGGCACTGAGACACGTCCTTTCTTGTCTAGTTTGTTTTCGTAACTTGATAGAAACATTCTTAAATAAAAACCTTTTCAAAATTAAATTTTTCAACAAACCCTCCTTTATGGGATTAATTGGGATAGTATGGGTTTTTATAAATTAGTCAATAATTTTATATTTTGCTTTTAGTACAAAAGATGAACATTGTTTTAGTGATTATTGCCAGATAATCTGTAAGCCGGGTTCTGTCATTGAAGATGTCATTTCTCTAGGCTTAAATTCGCATTTAAGCTCAAGCGGTTAACCCAGAAGACTAACTAAAGACTGTTTTTAGTGCATTAACACAATGCCTTCTCTATTTAACCTTGCTCCCAGTGGGGTTTGCCATGCGTTTTTTGTTACCAAAAAACCGGTGAGCTCTTACCTCGCCGTTTCACCCTTGCCTTGATTAGGCGGTTTTTTTTCTGTGGCACTATCCCTGAAGTCACCCTCGCCAGTCATTAACTGGCACTGTGTCTTTATGGAGCCCGGACTTTCCTCTATTAAAAAAATAATAGCGACTATCCAACTATCTGGCACGTGTACATTATTTAATTAATCGTTAACAATCAAGAAATTAAAACTATTGTATGAGAAAATGGCTTATTTTAAAGGTTTTTTCGTCTATTTTTCCAGTAACATTGTTAGGTAAGAAATGCTGTTGAAATGATTTAATTAATCTCGAATCCGTTTTACTTTTTTTAGAAAGACTAAAATATCTATACCCAAGTTTATGTAAATTTTTGAAAAATAGATTATTTTTTTCTTTCATAAATTTATTTGGAATTCTATCAAGCTTTTTATACCAACTTCCTATGTTATTTTTATATAATTTTTTCCAAGGAAATTTCTCTCCAGGGTCAGCTTTTCTAAGAGGTGAAATATCAGAATGCCCTAAAAAATTGATTTGTTTCAAAGCATATTTTTTCTTTAATTTTTTACATAATTGTAAAAGGGCGCTAATCTGTTTATTTGTAAAATTTTGATATCCATATTCATGTCCTTTGTTTACTAACTCAATGCCTATAGAATAAGAATTGAGATTTTTATAGTTTTTCCATCTAGACTTTCCAGCATGCCAGGCAATATATTTCTCTTTTACCATCTGAATTATCATACCCTTTCTATTAATTAAATAATGACAACTTACTTTGGCTTTAGGGTCTTTAAGTCTATTTAATGATTCAATTTCTGATTGCATTCCTGTGTAATGTATTATTACAAATTTGATATTTTTTTTAACTCTTTTTTTTTTGGAGTAATTCGGTGAAAGGTCAAATTTTATCTTCATAATCTAAGATGGGGCTTTTTATTTGCATAATTTAAACATTTTTAAGCTTAAATTTATATAGATAATAGATTAAAATTATATATATAGCCATTATGTATCTTATTAAAAATTTAAAAATTTTACTGTCAGTTCTAGTTATTTTATTAACTTTTGCACCTAATGCACAGTCTACAGAAGAATGTTTTGAAAACACAAGTAGAGCAATTTTTAAATTTAATATGGCTTTTGATGACCTAGTCTTCGAACCACTAGCCAAAGGATATAATAAATTACCTGATCCAATTAAAAAAGGCACAAGTAATTTTACATCAAATATTAGTACGCTTTTGTCTATACCTAATAATATCTTACAAGGAAATTTTAAACAACTTGGACATTCGGTCGGTAGCTTTGCAATTAACTCAACTGTAGGTATTTTTGGTTTCTTGAATCCAGCAGAAAAAATTGGCTTAATACCTCATAATGAGGATGTGGGACAAACTTTAGGACATTACGGTTTTGGACCAGGATGTTATTTTGTTCTTCCAATTTTAGGACCATCAACATTAAGAGACTCGCTCGGGATGCTCGCAGACACTTTTGTAGATCCTTTTGCACACATTACACTAAGAGAAAAAGAATTGTTAAGTACGTCTGGAAATACTTTAGATTATTACTCAGTTAAGATAACAAGCTCGATCGATTTTCGAGCTGATAATGATAAAAATTTTGAAAGTTTGGAGGCAAATTCTATAGATTTATATTCTTCTTTAAAAAGTATTTACTTACAAGATAGAGAAAATAAAATTAATAATTCTATAAAAGAGGAAGACGACTGGGGCGGGTTAGATAATTAATTTAAACAATGAATAAAATTTGTGTTTATTTAATTACTTATATTTTCATAATACATACTTCATTATTTGCTTACAGTACTGATCCAAAAGAGTTTGTTTCTGAACTTGTAACTGAAGTCATAAGTAAATTGTCAGATAAAAATTTAACTGATGATGAGAAAGCAAAATTTGTTGAAGAAATAGCTCTTGAAAATGTAGATATTAAAGCTTTAAGTTTATATACATTAGGGGAAATTAGAAAATCCTCTGAAAAGCAAATTTTAATTAAATATCAAAATACTTTTGAAAAATATTTTCTAAAAAGCTTAACTTCAAGATTATCAGATTATTCGAATAGTGATTTTAAAGTAATAGAGGCAGATAAAAAAAGCGTAAATTATACTATTGTAAACTCTCAAATAGTCCCAGTAGATGGTGGTCCAAAAATTAAAATTGATTGGAGGATTTACACGAAGAATCCGGAGAAGCCTCTTATAAGAGACTTGATTGTAGAAGGATTAAGTTTAGCTCGAACTCAAAAAGAGGAATTTTCCTCAATTTTAAGTTCTAATGATAACAAAGTTGAAATTCTGATACAAAAACTTGAAGAGTTTATTAACAATTAATATTTGGTGGGCCCGCCAGGACTCGAACCTGGGACCAATACATTATGAGTGTACTGCTCTAACCAACTGAGCTACAGGCCCTTTAATAAAACCTTTTTTACAAGTGTTTGACCTAACCTTCAAGAGATAGTTATTAAGGTTTTGAGGTTACTTAGATTTTTCCCAGATTTCAGTGATAGCTATATCATCTTTGAAAATTGACCTATTAATCCTATAGCCTTTTTCAACTAAAAAATTATCTATTTGGGAAATTTTAAGGTTCTTAGGTATGAGTGTCGGATGTTTTTCAATCATGATTGAAGGCATATGTTTTTCAAAAACCTCAGTCATACCTTGAAGGACTCCGAATTCTGCACCTTCAACATCAATTTTTATAAACTTTGGTTTTAAATTGTTAATTCTTACCAACTCATCAATAGAAATTGATTTAACTGAGATGCTTCCATCAATTTCATTAGAATAATTTTTATTTTTTTTTGTAAATACTGGATGGCCGTAAAGAGTGGGAGTCTCGATTACATCGTTTCCATCTCCAACAGGATTAAATTCAATAACAAATTTTAACTTTTTAAAATGTCTTTTTAAAATATTTAAATTTTCGGTGAGAACTTGTTTTTCTTTAGTATTAGGTTCACATGATACAAAAGTATCATTTAATTTCGCTTTTGGAGCAAGAAGAAATGAGTAAATGCCCTCATATGCACCAATATCTATAAAGTCTCCACCATTATAATAATTATAAACAATATCTGCTTCTGCTTTTAGCCTTGGATAATGTCTCCAATATCTTAGCATTGAAACTATTTTTAAATTAACAAGATAACTTTTTTTATCCCAAAGTTTTGTAAAAGCAGGAACATATTTTTCAAATTTTTTAAAAATATTATAGGTTTGTGGAAATTTTCTTTTTAATGCAAAAGACATTTTTATTGTTTATATTTAAAGAAGTTATCAGCTATTTTTCAAGAAAACTTTTTAATTGTTTAGATCTGCTTGGATGTTTTAATTTTCTCAATGCCTTTGCTTCTATTTGTCTTATTCTTTCTCTTGTCACTGAAAACTGCAAACCTACTTCTTCTAAGGTGTGATCGGTATTCATTCCAATTCCGAACCTCATCCTTAACACTCTCTCCTCCCTAGGTGTCAAAGATGCTAAAATTTTTGTAGTAGACTCGCTCAAATTAGATTGAATAGCTGTATCTAATGGCTGAAGAGCATTTTTATCTTCTATGAAATCACCTAAACTACTATCTTCTTCATCTCCTACTGGCGTTTCTAAAGACACTGGCTCTTTTGCAATTTTTAAAACTTTTCTTACTTTTTCAAGTGGCATAGCTAACTTTTTTGCCAACTCTTCTGGTGTGGGTTCTCTACCGAACTCACTCATAATTTGTCTTTGTGTTCTAACAATTTTGTTTATTGTTTCAATCATATGAACTGGTATTCTAATTGTTCGAGCTTGATCAGCTATCGACCTAGTTATAGCTTGTCTAATCCACCAGGTTGCGTAAGTAGAGAACTTGTAGCCCCGCCTATATTCAAACTTATCGACAGCTTTCATCAAGCCAATGTTTCCTTCTTGAATTAAATCTAAAAATTGAAGACCTCGATTAGTGTATTTCTTAGCAATAGAGATAACTAGTCTTAAATTTGCTTCTACCATCTCTTTTTTGGCTATTCTAGACTCTCTCTCACCTTTTTGAATTCTACTTACTAACTTTTTAAATTCACCTACAGATAAACCAATTTTTTTACTAAATTCTATTAATCTATCTTTTATTTCTTTGAAATCTTTTTTATATTTTTTAAAGAAAGACTTCCAAGTTTGATTTTCTTTTAAAAAGCTTTCAAATTTTGGATTTATTTCATTCCCAACATAATATTTTAAGAATTCTTCACGAGAAATTTTGTTATCCATAGCTAATCTTAGCAAGACACCCTCTAGAGAAACTATCTTTTTATTTTCTTTGTAATGAGATTGTACAAGTTCTTCGACTACGTGAGGAGCTAATTGTAAGTTTTTAAAATTATCTACTAAAATTTCTTGTATCTTCTTAAAATTTTTACTTTTTGAAATTGATAATTCTTTGGACTCAAGTAAACATTCAAGTTTTTCGATTTGATACTTTTGAAGTTTGGAATAATTTTTATTTAATGAATCTAAAATATTTATAATTTTAGGTTTTATTTCTTCTTCCATTTTTGCTAAAGAGACATTAAATTCATCGTCTTCACTATTGGAATTTTCATCTTTTTTCTCATTAGCCTCATCGTTTTTTTCTTTTTCTTTATCTTTTTTAGGTTTTGCTTTTTTGCTTATCTTTAAATCATCATCTTCATTTGAAGCTTCAAAATCTTCGTAAGTAGAATCTATGTCAATGATATCTCTTACTAGCATCTGTTGATTTTCTATTTGTTCTTTCCATTCAAATATTTTTTTTCCTACGATAGGGCTTTGGGTTAGCGCGTTAATCATAACATCTTTTCCTGCCTCAATCCTTTTAGCTATTGCAATTTCACCCTCTCTAGAAAGGAGCTCAACCCCACCCATTTCTCTAAGATACATTCTAATAGGATCGTCACTTTTATCAGATGTTTTGTCTTCGGTTTGAGTTGTTGTCTCTTTTTTTTTATTTGATTGATATTGAGATTTTTTTTCAACTAACGTAATTTTTTCATCAACTAAGATTAAAAATGCACGTTCAATGTTATCATTTGTGCTATTTCTTTTTCCAAGCGATTTACCCAATTCCTCATAGGTTATAAAACCTCTGTGTTTGCCTTTATCTAGAAGTCTTTCAAAAGATTTAGTTATGAGTTTTTCAGCCATATTGAATAGAGTGTTATATATAATGACTAAGTTTAAAAAATCTATGCTTTTTTAATCCCTATTTAGCTGGCTTTTGAGCTTAATTAGTTCCGAATAAGAGTTTTCGTCTAAGTTATTAATCAATTTTTGCTCGAGAGATTCTATTTTTTTTAAATTGTTTTGCTCTTTATGGTCAAGAATTAGATCGGTGAGCAAATTTAAAACATCTTGATCTGATTTATTTTGAATTATCATCTGAATATTTGTGTTTTCATTTATTGTGTTAATAATTTTTTCATATTCTGTATTTATAGAATTCATAATTATTTCTCCACTTTCGTCATGAGTGACTGAATTTAAAATTTTATTTTTAAGCGCCTCATTGTTTTCAGTTAAAAAGTTAATTTCAGATAACTCTTCTAATTTTTTTGAAGCTACTTTGAAATTATTTAAAATAATATATAAAATTGAAAATTCTAAAATTTGTATTTTTGATAAATTTTTTCTTTTTTGATGCAAAATTTTAGTTTCTTTAAGTATCCTATAATCTTTTTTCTTCTCAAATCTAGAAAGTTTTTTTCTTTGATCAAAAGATTGAATTGGAGTTAATTTTCTAATTTTTTCTAAATAATCCTCTAAAACATATTTTTTTAATGTTTCATCTTGAATTGAATAAGAAAGTTTTTTAATTTCTTTTTCAAATTTTGATATCTCGTAAGGATTACTTAAATCAATATTGTTAAGATGATAATTCCAAATAAATGATTGGATAATTTCCTTTCTTTTTAACAATTTTAATAATCCATCTTTACCATTTTGTTTTATAAAATCATCCGGATCTTTTCCTTCGGGCATTATCGAAAAAAAAATTTTATTTTTTTCATTTATCAAAGGAAATAACTTTTCAGCAATTCTTAAAGCAGCCTTCTGTCCGCTATCATCTCCATCTAAACATATAGTTGGGTTGGAAAAAAATTTCCAAATTAAGTTGATTTGCCTATCAGTAAGAGCTGTGCCCGAGTTTGCAACTACATTTTTTACTCCAGATGAATAAACACTTACAACATCCATATAACCCTCTACAATTAATACTTCATCTGTCTCTGATCTCATATTTTTAGCTTTATCCAAATTAAAAATGATATTTCCTTTCTTATAAAATTCAGTCTCTGGAGAATTAATGTACTTTGCAAATTTGCTCTCTTTAATTATTCTTCCTCCAAATGCAATGGTATCTTCAGATAAATTATTTACAGGAAAAATTATCCTTGAATTAAAACGATCTACATATCTACCTGTTTTTTCATTTTTGTAAAACAATCCCGTTAGATTTATTTCTTCTTCTGAATATTTTTTAATCAAATCATTATAAAAATTATTTTTCCAGGGAACATAACCTAAATGAAACTCTTCAATAATTTTTTTGTTCAATCCCCTCTTTTTTAGATATTCTAACGCTTCGCTGTTATTGACATCAAATAATTGCTGATTAAAGAAATTTGAATAATCTCTTAAAATGCTTTTGTAATTTTGAAATCTTAAATCTTTTTTTCTATCGAAGTTTGAAAATCTAAAAGGTTGCATTCCGGCTTCTGCAGCCAAAATTCTTACAGCTTCACCAAAGCCCATAGATTTTGTTTTCATTACAAAATCAAAAATATTTCCATGCTCACCACTACTAAAACAATGGTAAAATTCCTTTTCATCATTGACGGTGAAGGATGGACTTTTTTCGTTCTTGAAGGGCGAAAGCCCAATAAACTCTTTTCCTCTTTTTTTTAATTGAACTGTTTTTCCCACTACTTGAGACACTTTTAATCTTAATTTTATTTCATCAAGATATTCTTTTGGATATTTCATTTAATGCAATAGTTCTTTTATAATTGAGCTTACTTTTGAAAAATCAAGTGTGTCTGCATGTTTTGATTTTAAAATTCCCATGACTTTTCCCATATCTTTCATTGAAGATGCCCCGGATGATTTTATGGCTTCCTCACATATTTTTTTAGTCTCAGCTTCGCTAAGTTGTTTAGGTAAAAATGCACTTATAACTTCTATTTCTTTAGTTTCATTTTCTAGAAGTTCTTTCCGTCCTGCTTTTTTATACACTTCGCACGACTCGTTTCTCTGTTTAATCATTTTTTTTAAAATAGAGGTTAATTCACTATCTGACATCCCTTTTTGACCTTTGGTTCGACCTGCTATCTCAGCATCTTTTATGGCTGATACTACTAACCTAAGGGTTGGATACGTGCTCTTATCCTTAGCCTTAAGTGCTTCATTTAATTTTTCTTCGATTTGCTTTTTCAAAGACATGTTTAAAATTATTTTAATCACAATTCTTAGATAATTAAAAAGAACTTTCTTGACGATTTTATTACTATTTCATATGTTGCGCAAAATCATGTTTATAAGTTTTTTACTTTAACTCATGAGTTGTATTTGAAACCTTCTATTCAAAATATAAACTCAATTAAAAATCTTAATAAGATCGATTCCACTGCTATTTTAATTCTACAAAACGGTAAATTTTTTAAAGGTTTAGGGCTAGGTTATCAAGGTACTGCTACAGGGGAAGTGTGTTTTAATACCTCTATCACTGGTTATCAAGAAATAATATCAGACCCATCTTACGCTGAGCAAATTATTAATTTTACATTTCCCCATGTTGGAAATGTTGGAACTAACTTAGAAGATCATGAATCTAATAAAATCTGGACTAAGGGAGTTATCATAAATTCTGAGATTACAAATCCTTCTAACTATAGAGCGCTTAAACACCTTGATGAATGGCTAAGGAAAAATAAAATTGTAGGCATCACTGGCATCGACACAAGAAATCTTACAAATTTTATTAGAGATAAAGGGGCTCCGAAAGGAACCATATCATTCTCCAAAAATAATAAACTAAATATAAAAAAACTTCTTAGACAAACCCAAAATTGGAGTGGTCTTAAAGATTTAGATTTAGCTCAAAAAGTTTCTACGAAGAAGAATTACACTTGGAAAGGTTATAAAACATGGAAAAAAGAGTCAGGTTTTGTAAGAAATAACAAAAAAAACTTTCACGTTGTCGCGATAGATTATGGAGTAAAAAAAAATATTTTAAGATACTTTTCAGATTTTAATTGTAAAGTTACTGTAGTCTCGTGCAAAACATTAGCAACAGATATAATTAAATTAAAACCAAATGGAGTTTTTCTATCTAATGGACCAGGTGATCCAGCTGCAACAGGTAAATATGCCGTACCAATAATAAAAGAATTAATTAAAAATAATTTACCTGTATTCGGTATTTGTCTAGGTCATCAAATTCTTGCTTTAGCATTGGGTGCAAAGACAAAAAAAATGAGTCTTGGTCATAGAGGTGCAAATCATCCAGTCAAAAATTTAATTAATGGGCGTGTAGAAATTACCAGTCAAAACCATGGATTTGAAGTTGTGAAAAGTAGTTTAAAAAAAAATATACAAATTACTCACCAATCTCTTTTTGATAACAGTATTGAAGGATTAAAATTAAAAAACAAACCTGTTTATTCTGTACAATATCATCCTGAGTCCAACCCTGGTCCACAGGATAGTGTTTATTTATTTGAAAAATTTGTAAATTATATGAAAAAAAATGCCAAAAAGAAAAGATATTAAAAAGATTTTAGTTGTTGGAGCTGGACCAATTATCATTGGACAAGCTTGTGAATTTGATTACTCAGGAACTCAAGCATGTAAAGCATTAAAAGACGAGGGATTTAAAGTAATTTTAATTAACTCTAATCCAGCAACTATAATGACTGATCCAAATGTTGCAGATAAAACCTATATCGAGCCTATTACGATTGAAGTTCTTGAGCAAATTCTTATTAAAGAAAAACCTGATGCAATTTTACCAACTATGGGAGGTCAAACTGCATTAAATTTAGCAATGGAGGCTGAAAAAAAAGGAATTCTCAAAAAATATAAAATTGAACTAATAGGTGCAAATTCAAAAGCAATATCTAATGCTGAAGATAGAAAAAAGTTTAGAAAAAACATGATCGAGATTGGTTTAGATCTTCCTAAATCAAAAATTGTAAATAATTTTAATCAGTCCGCTAATGCATTAAAACAAATTGGATTACCTGCAATAATTAGACCAGCTTTCACTCTTGGCGGATTGGGTGGTGGTATTGCTAAAAATAAAAAAGAGTTTTTTAAGATAATAAAGAATGGATTACATGAGTCACCTGTTAATCAAGTTTTAGTAGAGGAGTGTCTGGAGGGTTGGAAAGAATTTGAGATGGAAGTAGTAAGAGATAAAAATGATAACTGTATTATTATTTGTTCGATAGAAAACGTTGATCCTATGGGCATACATACTGGGGACTCCGTTACTATTGCTCCTGCGCTTACTTTAACTGACAAAGAGTATCAAGTAATGAGGAATGCTTCTTTAGCTTGCCTAAGAAAAATTGGAGTGGAAACTGGTGGATCTAATGTTCAATTTGCAATCAATCCAAAAAATGGAAGGATGGTGATTATTGAGATGAACCCAAGAGTCTCAAGATCGTCTGCTTTAGCTTCTAAAGCAACTGGGTTTCCAATAGCAAAAGTAGCTGCAAAGCTAGCAGTTGGGTACACTTTAGATGAATTAAAAAACGAAATCACAAAAGTAACTCCTGCATCTTTTGAGCCTACAATAGATTATGTAGTGACAAAAATTCCTAGATTTACCTTTGAAAAATTCTCAACTTCAGCTGCAGTTTTAGGTACATCAATGAAATCTGTTGGTGAAGCTATGGCAATAGGCAGAAACTTTAAAGAGTCTTTACAAAAAGCTTTGGTTTCCTTGGAGACAGGTTTCTCAGGATTAGATCAAATATTTAATCTTAGTAAAGAAAAAATAGAAAAGAAGCTAAAAGAAAATATCCCAAATAAAATTTTACTTGTTGCTGAAGCTATAAGAAAAAAAATTAACTTAAATAAAATACATAAACTTTCAAAAATTGATCCTTGGTTTTTAAGCCAAATTAAAGAAATAGTAGATAATGAAATCAAAATAAGAAAAAAAGGTATTCCAAAAACTTTCAATGAATTCAATTATGTTAAATCAATCGGATTTTCTGATAAAAAATTATCTGAACTAACTAATACTTCGGAAACTTTAATTAGAAAGAAAAGAACTGCGTTAAAAGTTTTACCAGTTTATAAAAAAGTAGATACTTGTGCTGCAGAATTTAAATCTTTTACGCCGTATATGTATTCTACTTATCAAAGAAATTTTTCATCTTATGTAGAATGTGAGTCTGACCCTTCTAGCAAAAATAAAATTATAATACTCGGTGGAGGTCCAAATAGAATTGGTCAAGGAATAGAGTTTGACTACTGTTGTTGCCAAGCTAGTTTTGCTCTTAAAGAGGCTAAGTATGAAACTATAATGGTCAATTGTAATCCGGAAACTGTATCAACAGATTACGATACAAGTGATAGATTATATTTTGAACCTTTAATTGATGAATATGTTTTTAACATTATTAAAAAAGAGAAATCAAAAGGTAATGTAAAAGGTGTAATAACTCAATTCGGAGGACAAACTCCTATCAAACTTGCAAAATTTTTACACGAAAACAAGCTTCCAATTTTAGGTACACAGTATACATCGATTGATCTTGCCGAAGATAGAGACAGATTTAGAAATCTTTTAAATAAGTTAAATTTAAATCAAGCTAAGAGTGGTATAGCGAAAACTTTTCCTCAAGCAATTAAGATAGCTGATAAAATAGGTTTGCCTTTAATGGTAAGGCCTTCGTACGTACTAGGCGGCAGAGCTATGGAAATAGTTCATGAAAAAAATCAGCTTAAAAATTTTGTTAAAGAGGCATTTAAAGTTGCTGATAAAAATCCTATCTTAATTGATAAGTTCATTGATAATGCAATGGAAGTTGATGTTGATGCAATTTCGGATGGAAAAAAAGTTTTTGTAGCCGGTATTATGCAACATATAGAAGAAGCTGGAATTCACTCGGGTGACTCTGCGTGTAGTTTACCGCCAGTATCAATTAAACCTTTTTTAATAAAAGAAATTGAAAATCAAACAAAAAAATTAGCTTTAGCACTTAAAGTTAAAGGTTTCATGAACGTTCAATACGCAATTAAAAATGATAAAATTTATGTAATAGAGGTAAACCCAAGGGCTAGTAGAACTGTTCCGTTTGTTTCAAAAGCAAAAAATTTACCGCTTGCTAAGATAGCCTCAAGAGTTATGGCTGGTGAAAAATTAACTAAGTTCAACTTAAAAAGTAAAACTAAAGACATGTTTGCAGTTAAAGAAGCAGTATTTCCGTTCAATAAATTTCCAAACAGTGATCTTTTGCTTGGGCCAGAAATGAAGTCTACAGGTGAAGTGATGGGTTTTGATAGAAATTTTGGGATGGCTTTTGCAAAGAGTCAAATCGCAGCCTCCAACTCTCTTCCTAAAAAGGGTTTAGCTTTTATTTCTTTAAAAAATAGTCATAAAGAAGAAGGGGTACGATTAGCTAAACAATTAGTTAAATTAGATTTTAAACTTTGTGGGACCGGTGGTACAGCCGATTACATTAGTCAACATGGTATTAAATGTAAAAAAATTAATAAAGTCAATCAGGGATCACCACATATTGTTGATGTTCTTAATGCTAAAAAGATAGCTTTAGTTATTAATACTGGAGGTGGAAATAGTGAAACTCAGTTAAGTGATGCATTGGCTTTGAGAAGAGCTACTTTAGCCAATAAAGTTCCGTATTGTACAAATATGTCAACGGCCAAGGTTTGTTTAGAAGGTATTAAATCTTTAAAATTGAGAAATATCAGTGTTACCTCTCTACAAGATATTTAACTTTTTACTTTCCAATCAGTTTCAAAAGTAACGTAATTTATTTGAATACAACGTCTTTCTTTTTTAATTTCTTTTTTCTCCATGCCATGCCAAGTGTTTGGTCCACTAGTAAAGAAGTATCCGTAATTATGTTTATACGGAACAGTTTTAACTTTATTTAATTTTTCATCATAGAAATCAGTCCCTAAATTTTCTGACTCATTATGTAGATTAACAAAAACTATTGAAGACATTAGTTTCTCTTTTATATCACAATGTGGTTTAAGCCAAAAACCTTCTCTGTCACTAATTACTTCTAGTCTTACATAGGAATTTCTCAAATCTTTTCCAATTAATAAACCTATCTTCTTATAAACCTCGGGTGATCTCAATTCTTCAATAAATTTCGTCAAGTTAGGAAATTGGTTTGAGTTTTCTTTAGTGACATAACATCTAAGTTTTTTTGCTTTCCCTCCATCTTTTATTCCTTCTCGAAAAGCACCTTCTCCGCCGTCTAAAGCTCTTGTGCCATCGTATTTTAAATTTTGTTTTCTTGGATCAATAATATCAGCATTACAAATCTCATCTATAGCGTTTTGTGTTAGTGGCTCATTTATTTCAAAATGTTTAAAAGGATCTCTAAATAGTTTCGTTCTAGTTTCTAAAGATTTAAATAATTCCATTTTTTTTCATTTTTGTTTTTACAATTGGAGCTATTCTGGTTACCTCACTTAATTTATTATAACTCCAATTTTCAACGCTGTTTCCTAATTCTCTTGTTATACCTAAATCTCTTAATTGTGAATAAAATTTTTTAAATCTTCCTGTAGGCTTAAACGACCTCATCATTGCAATATAAACTGGCTTACCTGTAATTGCGGCCTCTGAAATCATTGACGTAGAGTCACATGTAACAACAATATAATTAGAAATTGCTAACGCAGAAAGATAAGCTTTTTTATCAATAGTTTTTACCACATGATGATCATCATTGAAGGTATTAAAGGCCATTTTTAAAATATTTTCAGGTGTTCGATAAGAAGGTATGACGATAATCTTAAATTTATCTGGAGTGAACAAGGTTTTTACTTTGTTAAATAGTTCATGAATTTGTTTTTCAGAATATTTGTAATATTTATTTGGTCCACCAATAATAAAGGCTACTAGTTCTTTCCTCTTATCTTTTTCAATTGCTAAATAATGTGAATTATCCATAATTTCTTTCTTAGTTAAATAATGAATAGCACCAGTAGTATTAATAATATTTTCACCTTTTAGGTTGTCGTGTTCTGGGCTTACAATAAGATCAAAATGTTTGAATGATATTTTTGGATCTTGGATATGAATATTAAAAATTTCATTTCCTAGTCTCTTTTTTAATGCTATTGATGGTATTACACTTTTTCTTCCACAAGATATAATTACTTTGCAATCACAAACGAATTTATTTTTTACCAAATTTTCTGAAATTGGACTGATTCGCGGTGGGATAAGATTCCAAAAAGATTTTAATTCAATTTTTTGGTGTTTATAATTTAGACCTAGAGCCTTAGCTAATCCTTCAACTTGGCTTACCATTCCGTGCATACCTTGCGTTAAAAGAAGTGCTTTTAATTCTAACATTAGTTACTATATAACCTTTACATTATGAGTAATAAATCATCAAAGCATACAAAAGTGTTAATTCTTGGATCTGGTCCAGCTGGTTATACGGCGGCTATTTATGCGGCTAGAGCTATGCTTAAACCCATACTTGTTCATGGTTCTCAACCTGGAGGACAGTTAACAACTACTACAGATGTTGAAAATTATCCTGGGTACTCAAAAGTGATTCAAGGCCCTTGGCTTATGGATGAAATGAAAGGCCAAGCGGAAGCTGTTGGAACAGAAATGATACAAGATCACATAAGTAAAGTTGATTTAACGAAAAAACCTTTCACAGCAACTGGTGATAGCGGACAAATTTACACTGCAGATAGTTTCATAATTTCCACAGGCGCACAAGCTAGATGGTTAAATTTGAAGTCTGAGCAGGAATTTAGGGGGTTCGGAGTTTCAGCTTGCGCTACGTGCGATGGATTTTTCTTTAAAGAAAAAGATGTAGCTGTAGTTGGCGGAGGAAACGCAGCTGTTGAAGAAGCAATGTTTCTAACTAAGTTTGCTTCAAAAGTTTATCTAATTCATAGAAGAAATGAATTAAGAGCAGAAAAAATGCTTCAAGCAAAATTAAAAGCAAACAAAAAAATAGAAATTATTTGGGACAGTGTTGTTGAAGACGTATTAGGTACAAAAGAGCCTAAAACTGTGAATGCATTAAAAATTAAAAATGTAAAAGATAATAAAGTTAAAGATCTTAAAGTTGACGGTTTATTTATTGCTATAGGTCATGATCCAGCTACATCTTTGTTCAAAGATCAATTAAAAATGGATAAAGAAGGATACCTCATAACTCAACCTGACTCGACGGCTACAAATATTCCAGGAGTATTTGCGGCGGGTGATGTAAAAGACAAAATTTTCAGACAAGCTGTTACAGCTGCTGGTATGGGCTGTATGTCTGCACTTGAAGCTGAAAAATATTTATCTGAGTCTAATTAAGGCTATCACAAAAAGATTTAATTCTTTCCATTGCTTTCTTTAAATTATCCATTGACGTGGCATAAGATATTCTAAAGTAACCTTCTAAACCAAAAGCAGAACCTTGTACTACAGCTACCTCGGCTTTTTCCAACAACTTTTCCACAAAGTCTTTATCAGTTTTTAGTTTAGTTTTGTTGTTCAATAATTTTTTGCAATTAGGAAAAACATAAAAAGCTCCTTCAGGACTTAAACAGCTTATACCTTTTATGTTATTTAAACTATCAACAACAAAATTTCTTCTTTCTTTAAAAGAATTTGATCTTTCTAAAATAAAGTCTTGCGTTCCGTTCAAAGCTTCTACTGCAGCTGCTTGACTTATAGATGTGGGATTACTAGTTGATTGAGATTGAATTTTAGCCATCGCTTTAATAATTTCTTTTGGGCCAGCAGCATAACCTATTCTCCAGCCAGTCATTGAGTAAGATTTACTCACTCCATTCATAGTTAAAGTTCTGCTTTTTAATTTTTCAATTTGGGCAATTGTAAAAAATTTAAAACCGTCATAAGTAATATGTTCGTAAATATCGTCACTTAAAATATATAAATTTTTATATTTTACTAAAATCTTTGATAAAGCTACTATCTCATCTTTAGTATAGCCAGAGCCTGTAGGATTAGATGGAGAGTTTATAATTATCCACTTTGTTTTCTTTGAAACTGCTTTTGTTAATTTTTCCGGTGTTAATTTAAAATTATTTTTTTCATCACATTTAATTATTTTGGGCTTTCCCCCAGCTAACAAAACAATGTCAGGATAAGAAACCCAATAAGGAGCTGGAATAATTACCTCGTCACCTTTATTTATGGTTGCCATAAAAGCGTTATATAAAACTTGCTTTCCACCAGTTCCAACTGAAATTTGATCAAGCTCATATGATAAATCATTTTCTCTAGAAAATTTTGCTTGGATAGCTTTTTTTAACGCTGGGGTTCCATCCACTGCAGTATATTTTGTATCGCCTTTTCTAATCGCTTCTATTGCTGCTTCTTTAATATTATCTGGAGTGTCAAAATCAGGTTCTCCAGCCCCTAAACCTATAACATCCTTTCCGGCAGCTCTCATTTCTCTAGCTTTTGAGGTAACTGCTATTGTAGGCGACGGTTTTATACGTTTTAAACTATTGGAAACTATGCTCATTGAAATTTATAATATAATTAATTTATTATTAACACAAAATGCAAAATACTTATCAAGAAAAATTGGCTGATCTAGAAGTTAATAACTCAAAAAAAATTAAGAAGTTAGAGGGAGGTATTAACTTTAAAATAAAAAGTGATTTTCAACCTAGCGGTGACCAACCAGAGGCTATAAAGCAAATATTAAAAAACTTAAAAGATAACAAACAAGAACAAGTGCTTTTAGGGGTTACTGGATCGGGTAAAACTTTTACAATGGCAAAAGTTATAGAAAAGGCTAATAGGCCAGCTCTAATTCTAGCGCCAAATAAAACTTTAGCTGCTCAGTTGTACGGAGAGTTTAAAAGTTTTTTCCCAGATAATGCTGTAGAATATTTTGTTTCGTATTACGATTACTACACTCCAGAAGCATACGTTCCTAGATCTGATACTTATATAGAAAAAGAAGCTTCAATAAATGAGCAAATTGATCGTATGAGACACTCGGCAACAAGATCTTTGTTGGAAAGAGATGATGTAATTATTGTTGCAAGTGTATCATGTATTTATGGTTTAGGTTCTGTAGAGGCATACTCAAAAATGACAATTACTTTGAAAAAGAATTATGAGTATGAACGAGACGATTTAATTAGAGCTTTTATAAATTTACAGTACAAAAGAAATGATCAAAATTTTTTTAGAGGAACTTTTAGAGTAAGAGGAGAAAATTTAGAAATCTTCCCATCACATTTGGAGGATAGAGCCTGGAGAGTAAGTTTTAATTTTAATAAACTAGAAAAAATTGAAGAATTTGATCCACTTACTGGTGATAAAACAAATGATTACTCTATTATAAAAATTTACGCTAATAGCCACTACATAACTCCTAAACCAACTATCGAACAAGCTATAAGACAAATAAAATCTGAATTAGCTGAAACTTTAAAAAAACATAGAGAAAATAATAAGCTTTTAGAAGAACAGCGACTAAGAGAAAGAACTAAATTTGATCTAGAAATGATTGAAGCGACAGGAACTTGTGCAGGTATTGAAAATTATTCAAGATTTTTATCTGGAAGAAAAGCTGGAGAACCTCCGCCTACTCTTTTTGAATATTTCCCGGATAACGCAATTATATTTGTAGATGAAAGTCACGTAACTGTTCCTCAATTGAATGGAATGTATAAAGGAGATCGCACAAGAAAGAGTACGTTGGCTGAGTATGGATTTAGGCTTCCATCCTGTATGGACAACAGACCTTTAAAGTTTGAGGAGTGGGATTTAATGAGAACCCAAACGGTATTTGTTTCTGCTACTCCTGGACCATGGGAACTTAAACAAACCAGTAACAAACATATTGATCAAATCATTAGACCTACGGGTTTAATAGATCCCCCAGTAGAGGTAAGACCAGCTAAAACGCAAGTGGATGATCTTATGCATGAGGCAAAAGAAATTGTAAAAAAAGGTTACAGAGTTCTTGTCACAACTCTCACAAAAAAAATGGCAGAAGATCTTACTGAATATCTACATGAAAATGGTCTGAAAGTAAGATACATGCACTCCGATATAGATACTCTTGAAAGAATTGAAATAATAAGAGATTTAAGAATGGGAGTATTTGATATTCTTGTTGGTATAAACTTATTGAGAGAAGGATTAGATATTCCTGAGTGTGCTTTGGTGGCTATATTAGATGCAGATAAAGAAGGTTTTTTAAGATCAGAAACTTCTTTAATACAAACAATCGGAAGAGCTGCTCGTAATGTAGATGGTAAAGTAATTTTATATGCAGATAAAGTCACAAAAAGTATTGATAAAGCTATAAAGGAAACAGAGAGAAGAAGAAATAAACAATTAGAATATAATAAAAAAAATGGAATTACTGCAGAGTCAGTTAAAAAAGAAATAAGTGATATTTTAGAATCTGTTTACGAAAAAGATTACGTAAAAATTAGTGAAGGTTCAAACGTAGGTGGAAACTTAAAAAAGCATCTAAAAGCATTAAACAGAAAAATGAAGGAAGCTGCATCAAACTTGGAATTTGAGGAAGCCGCAAAATTGAGAGATGAAATGAGAAAGTTGGAAGCAAGTGAACTTGAAATAACTTTAAATCCAAAAATTTCTCAATATAATTTAAAAAGCAAGGTTTACCCAAAAGGAAGATCTACAATGGGTATGCCAGGAACAAAACCTAAAAAAGCAATAAAAAAATGGAAGCCAAAAAAATAATCATTACCGGCGGAGCCACAAGAATAGGCGCTGCAATTGCAAAAAGTCTTGTAAATTTTGATACAAAAATTGTTATTCATTACAATAGATCTAAAAACAGTGCTTTAAAATTAAAAAAAGAACTAGAAAATCTTGGGGCCGAAACTTATTTATTAAAAGCAGATTTAAATAATTATAAACAAACTAATAGTTTAGTTAAGAACGCGTATACGAAGATGAAAGGTTTAGATTGTCTAATTAATAATGCTTCTGTTTTTGAAAACGATAATCTTGAAAATTTCTCTGATAAATCATTTTTAAAGCATATTAATGTTAATATAAAAGCGCCTGCTATTCTAACTAAAAACTTCAGTAAACTAATGAGAGATAAAGAGGGATGTGTTATCAATATTATTGATCAAAGAGTCGAAAAGCTAACTCCCTTTTTTTTCTCATACACTTTAAGCAAATCTTCTCTAGCAATTTTAACAAAAACCTCAGCTATGAAACTGGCTCCTAATATAAGAGTAAATGGTATCTCACCTGGTCCTACTTTAAAAAACAAAAGACAATCTGAAAAACATTTTAAGAAACAGTGGAGCTCGATAATATTAAGAAAAAAAGTAGATTTAGAAAATATCTGTAATGGGGTAAAATTTCTTATTGAAAGTAAAAGTATAACTGGAGAAATAATTAATATTGATGGTGGGCAAAGACTGGCATGGCAAACGCCTGATATAATTAATGCAAAAGAATGAAAATAATAAAATTTAAAAAAAAAGAAAAATTTAAATACAAAAGAAAAATAATCATCAAAGATCTTACTTTGAAGATTTTCATCGGAATACATAATTTTGAGAAAAAAAGGAAGCAGAGGGTTAAATTTAATATTGAAATTTTGACAGATCCTTATGTATCTCCAAACAGTAAAGACTTAAATTCAATTATAAATTATGAAGAAGTTGTAAAAAAAATTGAAAATCTCACAAATTCAACACACCACGAATTACTTGAGGATTTGGCAGAAAATATTTTTAATATTATTTTTAAAAACAAACTTGTAAAAAAAATAAGTTTAAAATTAGAAAAGCTAGATATACTAAAAAAAACCAAATCTGTAGGTATTGCAGTATCAAAGACTAAAATATGATTAATAGTTTAGAACTAGGAAAAAAAGTAATTAAAGATAAAATACCATTAATTCCAAAAAATCCTGGAGTATATAAAATGTTAAGCTCTACAGGTGAAATTCTTTATATTGGCAAAGCAAAAAATATTCCGAACAGGCTAAAAAGTTACGTTACAGACTCAAACCTGCCTATAAGAACTGAAAGAATGTTATCTCTCACACATAACTTAGAAACAACTACTACAAGTAATGAAAGTGAGGCTTTATTGCTTGAAGCAAACTTAATTAAAAAACATAAACCTCGGTACAACATTTTATTGAGAGACGATAAATCTTTTCCATATATATATATTGGTAATAAAGATAAATGGCCTCAACTAACTAAGTTAAGAGGGAAAAAATCAAAAACAGGTTATTATTTTGGTCCATTTGCATCAATAGGTTCAGCCAACTGGACAATTAAAATTTTACAAAAGATTTTTCAATTAAGGGTTTGTGATGATACTGTTTTCAAAAATAGAGACCGTCCGTGCATTCTTTATCAAATTAAAAGATGCTCTGGACCCTGTGTTGGACATATTCAAGAAAAAGATTATTTATCTACTGTAAATGATGCGATAGATTTTATTTCAGGTAAATCAAGAAGGATTCAAAAAAACTTATCTAAAGAGATGGAAGAGTCTAGTAAAGAACTTGATTACGAAAAAGCAGCTATTGCAAGAGATAGAATAAAAGCTTTAACCCAAATACAAACATCTCAAAAGATTAACCAAACAAATTTAAATGAAGCAGATGTAATAAGTATCTATAAGGAAACTGGAAAAACTTGTATTCAGGTTTTCTTTTTTAGATCTAAACAGAACTGGGGCAACCAAGCATTTTATCCGAAACATGATACAGATGATAAAATCGAGGAAATTTTATCATCTTTTTTACCTCAATTTTATGAAAACAAAACTATACCTGCTTTAATTCTCACAAACATAGAAACTAACGAGAAAAAACTTCTCGAAAAAACATTCTCCTCAAAAGAAAGGAAACAGATAGTAATTAAAAAAGCTAAAGCAAAAAATGAAGTATCTATTTCAAAACTGGCTGAAAAAAATGCAAAACAAGCTTTAAAACAAAAACTAGTTCAGTCTGATACGAATAATAATTTAATAGAGTCTCTTGCCGCTAAATTTAAACTTAATAATAATATAGATCTTATAGAAGTTTACGATAATAGTCATATTCAAGGAACAGACTCTATTGGAGCACTAATATGCTTTAGTAATGAGGGTTTTGTTAAAAAAAGGTATAGAAAATTCAATATCAAGGACGAGAAAGTAAAAAATGATGATTATGGAATGATGAAAGAAGTTTTATTTAGAAGATTTTCAAAAGCAGTGAAAGAGAGGACAGGATCATTATCTCTTCCGGATCTGGTTTTAATTGATGGAGGTAAAGGACAATATTCGGTAAGTAGAGAAGTCTTAAATGAGCTAGGTTTACATGATTTACCAGTACTAGCTGTCGCTAAAGGTAAAAGAAGAAATGCTGGTGAAGAGAAAATCTTTTATAAAAATAAAGAGTTTATACTTAATAAAAATGATCCTCTTCTATTTTTTATTCAAAGACTTAGAGATGAAGCCCATAGATTTGCTATAAGCACACACAGGGCAAAAAGAAAGAAAAATTTAAGTAAGTCTCTTCTTGATCAAATTCAGGGGATTGGAAAACAAAGAAAAAGAGCTCTATTGAATCATTTTGGTTCAG
Organism: uncultured Pelagibacteraceae bacterium; assembly: GCA_902598125.1. Lineage (GTDB taxonomy): Bacteria > Pseudomonadota > Alphaproteobacteria > Pelagibacterales > Pelagibacteraceae > Pelagilacustribacter. The sequence continues at coordinate 93,574 of CACKAJ010000003.1, read as the reverse complement.
CTAGAGCGGTTGAGTCAGCAAGCCTTGAAGATCTAAAGGCTATTGAAGGAATAGAAGACAGTATAGCAAATAAAATATATAATTACTTTCACGAATAAATTATGAAATTAAAAATACCTAATATTCTTACTATAGGGCGTATAATTATTGTGCCTATATTTGTTTTGACTTTTTTTATCCCAGGTTTTTTTGGCGATTTAATTCCATTTTTTTTATTCGCTCTTGCTAGTTTTACAGATTACCTTGATGGACTTCTAGCTAGAATGTTTAAGGAAGAGTCTAAACTTGGTGAATTGCTAGACCCTATTGCTGATAAAATACTTGTAGCTGCTGCATTAATTCTGCTTGTAATGAATGGAACTATAAAAAATTATGAGGTAATTGCTGCAATAATAATATTAACAAGAGAAATTTTAATTTCTGGTCTGAGAGAATTTTTAGCAAAAGGTCAGATTTCAATGCAAGTAACAAGTTTATCAAAACTAAAAACGTTTATTCAAATGGTTTCTATTGCTATTCTACTCACTGGTGAAAGTGGAAATAAAATAATCAATTTTCAGGATTATAATGCTCAAACTGTTGGTATTATTCTTTTATGGCTATCTGCTTTTTTAACTCTTTACACAGGTTATGATTATATAAGAAAAGGTATAGATCATGCAATTGATCAAGATACAAAGGATCGATAATGAGTTTAACGAAAAAAAATATTAGAGAAAAAGAATTTCATAATAATCTTCAATCAAGAACAAAAGGAAGATTTGAAAATATTTTTTATAAAGCTATTTATAATTCAAATGAAGATTTTTTTGATTTTTTAAAATTGAATTCAAAGAATTCTCACTTACTTGATTATGGGTGTGGAGTTGGAAATTCTTTGGAAAAAGTAGTAACTTTTAAACCTAAAAAAATTACTGGAATTGATATTTCAGAGGTCTCAATTGAAAAAGCAAAAAAAATCTCAACATCAAACTCTAATATTGAACTTTTAGTCGATAATTGTGAGAAAACTAAATTTGAAGAAAATACCTTTGATTTAGTTTACGGAACTGGCATTTTGCATCATTTAAACATTGAATTATGCTTAAAAGAAATTAAAAGAATTTTAAAACCTGGTGGAAAATTTTTATTTATTGAACCTTTAGGAACTAATCCATTTATCAATTTGTATAGAAGGTTAACTCCAAATTCGAGGTCATTTGATGAACACCCTCTTGTAAATCATGACTTTAATTTAATTAATACTCATTTTAAAAAAATTCAAATTAAATATTATGGTTTTTTAACTTTAGTTTTTTTTCCTTTTTATTCTTCACCAAAAAATTCAATTACCTTTAATGTGTTAAAAAATATTGATCAATTTTTATTTAACGTTGGGCTGTTTAAAAAATTAGCGTGGTCTGTTTTAATAGTTGCCGAAAAAAGTTAAGCAGCAGATTTTTTTCTCACCAACGCTTGATAGGATTTGTTTAGTTCTGTAATTAATTCACACACTTTAAAGTTATAATCGGATATTTGAGAAACTGGTGTTACTTCGGCAGCAGTTCCTGTTAAAAAACATCCTACAAATTCTTTCATTTCTTCAGGTTTAATTTTTCTTTCAATTACCTTGATACCTTTTGACTTTGCAATTTTAATTACTTCTCTTCTTGTGATCCCATCTAAAAAAGAATCTGGAATTGGAGTGTGAATTTCATCGTTTTTTGTTTTAAAAAATATGTTTGCTCCTGTTGCTTCTGCAATGTTTCCCTCATGATCCAACATTAAAGAGTCTGTAAATCCATTAGCTTCTGCTTCGTGTTTAGATAAAGTACAAATCATATATAAACCTGCAGCTTTTGTATCCCAAGGTATCGTATTTGGTGCTGGTCTTCTCCAATTTGAAATATTTAATTTAATTCCATTCAGTTTTAATTTTGGATCAAAATATGACCCCCACTCCCAAGTTGCGATTGCAACATGAATTTTATTTTTTTGTGCTGATATGGCCATCATTTCACTTCCTCGCCAAATCAAAGGTCTTACGTATCCATTTTGAACTTTTTGAATATTAACTATATTTTTACTAGCTGAGTTGATCTCCGCTTGAGAGTAAGGAACTGTAATACCCATTCTTTTGGCAGAATGAAAAAGTCTCTCAGTATGTTCCTCTAATTTAAATATTTCACCGTCATAAACTCTTTCTCCTTCAAAAACACAACTCGCATAATGTAATCCATGGTTAAGAATGTGAATATTTGCATCTTTCCAGTCAACGGCTTTACCGTTAAACCAAATTTTTCCTGAACGTTTGTCGTAAGGTATGCTTTCCATTAAATGTAAATATATAGATTTTTTTAATATAAAAAAGTATATTCAAAAACTTGATAAGTCAATATAACTTACCAATATGAAAGATTTACTGTATCTAAAAGATGAACAAATCAAAGAGTTTATTCAACTTCTTTATTATGCCTACCGAGAAACATTTTCTGATCCAAAAGACATTTTGTCAAAAAAATTTTTTGGTCCTGCGCACCTCAGAGCATTAAATCTTATAGAGAGAAATCCTGGAATAAATTTAGGAGAGTTAATATTTAGATTAAAAGTCACTAAACAAAGTTTAAACAGAGTTTTGAGGGATCTTATTAATGCAAAAATGATAAAACAGGTACAAGATGAGACTGATACAAGAAAAAAAAATTTATTTTTAGATAAAGAGGGAAAAACTTTTTTTGAAACAGTTTATAATTCTCAAAAAAAAAGAATATTTAATGCACTTAAAAATTCAAGCTCTGACTCTGTTATTAAATTTAAAGATGTTTTAAAAAAGATAATTGATGGAAAATAATAAAAATCATATTTTAATTGTAGATGATGACGACAGGATACGTAATCTTTTAAAAGATTATTTAACCGAAAATAGTTACGTTGTTACAACTGCAGAGAATGCTAGCCAGGCAAAAGATAAGCTAAATTATTTTAAATTTGATATAATTATTTTAGATGTGATGATGCCAGGTCAAAACGGTTATGAATTAACTAAAGAAATTAAAAAATTAATGAAAGTACCCATTGTGCTTCTCACAGCTAAAGGGGAAGTTGAAAATAGGATAAAAGGATTGGAGCTTGGTGCTGATGACTACATTAGTAAACCCTTTGAACCAAAAGAGCTATTGTTGAGAATAAAGAATATAATAGATAAAAATAATAAAATCGATTTAAAAACCAAGCATCTAGTTGGAACAGCCGAGATAAATTTGAATAAAATGACTATTGAATTAAACAAACAACAAAAAAAAATTAATAATTCTGAAAAAAAAGTTTTAATCGAAATGCTAGCTAATCCTGGAAAAACTTTTTCAAGAGAAGAAATTGGTAAAATCTCTGGTATTAGTCAAGAAAGGTCTATTGACGTAATGATCACAAGACTAAGACAAAAACTGGAAATTAATCCAAAAAATCCGAAATATCTTCAAACAATAAGGGGGTCTGGTTATGTTCTCTGGATTGAATAATTTTATAAAATTTATATTACCAAAAAGACTTTTTTACAGAGCTTTAATTATAGTTGCAGCACCAACAATAATTTTACAAATAATCATTACAATAGTGTTTTACGATAGTGTTTGGATAAAAGCTAATAAAAATATTACTAGATCTCTTGTCGCTCAATTAAAAACTATCGAAGAGGTTTATCAAAATGATAAAAAAAATTTAGATTTTTTTACTGATAGTTATAAAAATAATTTTAATTTTGAAATTGGTATTAATAAGGATGATTTTCCTCAATACAGCGGAGAGAGAAAATTTAGTCCCATGGATAGATCTTTAAGGCGAGAACTTAAGTCGATTTTTGGGAATAATAATTATTGGTTTAATACATCAAAATTTAAAAATGCAGTGGAGATTAAGATACGCTCAGGTGATGAAGTAATAGAATTTTTGGTTCCAAAAGAAATGGTTTCAACTTCCTCAGTAAGATTATTTGTACTTTGGACTACGCTTCCTTCTTTAGTTCTAATCATTATCGCTTTAATATTTTTGAAAAATCAAACAAAACCTCTTGTAAAATTAGCTAAAGCTGCTGAAAGATTTGGTAAAGGAGATTATGTGAATGATTTTAGAGCTTCAGGTTCACAAGAGATAAGAAAAGCAGCATTCGAGTTTGATCGTATGGCAAAAAGGATTAATCGTCATCTCAATCAAAGAGCTGAAATGCTTTCTGGAATCAGTCATGATTTACGAACTCCTTTAACTCGGCTTAAACTACAATTAGCAATGTTGAAACAGAAAGAGGTTTCTGAAAAAATGTCAAAAGATATTAATGAGATGGAAAAAATGTTAAATGATTATTTACAATTCGCTAAAACGCAAGCTCAAGAAAATACCACTAAAATAAATTTAAACAAAATTATGCATTCAATAGTGGGTAAATTAAATAACAAAAATATATTTTTTTTTAATAATAAAGATTTAATAGAATTAAAAGGTAGACCAATAGCGCTCACAAGATCTTTTGAGAATATAATAAGTAATGGTTTAACATATGGTAAAAAAGTAAATATTAATATTCAAAAAGGAAATAAAAGAGTATTGATAATTTTCGAGGACGACGGTCCTGGTATTCCAGAAGATCAATATAAAAATGTTTTTAAACCTTTTTTTAGACTAGACAAAAGTAGGAGTTTAAATCAGTCTGGAGTTGGTTTAGGCTTAGCTATAGTTGAAGATATAATCAATTCTCATGGTGGAAATATTCAACTCGGAAAAAGTAAATTTAATGGATTGCAAGTCAAGATCTCTTTACCTTTTTAATTTTTTTATTTTTTTGTAATTTTTTTATTATTGAGTCTTGTTTTTGAACAATTTTTTTTAATACTTCAAATTCTTGGCGGGAAACTAAATCTAGATTATTTATTAGTTTATCTTTTTTAAATTTAAGTTCATTTGAAATTTCTTTTTGAATATCTTTTGAGGTTAAAATTCCATTTTCAATTAAACTAGATAGTGATTTAATTATTTTTTCTGAATTACTCATAACTTATCATATTTGATGACAATCTTAATTTCAAATATGATATAAGAAATCATGTACACCCACAATTTAGACCCTGTTTTATTTGATTTTGGGATCATTTCAATAAGATGGTATTCATTAGCTTATATTTTTGGAATAATTTTAGGTTGGTGGTTAGGAAAAAGAATAATTATTCGTATTTTACAAGACATTAAAAATAAGTTTACTTTAAGAGACTTTGACGACCTTATTACATACTTAATTGTCTCAATTATAATTGGTGGTCGATTTGGATATGTTATTTTTTATAACCTTAATTATTATATCTCTAATCCTTTAGAAATTTTCAAAATTTGGGAAGGTGGAATGTCTTTTCACGGAGCTTTGATTGGAGTCATTATAGGTACACACCTTTTCGCAAATAAAAGAAATATTCAAACATTTATTCTATTGGATGTAATTGCTTGTGTATCTCCTTTAGGAATTTTTTTAGGTCGTATAGCAAACTTTATAAATGGCGAGCTTGTGGGCAAAATAACCTCGGTACCATGGGGTGTAATTTTTCCTGCTATTGATAAATTTCAGAGACACCCCTCCCAAATTTATGAGGCTTTACTTGAAGGATTGATTTTATTTTTTATTTTAAATATTTTACTATTCAAGCCAAAGTATAATATTGGAAGATCCTCTGCGCTATTTTTAATTTTATATGGTGTTTTTAGAATTATTTCAGAGTTCTTCAGAGAGCCAGATAAACAAATAGGTTATATACTTAATTTATTTAGCATGGGTACATTATTGAGTTTCTTTATGATCTTAGGTGGTTTCATAATAATAAAAACTTTACGTAGAAAAAATGAAATCAAATATTAAATTTTTTAAAAAATCAAAAACTTTACCAGTTGATAAATTTTTTAAAAACGTACTTTATGATAAAAAATTTGGCTACTACTCATCTAGGCAACCATTTGGAGGTAGAGGTGATTTTATAACGTCTCCTAAAATTTCTAGATTATTCTCTGAAATGATCGCTATATGGATGATATCTACTTGGGAAACTTTCGGCAAACCAAATATTTTCAATATTGTAGAACTTGGACCTGGAGATGGAAGTTTAACAAAAATACTCCTAGAAACATTCAAAAAATTTCCAGAGTTTAACTCTGTAAAAAAAATTTATTTATATGAAATAAGCAAATATTTAAAAAATATTCAAAAAAAAGATATTTTAGATGAGAGTGTTAAATGGATAAATAATTTTGACCATATAAAAAAAGGGCCTGTAATTTTTTTTGGAAACGAATTCCTTGATGCAATACCAATTAAACAATTTAAAAAAATTAAAAATTCTTTATTTGAAAAAAATTACAAGTTAGATAAAAACCTCAAAATCAAAGAGGTCTATAAAAAGGCAACTAACTCGGATGTCATAAGGATTAAAAAGTATAAAACTATAAAAAATTTAAATTTTATCGAATTTCCTAAATTAGCTTACCAAGTTCTCGATAAAATATGTAAAAAAATTTTGAAATTAGATGGTTGTATTTTATTAATTGATTATGGTTATTTAAAATCAAATAACCAAAATACTTTACAATCAGTAATTAAACATAAAAAAAACAAGCTGCTAAATAATTTAGGCAAAGCTGATATTACCTCACACGTAAATTTTGAACTTCTCAATGAGTTTTTCATTAAAAATAATTTAAAAACTGAAAATACTATTTATCAAGAGAGGTTTTTAAAAAATATGGGAATTCTGGATAGAGCTAATGGAATTGCAAAAAGGATGAAATTTAGCGAACAAACAAATCTTTATATGCGATTAAAAAGATTGATCAGCGAAAATTCTATGGGAAATTTATTTAAGGTAGTTGTGGCACATAATTTAATAGATTTTAAAATTGTAGGATTTAAGTGATGTTTTATTCGAGGAAACTTAAAAAACACAAAGGAATGAGACATTGTTTTTTTTCTAGAAGAAATGGATTTTCTAGAGGTATTTACAAAAGTTTAAACTGCGGCAAAGGTTCGAGGGATACAAGAAAAGATGTTAGAAAAAACTTAAATTATGTTGCAAAAAAAATGAATGTTAAATTCAGTAATTTAGTTTTAATGCATCAAACTCATAGTGCTAGAGTGATTGAAATTAAAAAGAATAATTATAAAAAAAAGATTATTGCTGACGCTATCATTACAAAAATGAGAAAAATCGCGCTAGGAGTTTTAACTGCAGATTGTGTCCCGATACTATTATATGATGTTAATAATGAAATAGTTGCATGTATACATGCAGGATGGAAAGGAGCTTTGTCAGACATTATTAAAAAGACAGTTTCCAAAATAAAAAAGATAAATTCAGAAAATAAAATTTACGCAAGTATTGGGCCATGTATTGGAGCTAAAAGTTATGAAGTTGATAAGTCTTTCTATATAAAATTTATAAATAAAACACATAAAAATAAGAAATATTTCACGAAAAAAAATAAGTTTAAAAAATTATTTAATTTAAGGAAGTTTGTTGAAGACAAACTTTTGGCTCATAAAATTAATATCGACCACGTAAATTATGATACATTCAAAGAAAAAACTCATTTTTTCAGTTACAGAAGATCTTGCAAATTAAAGCATAATGATTATGGAAGATGCATATCTGCTGTTAGTTTAAGTTAGTTAATTAATTTGAAATAATTAAGAAATAATTGTATAAGTAGTGGCTTTTCATGAAAATCTTATCTGGAACAAGTAATCTTAAACTAAGTAAAAGTATTGCTAAAAACTTAAAACTTAGATTAATCAATACCAATATAAGAAGATTTGCTGACGGAGAAATTTATATTGAGATTAATGAAAACATTAGGGGAAATAGTGTATTCGTAATTCAATCTACCTCTAATCCTGCTAATGATAACTTAATGGAATTACTTTTAGTAATTGATGCATTAAAGAGATCCTCAGCTAAAACTATAACAGCTGTAATTCCTTATTTTGGTTATGCGAGACAAGATCGTAAAGTAGCGCCAAGAACTTCCATTTCAGCCAAAGTGATGGCAAACTTAATAACAAATGCAGGCGCAACCAGAGTTGTTACTGTAGACTTGCATGCTGGTCAAATTCAAGGCTTCTTTGATATGCCTGTAGATAATTTATATACCGCACCACTATTTGCAAAATATATTAAAAAAAAGTTGAGTAATAAAAAACTCATATGTGTTTCTCCAGATGTTGGGGGTGTCGCGAGAACCAGAGATCTAGCCAATAGAATAAAAGCTGATCTTGCAATTATAGATAAAAGAAGACCTGCTCCCGGTAAGTCTGAAGTAATGAATATTTTAGGAAATGTTAAAAATAAAACATGTATAATTGTTGATGATATAATTGATAGTGGAGGAACAATAATTAATGCTGTTAATGCTTTACTTAAAAGTGGAGCAAATGAAGTTTATGTATTTATTACTCATGGTGTTTTAAGCGGAGATGCGGCAAAAAAAATCAAAAATTCAAAAATTAAGAAACTTGTAGTAACAGACACTATAGATAATAGTAAAAAAATTAATAATAATACTAAAATTGAGGTTTTATCAATATCTTCATTAATGTCAGAGGCAATTAAAAGGATCGCAAATTCAAATTCGGTATCTGATTTATTTAATTAATACTTGTTTTGATTAAGATCATGGGTTATACACCCTCTTCAATAAAATTATGAGTAATTTAAAAGCAATAAAAAGAGACAGTACCTCTTCTGGATCAAATAATAAACTCAGATCAGAAGGGTTTATTCCAGCAATTTTGTATGGAGGAAAAAACCCTAATCAAAATATTTCTATACAATTAAAAGAAATTAAAAATATAATTAATTCGGATACATTTTTATCTAAAGTTTTAGAATTAGATATTGATGGAAAAAAAGAAAAAGTTATTCCAAGAGATGTTGCATTCAATGTAGTATCTGAAGAACCTATTCACATTGATTTTATGAGAATAGTGTCAGGTAAAAAAATTATTTTAGAAATTCCAGTAAAATTTATTAATCACCCTGACTCTCCAGGTTTAAAAAGAGGAGGAGTGTTAAATATAGTGAGAAGAAAAGTAGAACTTAAATGCCCTGCAGAAAGTATCCCTGATGAGATTATTGTTGATTTAGTTGGTACAGACATTGGAACAAGTATTAAAATATCATCGGTTAAACTTCCCGAAAACGTTGTTCCAACTATTACTGATCGTGATTTCGTTGTAGCTACAGTAGCCGCTCCAACAGTTATTAAGGAGCCAGAAAAACCTGCTGAGGAAACGCCAGCAGAAGGAGCAGAAGGTGAGGTGCCTGCTGAAGGATCTGAAGCAGCTGCTAAAGAGGGAGACGGAACTAAAAAAGATGATAAAGCTAAAGAAGGTGCTGATAAAAAACCTGAAGATAAAAAACCTGCTGAAAAAAAACCTGCTGAAAAGAAATAATTAATATGCTTTTACTTGTCGGATTAGGAAATCCTGGATCCAACTATACTAATACCAGACACAACATTGGTTTCAAAATTATAGACGCTATAAACGCTCATTTTAAACTTTCTAAACAAAAACCTAAATTTAAAGGTTTATTGACAACCGGCAATATTGATGAAAAAAAAATCTACGCAATTAAACCATTAACTTTTATGAATAACTCTGGGACAGCGATAAAAGAGTTGATCGATTATTTTAAAATTGATGCGAAGGATGTTTTTGTGTTTCATGATGATATGGATATAGATTTTGGAAAAATTAAAGCTAAATTCGGGGGAGGAAGTGCTGGACATAACGGCATAGAGTCCATCGATAAATTTATAGGTAAGGATTATTCCAGGGTGCGAATTGGAATTGGTCATCCTAAACAAAAGAAAAAGGTGAACAATCACGTTCTTGAAGATTTCAAAGAAGATGAAGAAGAAAAAATTACTGAGATTACGGAAAACATAGTAAAACAATTGCCCACATTAATTGAAAAAAAAATAGACCTCTTCTCTAGTAAAGTTAATCAAGACCTTAATGGGATTTAAATGTGGTATAGTTGGGCTTCCCAATGTTGGAAAGTCTACTTTATTTAATGCTTTAACAGCTTCTAAAAATGCAGAGGCAGCCAATTTCCCTTTCTGCACTATAGATCCAAATATTGGGATAGTTGATGTAATTGATGAAAGACTTGATAAATTAAGCAATTTATCAAATTCTAAAAAAAAAATTTATACAAATATAACTTTCGTAGATATTGCTGGATTAGTTAAAGGAGCATCAAAAGGTGAGGGATTAGGTAATAAATTTTTATCTCATATCAGAGAAGTAGACGCAATTATTCACTTAGTAAGATGTTTCGACTCAGATAAAATTACTCACGTCAACTCTAAAATTGATCCAGCTGAGGATCTTGAGACAATTAAAACTGAAATAATTCTCTCTGATCTAGATATTGTTCAAAAGAAACTTGAAAAGGGTAAAAAAAAATTACTTCAAGAAAAGGAAGTAAAAATACTTGAGGAAAAATTGAAACAATTAAATGACGGTAAAGAGGTAACTATAGAAAATGATAATGAAAAAAAATTTTTAACTACATTAGGTTTATTAACTATAAAACCAAAAATAATTGTATGTAATGTAGACGAGGAAAGCCTTGCGAAAGGTAATATTTTTACTGAGAGTATTAAAAAAAAATATTCTAATGAAAAAATTGTGACTATCTGTGCTGACATTGAGGATCAAATTATGGGATTAGATAACAATGAAAGGGAAACCTTTATGAAAGAGATAGGATTAAATAAAACTGGTCTTAATCAGTTAATTAAAGAAGGTTATGACCTCTTGAATCTCGATACATTTTTTACCTCAGGTCCTGAGGAAAGTAGAGCTTGGACTGTAGAAAAAAATACTCTAGCCCCAAAAGCAGCAAGCGTGATTCACACTGATTTTGAAAAAAACTTTATTCGAGCTGAGGCTGTAACATGCGAGGATTTTATAAAATTTGGAAGTGCTGAAAAATGCAAAGAGAATGGAAAGCTAAGGATTGAAGGAAAAGATTATATTGTAAAAGATGGAGATGTTTTATACTTCCGTGTCAACCCGTGACCAAATTTTCTTCATACTTAGATAAACTAAAGTTGTTAATAGCACTAAATAGATAATTACTTTAACACCCGTTTTATGTCTTTGTTCGAGTTCAGGTTCAGCAGCCCAAGCTAAAAAAGTCGTTACATCTTTAGCCATTTGGTCAACTGTAGACTCGGTACCATCTGCATATTCAACTAGGCCATCCATTAAATTATTTGGCATTTTGATCTTATTGCCGGCCATATATTTATTATAATAAACACCGTCATCAAGAGTTACACCAGGTGGAGGGTCTTCGTAACCGACAAGAACTGAATATATGTAATTAGCTCCTCCTTTTCTTGCTTTAACTAAAACTGACATATCAGGCGGGTATGCTCCGCCATTAGCAGCTGTTGCAGCCTGAACATTAGGGTATGGACTTTTAAATTTATCTGAAGGTTTTCCTGGTCGAGTAAACATTTCTCCTTGAGAGTCTGGACCATCTTCTATTTCGAAACTAGAGGCAATAGCTTTTACTTCTTGTTCTGAAAACTCAGGTCCGCCAGGTTCTCCTAGATTTCTATAACTTAAATATTGCATTGAATGACAGGATGCACAGACTTCTTTATAAACTTGAAAACCCCTTTGTAGTGATGCTCTATCAAAAGTTCCTGTTAAACCTTTAAAACTCCAATCCACTTTGATTGGATCAGCCATTTCAGCGCTTTGTAGTGGTTTGAGTGAAATAAGTAACAGAAAAGATAAAACGATTAGTTTTAAATTAAACTTTATCATTAGCCTTCCTAGCTAAAGATGGTTCTGCTCCTCCGTTTAATACCGGCTCGGAAATGCTCATAGGTATTGGATCTGTTTTTTCTAAATAACCGACAACAGGCATAACTACTATAAAATGTAAGAAGTAGTAAATAGTTCCCACTCTAGCTAATACTAAGTAAATTCCCTCAGCTGGCATCGCACCAACATAACCAAGCATTAGAACGTCTATCACTAATATCCAAAAGAACTGTCTATAAATCGGTCTAAAAACAGCCGATCTAACTTTTGATGTATCTAACCAAGGTAAAACAAATAAAATAAAAATTGCACTGAACATTAAAATTACCCCGCCTAATTTATCAGGGACAGATCTCAAAATTGCGTAAAATGGTAACAAATACCATTCAGGCACAATGTGAGCAGGTGTAACTAACGGATTGGCAGGTATATAATTATCTGAGTGACCTAAAACATTAGGAGTGAAGAATACAAATCCGGCAAATATGATCATAAATACTAATAGCGCGAAAGCGTCTTTAATTGTTATATAAGGATGGAATGGCACTGTATCTTTAGACGGTTTCTTTATGTCAATTCCTACCGGGTTATTATTTCCTGGAACGTGTAAAGCCCAAATGTGTAAAACTACTAATCCTAAAATCAAAAACGGGATTAAATAATGCAAACTAAAGAATCTGTTTAGTGTTGGATTATCTACAGAATATGCTCCCCATAACCAAGTTGTTATACTATCTCCGACTAAAGGTATTGCACTAAATAAGTTCGTTATTACTGTAGCACCCCAGAAGCTCATTTGACCCCAAGGCAAAACGTAACCCATGAAAGCTGCTGCCATCATTAATAAATAAATCATAAGACCAATTATCCAAATTACCTCTCTTGGTGATTTATATGATCCATAAAATAAAGATCTAAAAATGTGTATGTAAACTGCTAGGAAAAACATAGACGCGCCATTGCTATGAATGTATCTTATAAGCCAACCATAATTTACATCTCTCATTATGTGTTCCACACTTGCAAAAGCTAAGTCTGCGTGAGCAACGTAATGCATTGCTAAAACAATTCCTGTAACTATTTGAGTGATCAAACAAAAAGTTAAAATTCCACCAAAGGTCCACCAATAATTTAAATTTTTGGGAGTTGGATAATCTGTTAGATGTGCTCCAAGCGTAAGCAAAGGTAAACGGTCATTAAACCATTTTCCTGCTTTAGATTTTGGTACATATTCTTGCTCACTCATAAATATTTATCCAATTTTAATTGTATTGCTATCAACAAATTCAAACTTTGGTATTTCCATATTTGTTGGAGCTGGTCCTTTTCTTATTCTGCCTGATACATCGTAATGCGATCCATGGCAAGGACAAAACCAACCATTAAAATCTCCTTTATCTTTTAAAGGCACACATCCAAGGTGTGTACATACTCCTAGCATGACTAACCACTCATCTTTTCCATCTTTTACTCTATCCTCATCTTTTTGAGGATCAGGCAAATCGTCCAATTTTACTGCTCTGGCCTCAGCTATTTCCTCTGAAGTTCTTTTTTTTATAAATATTGGCTTTCCTCTCCATAAAACGGTAATAGATTTGCCAGGTTCTATACCACTAATGTCAACTTCTGTAGTTGCTAAAGCTTGTTGTGCTTTATCTGGATTCATTTGGTCAATCATTGGCCAAATCACTGCGCCAACTCCAACTGCTCCAATGGTATAACTAGCTGTAAATAGAAAATCTCTTCGATTAACTTTTTTTTCTTCTTTGCTCATTAATGTTTGCGTTTATAATGTATATATTTATTTAAACTATGTTTTTAAATACTCTAGGGTCAGAATGACACATAAATTAAGCAATAATAATGCACATAGCTCTATATAAACCGGATATACCTCAAAATACAGCTGCCATAATTAGATTGAGCGCCTGTTTGAACCTTAAAATTCACATCATTGAACCTTGTGGATTTGATCTACATGACGCAAGATTTAGAAGAGTCGTGATGGATTATTTGGGATTTAGTAGAATATTCAGGTATGACGATTATGATAAATTTTTAAGCAAGAATAAAAAAAAAAGAATCGTGCTTATGACAACTAAGGCTAAAAAAAACTATCATAAATTTAATTTTAAAAAGAATGATATTCTGTTATTCGGTAGAGAAAGTGCTGGGGTACCAGAAAATTTACATAAAACAATAAAAAATAAAGTGAAAGTTCCAATTAATAAAAAAACTAGATCACTTAATGTTGCTATAACCGTAGCTATAATTTCTGCTGAAGCACTTAGGCAAAATAACTTACTGAAATAATGGTTTCATCTGATTATAAAAAAAAAATGGCTGATAGTTGGTTCTCGTACCTGCAAATTCAAATATGTAAATCTTTTGAAATCTTAGAAAGTAATAAATTAAAATTTACCAAAAGGAATTGGTATAAAAAAAAAATCAGAGAAGGTGGTGGAACTTCTTATTTATTAACTAATGGAAAGATTTTTGATAAAGTTGGAGTTAACAAGTCAACTGTCTCAGGCATATTTCCAAGAAAATTTAGGTCCAATATACTTGGTGCTGAAAAAAAAGGTAAGTATTGGGCGTCAGGTGTTTCTGTGGTTGCTCATATGAAAAACCCAAAAATTCCTGCTATTCATTTTAACACAAGATTTATTGTTACATCAAAAGAATGGTTTGGTGGAGGGATGGATGTAACCCCAAGTCATGAGGATAAAAGGGAAAGTCAAATTGTTCATAATGATCTTAAAAAAATTTGTTTACAAAATAAAAAAAATTATAAAAAATTTAAAAAATGGTGTGATGAATATTTTTATCTACCCCATAGAAAAGAAGTTAGAGGTATTGGTGGAATTTTTTTTGATTACGAAACTAAAGATTGGATAAATAACTTTAAATTTGTTAGAGAGCTTGGATTAGCTTTTATTGATATTTCAAATAAAGTAATTAAAAGAAAGAAAAAATTAAAATACACAAAAAAAGATAAGGAAAAACAATTGCTAAAAAGAGGCAGATATGTTGAATTTAATCTTTTATATGACAGAGGTACAAAATTTGGTTTAAATTCTGGAGGTAATACTGATTCTATTTTGATGTCTTTACCTCCTGAAGCAAAGTGGAAATAATTATGGATAAGGAACCTATAACAGTCAACGGTCTTCAAAATTTAAAAGCAGAATTAGAAAATTTAAAAAATGTTCAAAGACCAAAGGTTGTTGAGGCAATTGCTGAAGCTAGATCACATGGTGATTTAAAAGAAAATGCTGAATACCATGCAGCAAAAGAACAGCAAGCTTTAATTGAAAGCAGAGTACTTGCTATAAACGATTTAATCGCTCGAGCAAATGTAATTGATGTTACTAAAATTGAAAATAATGGAAAAGTAATTTTTGGATCTACAGTGAATTTACAAGATCTTGAAACAAATAAAAAAATTTTATACAAATTAGTTGGGCAAGACGAAGCAGATATTAAGAAAAATCAAATATTTTTCAAAAGCCCAATCGGAAAAGCATTAATAGGCAAAGATAAAGGTGAAATGGTTACAGTGAGCACCCCTAGCGGTGAAAAAAGTTTTGAAATATTGGAGGTAGAATATGTTTAATTGGAATGTAATTGAATAATTTTTTGTATTTGATTTTTTGAGATATTAAAATTATTTTTAATCCATTCCTCTTCAACTTCTTTCAAAACTTTTCCCATCAAAGCTCCTTCCTCCATGCCGTTTTCTATTAAATACTTTCCATCAATATTAAATTTGTGAGTTTTACATTTAAGTATTTTTTTAAATTTTTCAAAAAATTCTTTTAATTTAGTTTTCTTATTAATCACGAAAGCTAAAATATTTAAATCAGTTAAATGACTCTTTCCATAAAGATAAATGTTTTTTTCCAAATCTTTATTAAAGAAGTCTTTGTTTTCATTTATAAATATTAAGTTTTTTGCAAATAAATTTAGTTTATTTCTTACACTGTTAGAAATATTGTATTTATGTCCAAAATACTCATGATTATTTTTGTTATCTATAAGAAGACCTGCTAACAAAAGATTTCTGTTTAGATGGGAATAATCATAAATTTTTTTCAACCTATCGAGACGGCTGAGATTTTCAAATTCTGGAAAGATTTGAATGAAAATTTCTTTTAATTCCATACTTTCGTTTAATGTAATAAAATTTTTTATATCTAATATTTTATATAATTCTAACAAAACTCTTTCTTTTGAAATTTTTTTAATTCCATCCAAATTTAATTTGATTGCTTTATAAGTAGTTGGTTCGACTTTGCTATCGTACATGATTTTAAATCTAATAAACCTAATTATTCGTAAATAATCTTCTTCAATCCTTTTCTGAGGATCGCCGATAAATTTTACATTATTATTTCTTAAATCATTAACGCCTGCTTGTGGGTCAAAAATTTTTCCATTGATATCAAGATAAATAGCATTGATTGTGAAATCTCTTCTTTCAGAGTCAGTCGTCCAATCATTAATGTATTCAACCTCTGCATGTCTTCCATCTGTTTTAACGTCCTTTCTTAATGTTGTAATTTCGAGCTTTAATTTATCGTTTACAAGTGTGACTGTTCCATGCTTCATTCCAGTTTCAACAACTTTAAAATCTGTATTTTTAAATTTTTCTTTTATTTCATTCGAACCTAATATTGTGGCTATATCTATATCGTCTATTTCATCATTTGATAAATACTTCCTCACACATCCTCCAACAAATCTTGCGGCAATAGTTTCATTTGGAAATCCATCTTGTAGTTTATTGAAAACGTATTGAAGTTTTTTATTTTTATAAAATGGAAATAAGTTTCTTTTAATTTTTTTTATGAAATTGAAACTTAAATCAAACATATATTTTTGGCTGGGGCACTAGGATTCGAACCTAGGATGGCGGTATCAAAAACCGCTGCCTTACCGCTTGGCTATGCCCCAATGTTAAGAAATCTGATATATCATATATCACAAGAATTAAACAGTTTTCGCAAGTGTAAGCCAAAATTTAGGATATTTATTTTTTAATTTATTTAAAGCTTTTTTTGCAACATTTTGATCCTTAAATAAGCCGTAACAAACTGACCCAGATCCTGTCATTCTGGAAAAATAGCACCCTTTCTCATTTTTGATATCTGTTAATAATTTTTTAAATAAAGGATATTTTCTTTCAACAACAAATTGTAAATCATTTTTGCTTTTGTACAAATAATCTAATAACTCTCTCCTAGAATTTGTTAAATTTTTACTAAATTTTTCTTTTTTAGAAAATTTTATAACTTTTGAATATATCTCTTTTGTAGAACATTTTATATTAGGTTTAATTAATAAAAAATAAAATTTTTGATTTTTTTTAAATTTAATAACTGTTCGTAGATCTTTTAAAAACCCTTGTTTTTCAAAAAAAAGTTTAAAATCAGACCCAATTATATTTTCAAATTTTTTGAGCAAAGTGTTATCTGCTTTATTTTTTAATAAGTACTGAAGTATAAAAGCAGCATTACTAGTTCCACCACCCAGTCCTCCAAATACAGGTATATTTTTTATGATTTCAATTGAGTAAAAATCATTAATCATATTTAATTCTCTTAGTTTATGAAGAAGTTTACTAACTGTATTATTTTCATATTTAACTAATTTTGCAAAAGGTCCTTTAAAATTGATCTTATCCTTTTTTTTTTTAAGTATTTTTATATTAATTTTATCACATAAATTTAACCAACAATACAAAGACTGAATTTCATGTAATCCATTTCTTAATTTAAAATTTACATTGAGAGTTAAGTTGAGCTTTGAATAAGACTTTAATATCATGTATTACAAGCCTTTTATTAATTTCTCTTCTATAGATTTCTTAAGATCATCTTCAGTTTGCTCAAGTTTCAAAACATATTCCCAATAGTACCTTGCTTGAATTTCATCTCCGTTTTTCCATAATACATCTCCGTAATGATCATTAACAATTGGATCGGCTGGCATTAATCTTACTGCTAGTTGAAGATAATCTTTGGCCTCTTTATATCTTTTGAGTTTAAATAATGCCCAGCCAAGTGAGTCTGTTATATATGGGTCGTTTGATCTTAGCTTGTTAGCTTTTTCCAACATACTTAAAGATTTATTTATTTTTACACCTTTCTCTATCCATGAATACGCTAAATAATTTATTACGTAAGCTTGATTTGGATTAACCTTTAATGATGATAATAAATCTTTTTCTGCTTTATCCCACTCGCCGATTCTTTCATAAGCTACTCCTCTTCCATCCGTTGCTTCTGCGTATAAAGGATGTTCTTTTTTAATTTGATTAATTATTTTAGTGTAAAAGGTTATAGACTCTTCAAATTTTTCATTATTTTTCAAAAATTCTGCATAATCAAAAGTTTCATAGATTTCTCTATTAAGTAAATTATTGTATGATTTTTTTAATAACTTTAATGCTCTATTTTTATCCTCCTTTTGAATAAAAATTCTTGCTAATTGTTTGGATGAATACCAATGGTAAGCCTCACCATTTTTACTTAAATTATTATAAATTTTTTCTGCTTTTTTAAAATTTTTTGTTTTGTAAAAATTTTCTGCTATTAGCGTATCGTATGAATGAAAATCTTTATTCAGGTATTTTGCTAAATTTAAATAAAAATTTGATAAAGAATACATTGATTGGGAAGATAGAGCATTAGCTGTGATATATAAAATTTCAGCTATAACATGCTCTTTCTTTTTACAATTAAACGCTAAAATATTTTTATTATAATTTAAATCGATTTTGTATTGATTAAGAAGTAGATTTCTTGGATAAAGTTTGAGCGCTGAGTTTACAATTTCTTTTGCTTTTTTAATATCTCCAGTTGAAGCTACGAAAGAAGCATAAAAATAATTATACCTAGAAAAATCTGTGCTCTCATTTAATGTTATTTTAGAAAATAGATTTTCTGTATTTGAACTACTAAAATAACATTTTAAAAAAACATTTTGTATTTTCTTAAGATTTTCAAACCTCTTATCTAACTTGTTTAAGTCTATAGTTGACTGATTTAAGTTTGTTAAACTGGACCAATTGTATAAAGAATTTGAAATATATTTTTTAAGAATTAATCTAGAATTTTTATTCTTTGCCTTTAGAAAATATTTCGTAGCTAAATCCTTTTTGGAGTTTTTAAGGTGAAATATTCCTGAAATCAGATAGCTTTCGAAACTACCCAATTTTTGTCTTTCAAGTTTTCTGGAATAATTGAATGCCTCCTTTAATTTTCCAGAATTTACTAAAGAATATAAATATTTGGTTGAAAAATTTATATGACTACTTTCAAGTCCATTTAATCTTTTTAAATATTTAAGGGAATTTTCGTACTGATTATCATTTAAGAGTAATAAACCTGAAAAGTAATCTGATAGACTATTTCCACTATTATACTTATCCAAAGAATTTGCAGGTGTTGTGGACAAAAATATAATGACAAATAATATCTGTCCTATAATCTTATATTTAAAATTAAATGTTTTCATAATGATCAATGATAAAAAAAAATTTCTCTAATCCAATAAAATTAATTAATTATTATAAACTTATTAACCATAATTTAATTTACAATAACAATGCAATCAATAGATATAAAAAGGTCAATTTTGAAATTTCAGCTGATAAAGTTCAAAATTTAGAAAAACTAAAAAAAACAATATTAAGTATTAAATATTGCAGTCTTAGAAGTAATGCTACAAATATGGTGTTTGGTGATGGTAATGCTAAATCAAAAATAATGCTTATTGGTGAAGCTCCAGGTTCAAATGAGGACCAGGAGGGATTGCCTTTTGTGGGTCGTGCAGGAGCTTTGCTTGATAAAATGCTTGCCTCAATTAATTTAGATAGGAAAAAAGTATATATATCTAACATTATTAATTATCGTCCGCCAAACAATAGAAGACCGACAGACGAAGAAATAAAACGATATTTGCCATTTGTAAAAAAACATATCGAAATAATTGATCCTAAAATATTGGTATTATTAGGCAGCACTGCAATGAATGCTTTAATAGGAAATGAAACTGTTATATCTAAAGTAAGAGGTAATTGGATTGAAAAAGAATTTGGTAACTGTAGAACTTCTGTAATTGTTACTTTTCATCCTGCCTTCCTAATGAGACAACCGGCCCAAAAAAAAATGGCATGGATTGATCTAAAAATGATTAGAGATAAAAAAACAAGGCTTAAAATATAATTGAAATAAATGATTACTGCCGGTGTTGATGAAGTAGGGAGAGGATGTTTAGCTGGTCCTGTTGTTTCAGCCGCAGTCATACTTAAAGAAACAGCTGATACCAAATTATTGAAAGACTCAAAAAAAATAGCTTTTAAAAAAAGAATTGAAATTGCTAATCATATTAAACTTCATTCAACTTTTGCTATCGGAATTGCTTCAGTTGAAGAAATACTGGAGTTGAATATCCTACAAGCAGCTCTGCTCTCGATGAAGCGGGCAATTAATAAACTGTCAATTAATCCTGAATTAGTTTTAATAGATGGAAATTTTGCTCCATCAGGATTAAAAAAATATAAAACTATAATTAACGGCGATGAAAAAATAAAATCTATTAGCGCAGCTTCTATTATTGCAAAAGTATATAGGGACAAACTAATGATTAAACTTGCTAAAAAATTTTCTAATTATGCTTGGGAAAGGAATTTTGGTTATGGAACCAAGGCTCATTTAGTAGCTCTAAAAAAATTTGGCATTACCGCGCATCATAGAAGAGGTTTTAAGCCTGTACACAAGATATTGTCGAACTAAGAATCTCAAACACAAGAAGACTCATTTTTTTATCAAAAAAGTTTGACCCTATATTCAATTTAGAGTTGAATTTAAAAATGTCAAAGTTTTTTAACCAAATCGTAAATGGGGATTGTTTGAAGGAAATAAAAAAGATTCCTGATAAGACTTTTGACTTAGTTTTTGCTGATCCTCCATACAATTTGCAAATAGGTAAAAAATTAACTCGACCTGATGCCAGCAAAGTAAATGGCGTAAATGATAAGTGGGATCAATTTAATAGTTTTAAACATTACGATGAATTCTGCATTGCTTGGCTTACTGAATGTAAAAGAATTTTAAAAAATAACGGAACTATCTGGGTAATAGGATCTTATCATAATATTTTTCGTTTAGGTTACCACATACAAAATTTAGATTACTGGATACTTAATGACGTAATCTGGAGAAAAAATAACCCTATGCCAAATTTCAGAGGTACACGATTAACTAATGCACATGAAACTCTTATTTGGGCTTCAAAAAATAAGAAATCAAAATATACTTTTAATTATCAATCGTTGAAATGCTTAAATGATGACTTGCAGATGAGATCAGACTGGAAATTACCAATTTGTAACGGAAACGAGAGACTAAAGAAAAACGGAAAAAAAATTCATTCAACTCAAAAGCCTGAGGCTCTTTTGCATCGTATTATTTTGGCAACAACAAATAAAGATGATGCCATCTTTGATCCTTTTTTAGGTACTGGAACAACAGCGGTAGTTGCTAAAAAGTTAGGTAGAAAATATTTTGGTATTGAAAGAGACAAAAAATATTTTAATGCTGCAAACGAGCGAATAAATAGTACTAAGGCTATTAAGGATAATTACTTAGATACAATTGAAAATAATAAGTCTAAACCAAGAATACCTTTTGGTTCTCTTGTTGAGCTCGGAATACTAAAACCTGGCACCACGTTGTTTGATCCAAAGAGAAAGATTAATGCAAAAATTATGGCTGACGGAAGTATTAAATATAAAAAGTCTGAAGGTTCTATTCATAAAGTAGCAGCAACAATAATGGGCGCAGAAAGTTACAACGGCTGGACTTATTGGCATTGTGATATTAATGGATCTGCTGTTGTTATTGATAGTCTAAGACAAAAATTTATTTCTGAAACTAAGTTTTAATTTTTATAAACCTTACCTAAATAACTTTTTAAAAAAAATTTACGATTTATTAAAAACTTAAGAAATATATTTCTTATTTTTTGCATAATTGGATTTGAGAAATGAAATACAAAAAAGTTAAAATTTGATCTATTTCTTATTATTTTTGCTCTTTTTAATCTATTTTCAAAATAATTATTATTTTTATCGAGCCTCTCTTTTTTTAATAAATTAAATATTTCAAAAGCACTCTCTATAGATTGACCAGCGCCTTGAGCAAGTGTTGGCAAAAATCCATTAAAAGCATCTCCTATGTAAAATACTTTCCTGTTAGTAGAGGGAATTATCTTTGGGGTAAAATATAATGGCCATGTTTTTATTTCATTATCAAAAATATTTTTTAATTTGGGGTTTTGTTTAATAACTATTTCTTGGGCTAGCTGTTTAGTTTTATCTGGGTCATATTTTTTACATCTCATTATACAGACCATATTAAGATCTTTTTTTTTGTTAATCGGATAAAGAACAATATGACTATTACCTCCAAGCATTAAACTTATATTTTCCTCGTCAATATTTAACTCTGATTTTGAATTTAATATTACTCTAGCAGCAATAGCTTTCTTAAATTTTGGCTCCACTTTTTTCTTTTCAAAAAAAGATCTAGTATTAGAAAAAATACCGTCAGCAGCTACAACGAAATCCACAAGATCATTTGTGTTATCATCAAATTTAATTAGAATTTTATCTTTAAGCTCAGACACTTCTTTAATTTTTTTTCCAAATCGCAAATGCTGTGTGTAGATATCTTCTTTTAAAAATTCTATTAAAGTAGATCTTTGAAGAGTTGTATATTTTGCCTCAATACTATTAAACTTTGATAGATTTAAATTGCATATTTTTTTATTTTGAATATTGTAAAAATCTATTGTTTTGGGATTATAAAGTTTTTCATTATCAATTTTGTTAAAATCAATTTGATTTAAAATTTTAGTGCTGTTAGATGCCAATTGAATGCCATAACCCTCTTCAAGAGATAAACTTTCTTCTCTTTCATAAAGCATAAATTCATGGTCGGTAAATTTTTTTATAAAATTTGCTAATGTTAATCCTGCTACACCCGCACCTATAATTGCAATTTTTTTTTTCATTAGAATAAAGTTAAAACTTGGTTAAATATATTTTTAGTAAAACTAGGTATAAAACTTTTATTAGTATTTAAAGAGTACCAGTTACATGACTTCGGAATTTTATTTGAAAACTTATAGTATAAATTTATATTAAGATTTACATTTGAAATAGAATTTTTATAATTTTTCAAAAATACCCAATCTTTACCTACAAAATCGTTTTTCATTTTCTTTATTAGAGGTAAGTTAAAATTTTTAAGAAAACTTATTTCATTTTCTTTTGTTAATGCTATTTGTTTTTTTTTATTTACATAACAAAAAATATCATAATTCATAATCTTTATTTTCTTTTGTTTGATTGTTTTAATCTTTTTATGTGATTTTAAATACCTACAACTTTTATTCAAACAACATTGACTACATTTTGGGTCCTTTGGCTTACAAACTAAAGCACCAAATTCCATTAATGCTTCAATTAAATCAGAGTTTCTATTTGTAACAAAAAGATTTTTTTTATTTACAGAAATTAATTCTTCAAAATTTATCTTTGACTCACTTTTATTGAGATACCTTGAAAATACCCTCTTAACATTTCCATCAATTGCTAAAGTAGGTTCATTATAAATAAACCCTAAAAGAGCATTTGCAGTATAATCACCAATACCTGGTAATTTTTTTATTTCTTTTAAAGTTTTTGGAAGCTTAGAGTTATATTTTTTTACCAACAATTTTGATGACTCTAACAAATTTCTAGCACGCCTGTAATATCCAAGTCCTTCCCACAATTTTAAAATTTGATTTTCATTAATTTTAGACAAGGACTCAAGGGACTTATATTTTTTGGTAAATTTATTGAAATATGGAATTACTGTTTTTACTTGTGTTTGTTGCAACATAAATTCGCTTAAAAGTCTATAATAAAGCTTTTTTGATGATTTTTTGCCAACACGCCAAGGTAGATTTCTTTTGCTATTATCATACCAAGCAAGAATTTTTTTTGATAAAGTTCGATTTAAATGCATTATAAAAATAATAATAAAACTACAACGTTCACACAAGGGCTTAGGCCTCTTTCACGCTCAATCCCAAAAACGCTTAAGAAGCATCTTAGAAAAGGTGGTTATAATTATTCAAACATTGTAGACAATTGGACAAATATGGTGAGTAAAAAAATTTCTGACTCTTGCTACCCCATCACCGTAAAGATGGGTAAAAATATGAAGGACGGTAATTTAGTTTTAAATGTAGTACACGGCAAAGAAATGGAAGTAGAATATGAAAAAAGACAAATTATTGAAAAAATTAACAGTTTTTTCGGTTATAATTGTATAAGTCACGTAACATTGAAAATTGCAGAGGATACAGTAAAATCTAAAAGTAAGTTTTTTCCTAAAATTAAAAATGTATCCAAAATAGAAGAAAAAATGAGTAAAATAAAAAATAATGAGCTTAAAAGCTCTCTTAATAATTTTTTAAAGGCATTTAATGAAAGAAATAAATAAATTTTTTAAAGCGTTTTTTTTATTAGTTTTTGCTTTAACAACTCAAGTAGAAAGCAAGATATTAAGTATAGGAAATCCCGAGGCAAAAGTTACAGTAAAAGTGTTTTCTTCTTTGACGTGCCCTCATTGTGCGAATTTTCATGTTGCAATTTTTAATAATTTGAAAAAAGATTATATTGATAAAGGTCTAGTGAAATTCGAA
This sequence comes from uncultured Pelagibacteraceae bacterium, assembly GCA_902598125.1. Lineage (GTDB taxonomy): Bacteria > Pseudomonadota > Alphaproteobacteria > Pelagibacterales > Pelagibacteraceae > Pelagilacustribacter. The sequence goes on along the minus strand of CACKAJ010000003.1, from coordinate 68,958 downwards.
CATCACGCATTTCCATTAGATTTAGCAGCACTCAACGCTGAAGTAGTTATGAGATGCCAAACTAATAACGAAAAAAAATTTAAATTATTAGAGGAAATTTACAATAAACAAAAAACATGGGCTGTTGGCTCCGACATAAAAAAAATAAATGAGTTAATTAAAGAAATAGGGGTAGACTTTGGTTTAACCAAAGAAAAAATGAATAAATGCCTTAAAGATAGCAATGCACAAGATGAAATATTAAATCAAAGAATAGAAGCTCAAAAAAAATATAAAATTGAATCAACTCCAACAATTATCGTCAACGAAAAAAAGTATAGTAGTAAGGTTGACTACAAGACATTTAAAAAGGTAATTGATAAAAATTTATAAATGAAATTCAAAAAACTAGATATAACAGGGTTCAAATCATTTTCTGAGAAAACATCATTTTTAATAGAAGATGGATTGACTGGGATAGTTGGTCCTAATGGCTGTGGAAAATCAAATATTGTGGAATCTTTAAGATGGTGTATGGGGGAAAATTCAGCAAAAAGCATGAGAGGAGCCGGGATGGAGGATGTAATTTTCTCTGGAACATCTAATAGAGCCTCCAAAAATATTTCGGAGGTTTCTTTGTTGCTTGATAATTATAATAAGGAAGGGCCTGCACAATTTAAAGAATTTGATGAAATAACAGTTAAGAGAAAAATTGAGAAAGATAAGGGATCAAAATATTACATAAACGATAAAGAAGTAAGAGCGAGAGATGTGCAAACTTTATTTGCAGATTTATCCACTGGAGCACACTCTCCCTCATTAATAAGCCAAGGAAAAATTGGACAATTGGTTACCTCAAAACCAATTGAGAGAAAATCTATTTTAGAGGAGGCAGCCGGAATTTCTGGTATCCATGCAAGACGGCAGGAAGCTGAAACTAGACTAAATGCAGCTGAAAATAATTTAAAAAGAGCTGATGAACTAAAAAAGCAACAACAAAAACAGTTAGATAGTTTGAAAAAACAAGCTGAGGAAGCAACTAGATATAAAGAAATTTCAAAGGATATAAAAAAAATTGAAGCAGGAATATACTATTTGAAAATAAGAGACATAGAAAAAGATAAAAAAAAGATAGTTGAAAAGCTTAATGAGCTGGATGATGAAATTAGCGCAGTAAATATTGACTTTAACCACAATAATACACTTCTTGAAGAGGAAAATAAAAAACTTGCGCCTTTGAGAGATAAAAAAATGGAAAGCGCAGCGAGTTTACAAAAACTTAATTTAGATATGTCAAATCTTGTTGAGGAGGAAACAAGAGTGAAATCATTACAAGAAAAACTTGAAAAATCAATTAAAACTATCGAGTCTGACCTTGAGAGAGAAAAGAGTATTTCCTTAGATGCAGATTTAAATGAAAAAAGAGTATCTAAAGAAAAAGCTGAACTTTTAAAAACAGAAAATGAATTATTAGAAGTTGAAACTAACGCTTCAAAAGAATTAAGAGACTCAAAAGCTCAATTAGAAAATCTTCAAACTAAGTTAGACAATATATTAGATAAAATTGAAAAAGATATCGATAATAACAAAAAATTGTCAAAAAATACTTTTAAAGAATTAAAAACTTTAGTTAAAAGAATCACATCTTGTCAAGAAGAGTATGCTGAAAAGTTTGGTAAAGATAAATCTATCCAAAGTGACTCTATAAAAAGAAAAGAAAGGATAAAAAATATTGATGTAGAATTAGAAAATTGGAGGAATTTAAGATCGAATTCAGAAAAAATGAATGTCGAATTAACTGAGCGTAGAAAAAAATTATTTTCTGAACTTAATGAAAATCAAAAAAATCCAGAACGTATCGCCACGTCAAAAGGACAAAATCTTCAAAATTTAGAAAATACTCGAAAAAGAAATGAAGAAATTGAGAATGAATTGATCAAATCTGAAAAAAAATACAGTTTAATTAGTCAAAATATAAAAGAGCTTCAACTTAAATTATCTGAATTAAGAGAGAATAAAGCTAGAAATGAAGCAACTATCGAAGGGATTGAAAATAGGAAAAAAGATTTATTGTATTCCGTAAAAAGTGAATTAAAAATCGAAAATGAGGAAAATATTTTATCTCAATCTGATTTAAATGAAATATCACCAGAAATCCTTCCATCATTAGATGAACAATTAAAAAAATCAGAAAAAATAAAAAAACTCAGAGACTCTCTAGGATCAGTAAATTTAAGAGCGGACGAGGAAACAGAAAAATATGAAACTGAAATTAAAAAAATGGAAGATGATAGAACTGATTTATATTCTGCAATTGTAAAATTAAAGTCAAGTATTGACGAATTAAATCAAAAAGGAAGAGAGCGACTGCTTGATGCTTTTACAAAAGTTAATAGAAAATTTAATGAGGTTTATACTAAATTATTCAATGGAGGCACCGCAAAAATAGAACTTGTGGACTCTGAGGATCCTCTTGAAGCAGGTTTAGAAATGTTTGTATCTCCTCCAGGCAAAAGATTGCAGTCAATTACATTATTATCTGGAGGTGAGCAGGCGTTAACAGCTTTATCTTTAATCTTTGCAGTTTTCTTGGTTAATCCTTCTCCAATTTGTGTGTTGGATGAAGTTGATGCCCCATTAGATGATGCTAATGTCACTCGATTTTGTGGGTTATTAGATGAACTAACAAAAATTACAAAAACCAAATTTATAATTATTACTCACCATGCATTAACAATGTCTAGAATGCATAGATTGTATGGGGTGACCATGGCTGAACAAGGTGTAAGCCAATTGGTTTCTGTTGACTTGCAAAAAGCTGAAGAGTTAGTTGCTTAGGACTTAATAAAATGACAATTCCAGAAGACTTTAAAACTCGCCTAAAAATTGCAAAATCGAAAATAGAAAAAAAATTACAATCTGATAGTGAAAAAAAAGGCTCATTTTTGGGCAGTGCTTTTAAATTAGGTACAGAACTTGTTGCGGCTGTAGCTGTTGGGACAATAATTGGGTTTATTTTAGATAGTTGGTTTGATACTAAACCTTGGTTAATAATAATTTTCTTTTTTTTGGGTACAGCTGCAGGCATTTTAAATGTAATTAAAACTGCCAACAGGATGCAAGAGGAAGAATAACAGAAGAGTTAAAGTTTTTATGGCAAGTAATCCAATGCAACAATTCAGTGTTTACAAAATGGGACCTGAGATAAATATTGGTGGTATTGATTTATCATTTACTAATGCCAGCCTTTTCATGGTTATAAGTGCTGCAATAATTTTACTATTTTTATTTGTTGGAACTAAAGAAAAAAAAATTATTCCAGGAAAAGTTCAACTAATTGCTGAAATGTTTTACACCTTTGTGGCAAAGATGATTAGTGATACTGCCGGATCAAAAGCAAAACCCTATTTTCCTTTCATCTTTAGCCTGTTTATGTTTGTTTTATTTTGTAACATGGTCGGAATGTTGCCCTACTCATTTACGGTAACGAGTCATATAATTGTTACTTTAATAATGGCTTTATTTATTTTTATTGCAGTGACAATAATTGGATTTACTAAACATGGATTTAAATATTTAAGCATATTCGTTCCAAGCGGAGTTCCGGCAGTGCTTTTACCTTTAATTACAGTAATTGAGATTATTTCTTATTTAAGTAGGCCTGTGAGTTTGTCTGTAAGATTATTTGCAAATATGATGGCTGGTCATACTATGTTAAAAGTTTTTGGGGGGTTTGTAATAAGTTTAGGATTACTGGGTGGATGGTTACCACTTAGTTTTTCAGTGGCATTAACGGGTTTGGAAATACTTGTAGCATTTCTTCAAGCTTATGTTTTTGCAATATTAACCTGCATCTATTTAAATGATGCATTAAATTTACACCATTAATTAAAGGAGGAAAAATGGAGTTAGAAGCGGCAAAAATGATTGGAGCAGGTCTTGCTGCAATCGCATTAGCAGGAGCTGGTGTTGGTATCGGAATAATTTTCGGTAACTACTTATCAGGTGCTATGAGAAATCCATCTGCAGCACAAAAACAATTTCCTAATTTGCTTTTAGGATTTGCATTAGCTGAAGCAACAGGATTATTTGGACTAGTAGTAGCTTTAATTATTTTATTTGCGTTTTAAATAAAATATGAATCGATACCTAAATTTTTTTATAGCATTTTTTGCTATAAGTGGAGATTTGTATGCAGCTGAGGCTGGGATGCCTCAGCTGGATCCAAAATATTGGGCGTCGCAAGCCTTTTGGTTAATATTAGTTTTTGCAGTTTTGTATTTTTCAATATCAAAATTTTATCTTCCAAAAATTAAAAACAATTTAGACGATAGAGAAAATAGAATAAAAGATGATATTGAAGATGCCAATAAATCTAAAGAGCTTTCAGAAAGTAAATTGAAAGAATATGAAAAAATTTTAGAAGATGCCAAAAAAGAAGTAATTAAAATACAAATAGATTCAAAAGCTAAATTAGATAAAGACATCAAAGAGAAAAAAGAAAAAATTGAAAAAGAAATTGAAAAAGAATTAATTCAAGCTCAAAAAGATATTGCCGAACTAAAGAAAAGTTCTATTTCCGACATACATAATATTTCAAAAGAAATTGCTGCAAATATTATTGAGTATATATCTGGAGATAAATTAAATGAAAGTAGCATCAAGGCTGCAGTAGAAGAAATTTCTAAAAAAAATGTTGGTAGATACTTATGACAATAGATGCAACTTTTTGGGTAATGGTATCTTTTTTTCTGTTTCTAGGATTATTAGTCTATTTTGAGATACCTCAAAAAATTAAAAATACTCTCGAAGAAAATATCTCAAATATTAAAAATCAAATTGATGAAGCTAATAAGCTTAAAGAAGATGCAAAAAATATCTTAATTGAGCAGGAAAAAAAAATAAGCAATTCAAAAGCTGAGGTTAAATCTATGATTTCTAAAGCGGCAGAAGATGCTGAAAAAAATATGGTAAAGACAAATGAAAATTTTCATAAATTAATGGAGAATAGAAAGCGAAATGCTGAAGAACGAATAAAACAACTAAAAAATCAAGCTCTTAAAGATATTAAAAATACCTCGGTTATAATAGCGATCGAAGCAGTAGAGAAATTATTAAAAAATTCCCTAGATAAAAGCAAATTAGACAAAATTTACATGTCTAGTATTGAAGAAACAAAATTAGCACTTAAGAAAAAATCCAGTTAGAATAGGCCATATTCATAATGGCAAAAAAAATATTAATTATAGGCTCTGGTTTTGGTGGGTTAGCTGCAGCATTAAGATTAAAAGCTAAAGGATACAAGGTTACTTTAGTTGAAAAACACCCAGATCTAGGAGGGCGAGCTAGAGTTTTCAAAAAAGATGAATTTATTTATGATGGTGGACCGACAGTAATAACTGCACCATATTTATTTGAGGAACTATTTGAACTATTTAATAAAAAAATCTCTGACTACGTTAAAATTGTTCCATTAGATTTATGGTATCGTTTTGTATTTAATGACGGTGAAACTTTTGATTACAATGGCGATATTAAATCAATGGAAGAACAAGTTAAAAAGTTTTGTGCTAAAGATTACACAGGTTACCTAAAGCTTGTAAATTTTACTGAAAAAATTTTTAATAAAGGTTTTACTGATTTGTCAGATAAACCATTTAACAATTTAACTTTCATGATAAAACAAATTCCATCTTTATTAAAATTAAAAAGTTACAAGTCAGTCTACAGCTTAGTTTCTAATTATATAACAAACGAAAAATTAAGAAGAGTATTTAGTATGCATCCTCTTTTAGTGGGAGGAAATCCTTTTAGCACTACATCAATATATGCATTAATTTTATTTTTAGAAAAAAAATGGGGTATTCATTATTCAATGGGAGGAACAGGAAGTGTTGTTAAAGCCCTAGAAAAATTAATGATCGAGGAAAATATTAAAATCATTAAAGACGCTGAAGTTACAGAAATACTTACAGAAAATAAAAAGGTTAAAGGTGTAAAGGTTAATAATTCAAAAATAATCAATACCGATTATGTCATTTGTAACTCTGATCCCCCAAATGTTTACAATAACTTGATCAAATCAAAAGAAGATTATGATTTTTTCTTCAAACAAAAAATGAAAAGAATGGATTATTCAATGGGATTATTTGTTTATTATTTCGGCTCTAAAAAAAAATATAAAAATGTTGCGCATCATACAATTTATTTTGGAGAAGCTTATGAAAAACATCTTTATAAAATCTTTGAAAAGAAGATACTTTCTGATGACATAAGTTATTATTTACATCGACCATCTGCAACAGATCCAAATATGGCTCCAGAAGGTCAAGATGCCTTCTATGTATTGGTTCCAGTGCCAAATAATTTATCTAAAGTTAATTGGATCAAAGAAGGTGAAAAATTTAAAGATTTAGTTTTAGATAAAATGGACAAAACTGTTCTGCCTGGCATTAAAGAAAATGTAGTAAGCGATTTTTATTTAACGCCTGATTACTTTGAAATCGATCTAGCAACGCTTTATGGGTCCGGATTTTCAATTCAACCAAAATTTTCTCAGTCAGCTTATTTTAGATTTCATAATCAATCTGAAATATATAAAAACTTATACTTTGTGGGTGCCGGTACACACCCAGGAGCTGGTATGCCGGGAGTTCTTTCATCGGCAAAAGTTCTAGACAACTTATTTTAATGAAAAATAATCTATTAAGAAAACATGCTAAATCTTTTTATTGGGCAAGTTTTTTTCTGTCGAATAACACTTTAGTTAAATGCTCATCTCTATATAATTTCTGTAGAACCTTAGATGATATAGTTGATGATAATAAAGATCTGGAAATAAAGAAAGAAATTTTTTTAAAATTTAAAATGGATTTTGAAAATAGAAGTCTTAACAATCAAATTATAAAAGATATGTGGTCAATTATTGATAGTGAAAATATTTCTAAACAAATAGTATTAGATTTATTTGACGGTGTTGAGACAGACTTAAAAGAAAAAGTAATAATTAATTCAAAAAAAGATTTACTTATTTATTCTTATAGAGTTGCCGGAACAGTAGGATTAATGATGTCAAAAATACTAAAAGTCAAAAATAAAGAAGCACTAAAAGGTGCGATTGATCTAGGAATAGCCATGCAACTTACTAATATCGCCCGAGATGTTTGTGAAGATAAAGAACGTAATAGACAATATATCAAACACGATTTTTTCTCAATTCAAGAGATAATTAAAGAGTCTCAAATATTTTATGAAAATTCATTTAGCTCTATTAGCAATATACCTTTTAGGTCAAGATTTTCAGTTATTGTTGCAAGGCGTGTGTATAGAAAAATAGGTGACTACATCCTTAAACAAAAAAATATAGATAATTACAATAAAGCTGGCAAAATCTATGTGCCCATGTTTGAAAAAGTAACTCAGACCTTTTTATCTGTTTTTGACTTTATTAAATTATTGTTCATCAAAGATTTAAGTTACAATAACCAAACAAATCATAATATCTTAAATCAAGAGATTAATTTAAATGAAAGAATTTGATTATATAATTATTGGCGGTGGATGCGCTGGCCTATCTTTAGCTTATGAGCTCGAAATTAATGATAAATTAAAAGAAAAAACTTTAGCAATTATTGAAACTCGTGAAGAATATAAAAGAGACAAAACGTGGTCTTTTTGGAAAGTTTTTAATCATAACTTTGATGATTGTGTAATTAAAAGTTGGAACAATTTTACCATAAATTCTCCAGATAGTTCGCATGAATTAACTAATAAAAAATTTCCCTATCAAAGCATCGATAGTGGTAAATTTTATAAAAAAATAAATTCTAAGCTATCTACAAATTCCAATATAAGTTTTTTTAAAAACCTAAGTGAAATCAAATCAGAAAATTCGATAATTTTTAATAGTGTTCATGAGGAAGAATTAGATAAATCTAAATTATGGCAACACTTTCAAGGTATCGAGATAGAGACACCTAAAAATATTTTTGATGAAGAAATAATAAATCTAATGGATTTTAATTGTGACCAAAGAAATGATGTTCACTTTTTTTACACTTTGCCATTTAGTAAAAATAGAGCCTTAATTGAAACAACTTGGCTCTCAGCTTTAGAGAATCAAAGCTTAATGGATTACGATCTTCAATTAGAAAATTATATAAAAAATAATTTAGGTATAAAAAACTATAAAATAAATTTTACTGAAAAAGGTGCCATACCGCTTTTTTATCCATCATTAAAAAGTGAAAACAAAATAATCAATATTGGATCTGCAGGGGGTATGACACGATTAAGCACGGGATATACTTTTTTAAATATACAAGAACATAGTAAGTATATTGTAAAAAATATTGACAATATTTATGGAGCAAAAATATTCAACCTAGGGAAAAAATATCAATTTCTTGATAATATTTTTTTAAAAGTTTTAAAAGATTATCCAGAAAAAATGCCAAAAATTTTCTTCAATATGTTTAAGGCTTCCTCAGATACTGTTATCAAATTTTTATCTAATAAGAGTAATCTTATTGAAGATTTATTAATTATTTTAAAAATGCCAAAGTGGATTTTTTTAAAAAAGATGTTTTAATTTATGGATTATTTTAAAAATATGAATAATTTTGAATTGAACAGGTTTCATTCTGTAATATTTTTTATATTAACTGTTTTTTTAAGTGGGTCAGGTTTGTTTGGTGATTACGTTTTTCCTCTAGAAAAAAAAATTCCAAGTATTTTTTCTGTAATTTGTTTTTTTCTTATAGCTACAATTGGTGTTTCTCACGGTGCGTTAGATAATTTAAAAGGAGCGCAATTACTTAAAAAGTTTAAAATTAGAAATATTTTATTTTTTTATTTATCCTATTTAGTTGTAGCAAGTTTTGTTGTTTTATTTTGGTTAATTTTTCCTACTTTTACAATCATAATGTTTTTAGTTTTAGCAAGCTATCATTTTGGAAAAGAGGATAATATTCAACTTTATGTATTTGAAAAAATGCCCAATATTAAATTTAAGTCTTTTTTCTTATTTCTAAAAGGATCGATTGTTATTTCAGCTCCTCTTTTTATGCACCCAGTTGAAACATTTCAAATTTTTAAAGTTTTAAGTGTTGAACTCACTATATCCCAAAATTTAGTTGGGATATTTATAATTTTAAGTTTAGTTTCACACTACTTTCTCAATGAGTTTTGGGGGCAAGCGACCTTAGACACTATATCAATACTATTTCTTAACATAATTTTTCATCCATTGATTGCTTTTACATTATATTTTTGCTTCTTACATTCGATAAGACACTCAATATCTTTAATGCATGAATTAAATAAAAAAGATCTTAAAAAAGGATTTTATCTTTTTTTAAAAAAAGCAGCTCCTTTAACAATAATTACTGCGCTTTTATTTATATTAGGAATATTTTTTCTTAGTAATTATTACACGTTACAGGCCTCTATACTAAAAGTAATATTTATTGGTTTGGCGTCTCTTACTTTTCCGCATATATTGCTCGAATACTTGTTAGAAAAGAATGAAAAAAGATCTTAAAATTTATTTAGCTTCTCCCAGAGGATTTTGTGCTGGTGTTAAAAGAGCTATTGAAATTGTCGAAAAAGCAATAAATAAATATGGGACTCCTGTATATGTCAGGCATGAAATAGTTCACAATAAACAAGTTGTTGATGAGTTAAAAGAAAAAGGTGCAATTTTTGTGGACGAACTCTCTGACATAAAAGATAGTAGCAGACCTGTGATCTTTTCAGCTCATGGGGTTCCCAAGTCAGTTCCTGACGAAGCAAAATTAAAAAATTTATCCTTTGTAGATGCAACTTGCCCTTTGGTATCTAAAGTGCATAGAGAGTCCGAACAATTGCATAAAAAGGGATATGAGATATTTTTAATTGGACACAGAAATCATCCTGAGGTTATTGGTACAATGGGACAACTTCCGACAGGATCGATTAAATTAATAGAAACTAAAAGCGATGTCGAAAATCTTAAAGTAGGTAATTTTAAAAGACCTTTAGCGTATATAACTCAAACAACCCTTTCGGTTGATGACACAGCAGATATTATTAATGCTCTTAAAAAAAAATTTCCTGAGATTAAAGGTCCAATTAAAGAGGATATTTGTTACGCTACAACTAATCGTCAATCTGCAGTAAAAGAAATAGCATCTAGGTGTGATTTGTTTTTTGTAGTTGGAAGTCGAAATTCGTCAAATTCAGTAAGACTAGTTGAGGTAGCAAAAAAAGCAGGATGCAAAAACTCTCAATTAATGCATTCTGAAAAAGAGATACCTTTTCAGGATATAAAGAATTCAGATACAATAGGAATTTCATCTGGTGCATCGGCACCGGAAAAATTAGTACAAGCGTTATTAAATAATATAAAAAAAGATCGAAAAGTGTTTATAGAAGAGGTGGTAGTTGCAGAGGAAAAAGTTGTATTCAAATTACCAAAAGAACTAAATTAATGGCTGTTTACACACGATTAAATCAAAATAAAATTGAGGAAATTTTATCTAATTATAATTTAGGTAAATTAGACTCATTTAAAGGGATCGAAGAAGGGATAGAAAATACAAACTATTTTTTATCAGTAAATAAAAAAAAGTTAATACTTACTGTCTATGAAAAAAGAGTTAAATCTGAAGATCTTCCTTTTTTCTCAAATTTGATGTCATCTTTAAATAAGGCAAAATTTAAATGCCCTGCTCCCATTATAAATAATAGCAATTCTACAATTACAAATTTTGATGGCAAAAAATTAATGATAGTTTCTTTTCTTGATGGCAAAGCTAAATCTAATTTATCTCCTAACAATTGTAAGGATATAGGAATTGAAACAGCTAAAATGCACGAATTAACAAAAAATATAAAAATTAAAAGACAAAATGATTTATCTGTTAATTCATGGAGAGGTTTATTCGAAACTGTAAAAGATCAATGCTCTAAGTTACATAAGGATCTGCCAAAACTGATAGAAGAGAGTCTTAATAGTGTTGAAAAGAAATGGCCTAAAGATTTACCAAAAGGAATAATTCATGCAGATTTATTTCATGATAATATTTTTTTTAATAAAGATAAGCTTAGTGGAATTATAGATTTTTATTTTTCATGTGAAGATTTTTTTGCTTTTGAGATAGCTATATGTTTCAATGCATTATGTTTTGACGGAGCTAAGGAAAATTTGAGTTTTAATGTAACAAAAGCTAAAAACTTTATTGATGGCTATTCCTCAGTTAGAAAATTATCAGAACTAGAAAAACAAAGTATAAAAGTACTTTCTCAAGGAGCCGCTCTAAGGTTTTTACTAACTCGAGTTTTTGATGCTTTAAATACTGTTGAAGGGGCAATGGTGAAAGTAAAAGATCCCATAGAATATTTAAAAAGACTGGAATTTCATAAAAATGCAAAAAACCATGAGGATTATTTTTTTTAATGAAATTTAAAATTTACACTGATGGGGCTTGTTCTGGAAACCCAGGTCCAGGCGGTTGGGGTGCAGTAATTTTTGACAAAGATAAAACTCAAAAAAATATTTCTGGGAACGAGAAAAATACTACAAACAATAGAATGGAGCTTCTTGCTGCAATTATGGCTTTAAAAAAAATAAAAAGTGGATCAGATGTAGTGATTTATACTGACTCGACTTACGTAAAAAACGGTATTACAGAATGGATGGTTAAGTGGAAAAAAAATGGCTGGAAAAATTCAAATAAAAAACCAGTAAAAAATAAAGATCTTTGGATAAAATTAGATGAAATGTGTGAAAAAAATAATGTGTCATGGAAGTGGGTTAAAGGTCACTCGACAAACAAATATAATAATTTAGCAGATGAACTTGCAACTCAAGCAATAAAAAATTAAATTCCTTTTATAAAATTTTCTGCTGCAGAAATTTCACAGTTAGCAGTATCTTCCTCTGCTTTTATTATCTTAATTACGTTATCTTCAACTAACATGGTGTATCTTGCTGATCTAATTCCCAATCCACGCTCGGTTCTATCTATCTCTGCTCCGATAGCTTTTGTAAATTCACAATAAGGATCTGCTGCCATAAAGATCTTATCTCCAACATTTTGATTTTCTCCCCAAGCTTTCATTACATTGGGATCATTAACAGAAATACACAAAATTTTAGTTATTCCTTTCTTTTTAGCTTCTTCAAAATTATTTACATATCCCGGTAAATGTTTTGCGGAGCAAACTTTAGTAAAAGCTCCTGGAACCCCTATCAGAATAGCTTTTTGCTTAGCTAGTAACTCAGTGCTTTTTACTTTTTTTACTGCTCCGCTATTATCAATATGAAAGAAATCTGTTGTTGGTATTTTTTCGCCTACTTTTATTTTCATTGTATTTTATTAAGGATGTATTTTTTGATTTTTTCGTTATTATTTTCAACTATATCAAATTTTTCATCTTTATCTATAAACTTTTCTAATTGATGTGGTGCCTCAACATTTTCACCAGTAGCTTTTTTTACAGTCTCTAAAAATTTATATGGATGAGCTGTTCCTAGCGCAACCGTATCATTTAACTCTCCAATCTTATTGATAGCTCCAAAGGCAGTGGCAGTATGTGGATCAATAATAAATTTTTCTTTATCATAAACCTCTTTTATTATTGATAGAGTTTCAATATCACTTATTTTTTCAGCTTTAAAATCTTTTTTAATCTCTCTTATTTCTTCTTTATTTAGTTTAAACGACCCTTTATCTTTGAGATTTTTCATCAGAGAGGCTACTTTTTGATCATCCTCATTTAAAATATAAAATAATAATCTTTCAAAGTTACTTGATACCTGTATATCCATACTTGGAGATAAAGATGGTTTGACCTTATCTGGCTTGTATTCTCCAGTATTAATTACTCTTTGTAGAATGTTGTTTTCATTTGTTGCAACTATTAATTTATCTATAGGCAAACCCATTTTTTTCGCAACGTAGCCGGCATAAACGTCTCCAAAATTTCCTGTAGGTACTGAGAAGCTAATCTTTTCTTTTCCAATGAAAAAGTAAGTATAAAAATAATAAACGATTTGACAAATTATCCTTGCCCAATTGATTGAATTTACTCCTGACATATTTATTTTCTCTCTAAAATCATTTTCATTAAAAAGGTCCTTTACAATTCTTTGACAATCATCAAATGAACCCTCAATAGCTATATTAAAAATATTATTTGAACCAATTGTAGTCATAATTTTTCTCTGCACTTTTGAAATTTTATTATGAGGGTGCAGTACAAATAAATTTATATTTTTTCTGTTATTAAGTGCAGATATGGCAGCCGACCCAGTATCTCCCGAAGTTGCTACAACAACGTTAACCGTTTTTTTTTCGGCTACTTTTAATTGATCATACATATTGCCTATAACCTGCATGGCAATATCCTTAAAAGCTAAAGTTGGCCCGTGATATAGTTCTAAAAGATTTATATTTCCAATTTTTTTAATTCTTACAACTTCTTTATCTTCAAAATTTTTATAAGCATCTTGAATCAAAGATCTAAGTTCATCTTCAGATAAATTGTCAGAGCAAAAGTTAAGTAAAATTTCTACTGCAAGATCAGAATAAGATAATTTACTTAAGTTTTCTAACTCTGATTTATTGTAATACCTAATTTCTGAAGGTAAGAATAACCCTCCATCTGGTGCTAGGCCTCTTAAGAAGATATCCTTAAAATTAAAATTTAAAGACTTGTCCCTGGTGCTTAAATAATTCATTTCTTTCTTCTAAAATATAAATAATAAAGTAAAATTGATATTGCTATAGAATACCAAGTTATAGCATATTTGAGGTGATTATTTGGCACATCAATTGTTATTTTTTTAGATAATGGTACTTTGGTTTCTGGATTTTCTAAAAATATTACAAAATTAGGGTACTTAGTTTTTGTAAATTTCTCCATGTCATTCAAATTAATTGAAAACCAAATATTGTTTTTTAAATCATTCTCAGGTTTGAACATGTTAGGTTTATAAATTTTTCTTAAAAGGCCTGTAATTTTTTTTGATTTTATGTTTTTATTTATTTCTGAAGATCCTTTAAGCTCTTTTTCGATCCATCCTCGATTAACTAAAACATTTTCATTATTATTCGTTTTAAATGGGGTAATGACATCATAACCAGGTTTTCCTTTCTCATTTAAACTGTATAAATAAATTTGGTCTTTGTAATTAAAAAAACCCTCAGAAACTACTCTTTGGTAATTTTTTTTAATTGAGTTTGAATATTTAATAGGAGTAGAGTTTAAACCAAAATTAATTTCACTTATTAACTCCATTTTCCATTGCAAGCGATAAAGCTGCCAAGTACCTAATGCACAAAATAATGTGATAAACAGAACTACAAATAACTGAAAAAGTAATTGTCTTTTCAATTTGAGATTAGCTTCCCCAAATATAGATTGCAGCAAAAAGGAATAACCAAACAACGTCGACAAAGTGCCAATACCATGCGGCAGCCTCAAAACCAAAATGATGTGTTGGTGTAGAATGTCCTTTCATTGATCTAAATAGACACACTGCCAAAAAAATTGTACCTACAATTACATGGAAACCATGGAAGCCTGTTGCCATATAAAATGTAGAGCCATAAATATTTCCGTCTAAAGTAAATGTAGCGTGGTGATATTCGTAAGCTTGAAAGCATGAAAATATAAATCCTAAAAACACAGTTGCGATTAATCCATTCACAAGTCCTTTTCTATCATTTTCTAACATTGCGTGGTGTGCCCAAGTCACAGTTGTTCCAGATAATAATAAAATAAGAGTATTAATTAATGGTATATCCCAAGGGTCAAATGTTTTAATGTCCGGTGGCGGCCAAGTGCCTCCAATTGACTCTGTTGGAAATAAACTTGCATTAAAATAAGCCCAAAACCATGCAACAAAAAACATCACTTCAGATGCAATAAAAAGTGTCATCCCATATCGATGACCAATTTGTACTACTGGAGTATGATGACCTTGATGCTCTGCTTCCTCAATAACATCTCTCCACCACATAAAGGCTCCATACACAACTAAAGCAAAACCAACTAATAAAAGCCAAAGAGCTTTAGAATGAAAATAATAAACTGCACCGACTGCTAATACTAATGTTGCAAAAGATACATATATCGGCCATGGGCTTGGATCTACTAAATGAAAATCGTGTTTCTTTTTTTCAGCCGACATTAAATTTTTCCCTTTTCATAAAATTCAGATGCAAAAAACGTAAAAGATAGTGTTACATCAGAAATATTCTTAGTTTTATTATCATCAACTACTTTGGGATCCAAGAAAAATGTTAAAACAAACTCTTGTTTCTCATTAGGCTTTAAAGTTTGTTTTTCGAAACAAAAACAGCCAATCTTATTTAAATACTTGCCAAATGAAGAAGGAGAAACATTAAATGAAGCTGAACCTGATGATGTCTGGTTACTTGGATTTTCCACATTAAATTTGACTGTGTGAACTTGGCCCGGTTTTAAATCTAAAGTATTCTTTTCAGGATAAAACCTCCAATCTGAAGTACTGTGAACATTAGTATCAAACCTCATTTTATAATCTTGATTAACTATTATTTTTGGAATTTCTTTGTTTGAAGCATTTTGTGTTGTTCCTCCAAAGCCAGTAACCCTACAGAATAAATCATATAAGGGTACCGCTGCAAAAGATAAAGCCAACATTAAAAGAAATATTGAAACTAAAGCTATTGGCGTTAAATTTTTTTTATTGATGGTCATTAAATTTCTCTATTATAAATTCCAATATTGTAGAAAGTAAGAGCAAATAAAAAGATCATAAACAGCACTAATAATATTGCAGTTATTACGTTTTTCTTTTTTTTATTCATTAAAAAAGGCTCCTAGCATTATCAAAAAGTAAAATTAGATAAATAAAAAATAGATAAAAGATTGAGTAGATAAATACTTTTCTTGCAATTTTGTTTGAGAATTTTGTAACCTTTGCTTTAAATAATTCTAAACATAAATAGTTGTAATAAAATGTCATAGCTAATGCTGAAACTAAGTATAATAAGCTTGCAAATTCAAAATAATATGGAGCTATTACAACTGGAAGCATCGCAAATGAGTAAGCTAAAATATTTGTTTTTGTAGTTTTTGTTCCTGCAATAACTGGTAACATAGGTATCTTAGCTTTCTTATAATCTCCAGATTTATATAAACTTAATGCCCAGAAATGAGACGGCGTCCAAACAAAAATAATTAAGAAAAGTATTATTGGTTCGATTGTTATTGTTCCTGTAGCTATTGTCCATCCAATGACAGGGGGTAAAGCTCCAGCAGCACCACCAATGACAATATTTTGTGAAGTTTTTCTTTTTAACCAGATTGTGTAAATAAAAAAATAAAAACTGATTGTTGAAGCTAACAATATTGCTGAAATCAGATTTGCGGAATAATAAAGCATAGTTATAGATAGGAATGATAAAATAATTCCAAAATATAAAGCCTGATTTCTTTTTACTTTTCCAGTTGGTATTGGTCTTAAACAAGTTCTGCTCATTAAAGCGTCAACATCAGACTCGTACCACATGTTTAAAGCACCGGCTGCACCGGAACCGATCGCTACTGCTAGTAATGAAATCAAAGAAGTTTTTAAATCAACACTGTAAGGTGCAATCAATAAGCCAACCATGCATGTAAATAAAACAAGAGACATTACTCTTGGCTTCATCAGGTTAAAAAATGAATTAAGATCTAAAGCTAAACCAAGTTTAGAGTTTCTAGTTTTTGAAAGTGTTTGGCTCAATTTACTTTACTTTAGGTAGCTCTTCAAAAGTATGGAACGGTGGCGGTGAAGACACTGTCCATTCCAAAGTCGTTGCTCCTTCTCCCCATGGATTTTGCTCAGCTTTTTTCTTTTTAGCAAAAGCATATAAAAGATTAATTAAAAAAACTGCTAAACCTACGACAGTAATATATGATCCTATTGAAGAAATATAATTCCATCCTGCAAACGCATCTGGATAATCAGCATATCTTCTTGGCATCCCTGCTAGTCCTAAGAAATGCTGAGGAAAGAAAATTAAATTTACTCCAACAAGCGTTAACCAAAAGTGCAGTTTTCCTAAAAATTCTGAATACTCGTATCCGCTCATTTTACTAAACCAGTAATAAAAGCCAGCAAATATTGCGAATACCGCTCCCATTGAGAGTACATAATGAAAGTGTGCAACTACATAATATGTATCGTGCAAGGCAGTATCTACACCAGCGTTAGCTAAGACTACTCCAGTAACTCCTCCTAAAGTGAATAAGAATATAAAACCTATTGCCCATAACATTGGTGTTTTAAAACTTATAGATCCACCCCACATTGTTGCAATCCAAGAGAAAACTTTTATTCCTGTTGGTACTGCAATAATCATAGTTGCAGCTAAGAAATATGCTTTGGTATCTGTGTCTAAACCAACTGTATACATGTGGTGAGCCCATACAACGAACCCTACTACCCCAATTGCAACCATGGCATAAGCCATTCCTAAATATCCAAATACTGGCTTCTTAGAAAAAGTTGAAACTATATGACTTATCATTCCAAAACCTGGAAGAATTAAAATATAAACTTCTGGGTGGCCAAAAAACCAAAATAAGTGTTGGAATAGGACTGGATCTCCCCCTGTTTGAGCTTCAAAAAAAGCAGTACCAAAATTTCTATCTGTAAGAAGCATTGTAATTGCCCCTGCTAAAACTGGTAATGATAATAAAAGTAAAAAAGCTGTTACTAAAATTGACCACGAGAACAATGGCATTTTATGTAAAGTCATACCCGGCGTTCTCATATTTAAAATTGTAGTTATAAAATTTATTGCCCCTAAGATAGAAGAGGCTCCTGCAACGTGTAAACTTAAAATTGCTAAATCCATTGCTGGTCCTGGTTGACCTGTCTTAGAAGATAACGGAGGATAAATTGTCCAACCTCCACCTACACCCTGTGCACCTGGAGGGCCATCCACAAAAATTGATGCGATTAATAAAATTAAAGCTACTGGCAATAACCAAAAAGAAATATTATTCATTCGTGGAAATGCCATATCTGGAGCTCCGATCATTATTGGAACAAACCAATTTCCGAACCCACCGATCATAGCTGGCATTACCATGAAGAAAATCATGATCAGTCCGTGTCCTGTAACTAATACATTATATAAATGATAATTTCCTCCAAGAATTCCATCACCTGGATGCGCTAATTCCATTCTCATTAGCACTGAAAAAGCTGTTCCGATAATTCCTGCAATGATTGCAAAAATTAAATACATCGTTCCAATGTCTTTATGATTTGTAGAATAAGCCCATCGTTTCCAACCAGTTGGATTATAATGATGTTCGTGTGATGCAGTTGTTGCTGACATTATTTTATCTCCTTAATTTTTTTGGCTACTTTAATATTATTGCTAATTTCTTCCTTCGCAAACTCTACTTTGGCTTTTTCCAGCCATTGATTGTATTCTTCTTCGGTTACTACATTAACAGTTATTGGCATAAAGGCATGTTTGATGCCACACAGCTCTGAGCACTGACCATAAAAAGTTCCAGTTCTATCAGCCTTGAACCATGTTTCATTAATTCTTCCCGGAACAGCATCACGCTTAACACCAAATGACGGTAAGGCCCAAGCGTGCAAAACATCGTTGGCGGTAATCATAACTTTTACAACTTTATTTACTGGTACGAAAACTTCATTGTCTACAGCAAGTAATCTTGGTTGACCTTCTTTTAGATCTTTTTCTTCAATCATGTAAGAGTCGAAAACTATATTTTCATCTGGGTACTCGTATCCCCAATACCACTGGTAACCTATAGCTTTGATAGTTACATCTGCTTTTGGAATTTCATCTTGAGAATACAAAACTTTAAATGATGGCACAGCCAGAACAATTAAAATTAAACAAGGAACCAAAGTCCAAATGACCTCGATCATTGTATTGTGGCTTGTCGTTGAAGCTTCAGGATTTCTTGAAGCTCTAAATCTTATACAAGCATAAGCGATTAGAAATAGAACAAAGACCGTTATTGCTGTGATAACAGGTAAAAGCATGTAGTCATGAAACCAAACTATATCATCCATCGTTTTAGAGGCTGATTTTTGAAAACCTAATTGCCAATCCACTGGCTCATTAGCCGATAGTGAAAACGGTGTTAATAAGAATAAAGTGTATGCAATTTTTTTAAGCATGAGTTTTTATACAGTTTTTAGACAATTTCACAATTTCAATTAATGCGACAATTAATGAAAGTTATTGATAAAATTCACTAATGAAATAGCGCTTATTACAGCAGTATCTGACCTTAGAATGTTTTTAGATATTGTAAATGGCACAACGTTCGGGTTTCTATGAATAAGTTCTATTTCTGAGGGTGAAAAATCTCCCTCTGGACCTATAAGTACGGATAAAGATTTAGCTTCACTTAAAACTTCTTTTTTTAAATTGTCTTCAGAATTTACATCTGCGAATAATAATTTTGTGGTTCCATCTAAATTATTTAAAAAATCTCTAAGCTTTGTAACTTTAGAAATTTCTGGCGGAATTAATTGATTAGATTGTTCAGTAGCCTCAATCACAATTTTTTTCGCTCTTTCAAAATTTAATTCTTTAATTTCTGTTCTTTCAGATACAATCGGTGTGATTTTAATAACACCAAGTTCTGTAGCTTTTTGTAAAATAGTGTCCATTGGACTTTTCTTTACTAAGCAGATGGCTAATTCAATATTAGAATTTTTAGTTGGTTCTCTTAATTTATTCAAAAATTTAACTTCAACTCGATCTCTATCTAGAAAAACTATCTCACTTAACCATTCTCCATTTTTATTAAAAAAATTTATATTAGAGCCTCTTTTCATTCTCATTACATTTACGACATAATGAGTGTGCTCTTTAGATAATAAGCTTGTAGTATTTTCTATTATATTTTCTGGGTGAAATAATCTAATATTGCTCATTAAGATCAATTTAAATTATGAAAAAAATTAAAGCAATAATTTTTGACGCTTACGGCACTCTTTTCGACGTCAATTCAGCTGCAGAAAAATGTAAAGATAAAATTGGAACTAAGTGGGAAGGTTTTGCTAATTATTGGAGAACCACACAATTAGAATATACTTGGCTTAGAAGTTTAATGAATAGGCATAAAGACTTCTGGCAAATTACAGAGGATAGTTTAGATAAATCAATGAAAGCTTTTGAGATCGAAGTCTCAATGAAAGATGAATTACTCAATCTTTATAAAGTGCTCTCGCCATTTAAAGAAGTTCCTGAAGTTTTAAAGACTTTAAAAGAGAAAAATTATAATCTAGGAATTCTTTCAAATGGGACACCTGCTCTTCTCAATGAGTTAATTGAAAGTAATAATTTAAAAAATATTTTTGACGATGTTTTTTCGATTGAAGAAGTTGGTATTTATAAACCAAATTCAAAAGTTTATGACATACCAATAAAAAAATATAATATACAAAAAAGTGAAGTTGCATTTTTAAGTGCAAACACCTGGGATGTTTCAGGTGGCGGAAATTACGGTTACAACTCAATTTGGGTGAATAGAAATAATAATATTTTTGATAATCTTGATTATAAACCAAAGAATGAAATTAAAAATTTAAAACAGTTATTAGATATTGTATAAGCAAACTAAAATTATAGAGAACTAAATGATTAAAGGACAAAGAGCTGGGGATACCCCTATTGGAGTAAATGTATTAGAAGGTAAATCTTATTATTGGTGTACTTGCGGAAAAAGTGCGAAACAACCATTTTGTGATGGATCACATAAAGACACTCCATTTAAGCCTTTGCAATATAAAGCTGATCAATCTAAAAAAGTTTTTTTCTGTACTTGCAAACAAACTAATGATCAGCCAATGTGTGATGGGTCACATAACGTTTAATAATCTTTATGAAGAATATTGAAGTAAAAAAAATTGTACAAGCGGTAGAAACATCTGATGGTGCTGGTGTTAAATTAAAGAGAAGTATCGGAACTCCGGAGGCAGATTATATTGATCCTTTCTTAATGTTAGACGAGTTTGGTTCAGAAAATAAAGATGATTACATTGCTGGTTTTCCTCCTCACCCACATAGAGGAATAGAAACAGTTACTTATCTGCTTAAAGGCGAATTTGAGCATCAAGATAGCACTGGAGCTAAAGGAATTATGTCATCTGGAGATGTGCAATGGATGAAAACTGGTAGAGGAATAATTCATTCAGAAATGCCAGCTATGTCAGATGGTAAATTATTAGGATTTCAGCTTTGGGTGAATATGCCAGCAAAGCTCAAAAAAAATAAGCCTGAATATTTATATATAAAGAGTAATGAACTTGGGGTTCATGAAGACAATGAAAAGACAGTAAAAGTCATTGCTGGCAAATATGAGAAAGCTGAAGGCCCAGAGAAAAATCATAATGTTGATCCGATATATTTTCATATAGTTTTAAGTGAAAAAAAAAATTTCACTTGCGAGGTACCTGAAGGTCACAACAGTTTTATTTATTTATTAAATGGTGAATTAAAAATTGGAGAAAAGGATCACTCTAAAACAGCTAATTCAAATCTCATTTTGTTGGAGAGAGGAAATAAATTAATTGTGAAGGCTAACAAAAAAACAGAATTTTTATTCATTGCTGGTAAACCCATTGGAGAGCCTATAGCTAGAGGCGGACCATTTGTCATGAATACTAAAGCAGAGATACTAGAAGCTATTCAAGATTATAATAACGGAACATTTGCTAAATATTAAAAGTTCAAGTACGTTCCTCTAATGCCAAAATCCATAATAATAAAAAAAAATGGTGGACCTGAAGTTTTAGAGCTCCAGGATGTAAAGGTTGGGGCGCCTGGTCCAGATGAAATTAAAGTTACTAATTACGCGATTGGATTAAATTATATTGATACCTATCATAGATCAGGTTTATATCCTCTTAAGCTACCAAGTGGAATTGGTTTAGAAGCTGCTGGCAAGGTAGAAGAAGTTGGATCTGCAGTTAATGAATTTAATATAGGTGATAATATAGCTTACGCTTCTGTACCTCTAGGTGCATATTCACAACAAAGAATTATCCCAGCTAAGATAGCTGTTAAAGTACCTGAAGGTATATCTCATAAACAAGCTGCAACTTTAATGACTAAAGGTCTAACCACAAATTATTTAATCTGCAAAACTTATAAACTTAAAGCAGGAGAAACTGTTTTATTTCATGCTGCTGCTGGGGGAGTTGGTCAAATATTCGCCCAATGGGCAAATAGCATTGGAGCAAAAGTTATTGGGACAGTTGGGGCAGATGAAAAAATTAAAATTGCAGAAGAAAATGGTTACGCGCATGTCATAAATTATACTAAAGATGATTTTGCAAAAAAAGTTATGGAGATAACAAATAATGAAGGAGTTCCAGCAGTATTTGACGGTGTTGGAAAAAATACTTTTCACGGCTCTCTAGCATGCCTTAAAATTAGAGGAATGATGGTGAGTTTTGGAAATGCTTCAGGTCCTTTAGATCCAGTTAATGTTCCAAAAGATATTCAACCAAAAGGTCTTTATTTAACAAGACCATCAATTGGTCAGTATTTTACTAATAGAAAAGAACTGCAGGCTGGAGCAGATGCGGTATTTGAAAAAGTTAAATTTGGTAAAATTAAAATTAAAATTTCAAAAGAGTATAGCCTAATAGATGCAAAAAAGGCCCATCAAGATTTAGAGGCCAGAAAACTCTTGGGCCCAGCTATTCTAATTCCATAATGGAAAAAAAAATTATTTCTCCTTGTATAAGCATTTGCAGAACTGACCCTGTTACAGGTTTTTGCTATGGTTGTGCAAGAACCAACGAAGAGAAGAAGCAATGGAAAGACGAAAATACAAAAGATGATTGGAAAGAAAAAAATTTAAAAATAATTATTACTAGAATGCAGGGTTGGCAACTAGAAACATTTAAAGAGTCCTATAAGCATAAAAAAAACAAAGGTATCTCTTTATTTAAAAAAAATTTATTAGATAGCAAATAATTATAAATCATTTTTCATTGAGTCCATATCGCTCAAATGAAATTTTAAGGCCTGATTAGAAAGTCTTATTTCTTGTAAAAATAAAAAAATTGAAACAATCATACAAATACAGCAAGCCGCAAAATTTAATCTAGCAACTTGTAAGCTTCCAAGGTAAAGTAATAAAACTGTTGTCATATTGAATAAAAAACCAAATGCAGCAAAACCCATTGTATACTTTAAAAGATTTGTTCTGTTGTTGAGAACATGTAATTGATTTTCTAGTTGAGGAGGAGCTTTTTTTTCAACAGTTAATTGATCATGTAATTTTCTAATCAATCCACTTAATGTATGAAATCTATTGCTATACATCGTCATCATCAAAGGTATTGCCGGAAACATTAACGCTGAAACTGTGTAGTCTATATCCATATCGAATCAAATTGATTATGAAGTTAGTGTTTGATATTTACAAGTAATATTTCATGAAGCATTTAAATATTTTCATAGAATTAACTCGATTAAACAAGCCAATAGGTTTTATGCTTCTTTTCTGGCCTTGCTCATGGGGTTTAGCCTATGCTTATTCATATAATAAAGATTTAGATTTATTTATCTATTATTTAATTTTATTTTTTTTAGGCTCCGTTTTAATGAGAAGCGCAGGATGTATAGTCAACGATATAGTTGATAAAGATTATGATAAAAAAGTTAAGCGTACTAAAAGGAGACCAATAGCCTCTGAAATTATATCTGTAAAACAATCAATTTTTTATGCAACGATATTATGTTCAATTGCATTCCTAATATTAATTAAATTTAATTTATTTACAATTTGGCTAGGTATTGGTTCGATGATTTTAGCCTTTACCTACCCTTTTATGAAAAGACTCACTTATTGGCCACAATTATTTTTAGGAATTACTTTTAATTGGGGAATAATAATGGCTTGGAGTTCAATTCATAATAACATTTCTATCGAAATTGTTTTGCTCTACATCGCGGCCATATTTTGGACATTAGGCTATGACACGATTTATGGAGCTCAAGATATGTCAGATGATGAAATAATTGGACTTAAGTCCACCTCAATTAAGTTTAAAAATAATATTAGATTATTTGTGGGTGTTTGCTACTCAATAACTTCTTTAATTCTAATTTTTCTGTTTAGAAACAAAATTAGTATAAATTTATCATTTTTGTTAATTTTGTTATTCATAATTTGTTTATTTTATCAAGTATTTAAACTTGATAGTAGAGATCAACGTATTTGCTTAGAAACATTTAAACAAAATAATTTTGCAGGCTTATTTTTATTTTTAGGAATTTACTTAAATAATTATTAAAATGAAATTTAAAGAAATTAAACCTATCTTAATAAGACTATATAAAGATTATGTAAGAAAACATTTGGATAAAATTTTTTTATCTTTATTCTTATCCATAATAGTTGCGGGGTGTACTGCGTCTATTGCGTGGTTGTTAGATCCAGCAGTTAAGAAAATTTTTATTGAAAAAAATACAACTCTTACTTGGGTTATACCTATTTTAATTATTTTAGCTTTCAGCGGTAAAGGTTTATCACTCTACGTAGCAAGATTAACAATTATTAAAGTTGGAGCTGAAATATCAGGAGAAGTAAATAAGCAAATAGCTGAAAATATAATAAGATCAGACATCCACACATTAGACAATAGGCACTCTGGAAAATATATATCTAATGTTATGTACGATACCGGCCAGATACAAAATCTTGTTAGTACAAGTGTATTAAGTTTGATGAAGGATGGTTTTTCAGTAATTGCATTAGTAGGAGTAATGTTCTACCAAAATTGGAAATTAGCATTTTTTGCGATGCTTATGATGCCGCTTGCCGCTGGGTTGGCTAAATCATTAGGAAAAAGAATTGGTAAAGCTGTGGGTCAAGCAGGAGAGGCTTCTGGTGTACTTGTGACTTTTTTATCTGAAATGTTTAAGGGCTCAAGAATGATAAGAATTTATCAGAGAGAAAATAAAGTAAGATCTGAGGCTAATGATGTTATAAATGATGTTATAAAAAAAAATGTAAAAACATCATCAATACTTATAAGAGCTGCACCTTTAATGGAAACCCTCACTGGTATAATGATTGCAGGGTTTATTGCATTTTCAGGTAAATTAATCGCTGCAGGTGAGTTAGAAGTTAATAATTTCTTTTCTTTCCTCGCAGCAATGATGATGGCTTATCAACCAATTAGATCTTTAGCTACGCTCAATCTATCAGTTTTTCAAGGTGTGACTGCGTTTAAAAGGGTGAGTAAAATCATAGATAAAGAAATTGAAATTAAAGAGGAAAAGGCTTTACCGGAATTAATGATAAAAAATACAAATATTGATTTTCATGATGTATTTTTTAAATATATAACAGTAGATAAACCAACAATTAAAAATATAAATTTTTCTATAAAAGGCGGTACTATGGCAGCATTTGTTGGTCATAGTGGAGCTGGTAAAAGCACTATTTTAAATCTATTACCAAGATTTTATGATCCTCAGAAAGGACAAATAAACATTGATAATCAAAATATATCCAAGGTTCGATTAAGTTCTCTTAGAAAAAATATCTCTTTAGTAAGTCAAGATATTATTCTTTTTGATGACACAATTAAAAAAAATATATCTTATGCCAAAGAGGATGCTAGTGACAAAGAAATTGATAGAGCATGTGATTTTGCAGCGGCAAGTGAGTTTATAGAAAAATTACCAAATAAATTTGAAACTAGAATTGGTGAAAATGGTGTAAGACTTTCAGGCGGTCAAAAACAAAGAATTTCTATAGCTAGAGCAATACTTAAGGAGTCTCCAATAATTTTATTAGATGAGGCAACATCATCTTTAGATGCTGATTCAGAGGAAATAGTTCAAAATGCTATAGTCAATTTAACAAAAAATAAAACAACTTTAGTTATAGCTCATAGACTATCTACTATACATAATGCAGATAAAATTTTTGTTGTTAAAAATGGTGAAATTATTGACTCAGGAAAACATGAATTTTTAATAAAAAATTGTAATGAGTATAAATCTCTTTATCAAAAACAACTAAAATAATATGTTTCTAGCATATAGAGTTTTAACAACATTTATTTATCCATTCTTAATTTTTTTTATATTTATTAGAAAATTAAACAAAAAAGAAGATCCTATTAGGTATAAAGAAAAAATTTTTCCCTCTCACTTTAATGTGGAGAAAAATTCAAAATTTAAATTAATTTGGTTCCACGCTGCTAGTATAGGTGAATTTAAAAGCATAATACCAATAATAGAAAAATTAGACGATAGTAAATTTCAATTTTTAATTACCACAACAACTTTAAGTTCAAGTAATTTAGCAAAAGAAGAATTAAAAAAGTTTAAAAATACTATTCATAGATTTTTACCTCTTGATGTAAATTTTTTAATCACCAAATTTATTAAAACTTGGAAACCAGATGCAATATTTCTTGTCGACTCTGAAATTTGGCCAAATTTAATATTTGTAGCAAAAAATCACAAAATTCCTATTGCACTTTTGAATGCAAGAATCACATCTAAAACTTTTAATAGATGGATGACATTTCCCAAAACTGCTGGAAAAATATTTAATTCATTTAATTTATGCTTAACATCTAATTCTGAAACAAAAAATTTTCTATCAAAATTAAATGCAAGAAATATTTTCTTTTGTGGAAATATAAAATTGATTAATACAATCAGTAAAAAAAATGAAGAGAGTCTGTACTCAAATACTCTTCCTAAAATGAGATTTTGGTTAGCTGCAAGCACTCATAATTTTGAAGAGGATTTTTGTTTAAAAGTTCACTTAAGATTAAGAGAAATATTTAAGGATATTAAAACAATAATAGCACCACGCCATATAGTTCGTATAAAACAAATCAAATACTTGTGTGAAAAATTAAATCTGAACTTTCAAGTACTGAATAAAGAAGATCAAATACAAGAAGATAAAGAGTTAATAATAGTTAATTCTTTCGGTATATTAAATAATTTTTATAAATTCTCGAAAAGTGTTTTTATAGGTAAATCTTTAATTAAAAAACTTAAAAATGATAGTGGTCAAAATCCTATAGATGCCGCTAAATTTGGTTGCAAAATTTATCACGGTCCCTACGTTTATAACTTTGAGGAAATTTATAAAATTCTTGAAAAACATAAAATATCTAAAAAAATTGAAAATATTGACGATTTAGCAAATTATATTACAGATGATTTTAATATGCAGACTTTTCAACAAGGGAATACAAAATTAATTGAAGAGCTTGGTAATCAAACTTTAATAAATACTATTAAGAATATAAACAATCACATATTAAATGAAATTTAATAAACCCAAGTTCTGGCGAACAAAATATAATTTTTTTTCAATTTTATTAATGCCTATATCGATTGTATATTTTTTTTTATTAATAATAAAAAAAAAACTTACAAAGCAAAGCAATTTTAATATTCCTATTGTGTGTATAGGAAATATTTATCTAGGTGGAACCGGCAAAACACCAACATCAATTTTTTTAGCTAATGAGATATCTAAACTTGGGAAAAAAACAGTAATATTAAGAAAATATTACAAAGATCAAGTTGATGAATACAATTTAATAAAAAGCAAATTTAAAAATTTAATTGTAACTAAAAATAGACAAGAAGGAATAATAGAAGCTGAAAAGCAAAAATATGATATTGTTATCCTTGATGATGGCTATCAAGATTTTAAAATCAAGAAAGACTTAAATATTATATGCTTTAATACAAATCAGTTAGATGGAAATGGTCTCTTTCTACCTTCGGGTCCACTAAGAGAAAGTTTAAACTCTCTCAAGGAAGCAAATATTGTTCTAATTAATGGTGAAAAAAATTTAGAATTTGAGAAAAAAATATTGAATATTAACAAGGACCTTAAAATTTTTAGTTCTTATTACAGGGCTACAAATGTGGATCAATTTAAAAATAAAGATTTAGTTGCAATTGCTGGGATTGGAAATCCAGAAAATTTTAAAAAAATTTTGGAAGAATATGATTTAAACATTAAAGATTATCTAACGTTTCCAGATCATTATGAATTTTCAAAAGAGGAATTTGAAAAAATTGTTCAAAATGTAAAAAATAAGAATTATCAAATAATAACTACTGAAAAAGATTTTTATAAAGTTAAAGAGTTTGATATTAAAGATGTAAATTATTTGAAACTGTCTTTAGAAATAGAAAAAAAAGAAGAATTTATGAAACTTATAAATGAAGTATATGCTAAAAAAGATTAATTATTTTCTACAAGCTTGTGTTGTAGGTTTTTTTTTTATTTTTGGTCGTATTTTAGGATTAAATTTAAGTAGAAAAATTTTTTCAAGATTATTTTCTTTAATAGGCCCGCTTTTTAAATCAAAAAAAATAATAACACGGAATCTTTCAAACTTTTCCAAAAATATTTCTACATCTGAAAAAGAAAAAATTATCAAAAATATGTGGAATAATTATGGAATGACATTTATCGAATACATGTTCTTAAATTATTTTAGAAAAAGTAACGAACATGTTGAAATTAGTGGAGAAAAAAATTTAATTGATGAGGAAAAAAATTCAAAACCTGTAATCTTTATATCGGGTCATTTTGCTAATTTTGAATTAATGTCGATGGAAATTACGAAAAAAAAAATAGATTTAGCTACAATTTATAGACCATTAAATAATTTTTATTTAAATCCTTTAATGGAATATTTAAGAAAGAAATATATTTGCAAAAATCAAATTAAAAAAGGAATAAATGGAGTTCGTGAAACAATCCAACATATTAAAAAAGGCCATTCTATAGCTCTTATGGTTGATCAGAGGGTAAGCGAAGGTGAACTAATTACTTTTTTTGGTAAAAAAGCGCTTACCACAACTCTGCCAGCACAACTTGCTTTAAAATTTAACCTAAAAATAATTCCTGTTTTTATAGAGAGAAATCAAAATAATATTTTTAAAATAGAATTTCAAAATCAAATTAATCCAAAAGACTTTAGTTCAAAAAAAGAAATAACAAGGAATTTAAATGAAATATTAGAAAAAATGATTATAAGAAATCCAAATCAATGGATTTGGACACACAATAGATGGAAATAATTATTTTTTCTTTAAATTCTTAAATCTTTCATTTACTTCTATAGGTGAAAAATATGCTTCCTGTAATTCTACATTCCAATAATTCAGATTTGTTAGTGGTATTTTTTTTCTAGATATTGCGCACAAAACATAGTCACCCTCTTCTACAATTTCAAAATAATTGTGTTTAAAAATAAGTTTAGCTTTTTTTTTAATCATCAATAAATTATACAATATATAAATTGTCATGAATATTGGATTAATTGGTAGTGGAGGAAGAGAACACGCTCTTTGTAAAAAGTTAAGTGAGTCAAAAAAGGTTAATAAAATTGTTTGTTTACCTGGAAATGCTGGAACTTCAAAAATAGCTACAAATATAGATGTGGATATTTTAGATTTTAAAAAAATTTTAAAATTATTAAAGATATATCAAATTGATCTAGTAGTAGTTGGTCCCGAGGAACCATTAGTAAAAGGTATAGTTGATTTCCTAAAAAAAAACAAAATCTTAGTTTTTGGTCCGAGTAAATACGCCTCGAAACTTGAAGGTTCAAAAGCTTTTGTAAAGAAACTTTGTAAAGAAAATAATATACCAACAGCTAAATTCAAAATTTGTCATAAGAAAAGTCAAGTTTTAAAATTTCTAAAAAGATGTAATTTACCTGTAGTTGTTAAAGCAGATGGTTTAGCTGCAGGCAAAGGGGTAACCATCTGTCATACCAAAAAAAAAGTAATTAATATTTCTTCGGCTATTTTTGCAGGACAATTTAAATCATCAAATAAAATAGTTTTAGAAGAGTTTTTAGAAGGAGAAGAAGCAAGTTATTTTCTTATTGTTGATAATAATTATTTTAAATTTTTTGGATCAGCTCAAGATCATAAACGTGTTTTTGAAAATGACAAAGGACCTAACACTGGCGGGATGGGTGCATATTCACCTGCACCAATTATAAATAAATCTCTTGAAAAAAAAATAATTAACAAAATAGTAAAACCAACTTTAAGAGCTCTCAAAAAAAAAGGACAATTTTATAATGGATTTTTATATGTAGGCTTAATGATAAAAAAAAATGAGCCATTTTTAATTGAATATAATATAAGAATGGGTGATCCTGAATGTCAGGTCATATTGCCAAGATTAAAAACAGATTTGTTTAAAATCTTATTAAATACAGTATTAAATAAATTAAAAAAAATTAATATTAAATGGAAAAAAAGTAAAAGCATGACGGTTGTCTTATGCTCAAAAGGTTACCCAGGAAATTATAAAAAAAATAGTTGCATAGAAAACATTAATAAAGTTGGACTAGGTAATAATGATTTTATTTATCATGCAGGAACTCGAATAAAAAATGATAAAGTATACTCTAATGGCGGAAGAGTCTTAAATATAACATCTATTGGGAATAGTTTTTATGGAGTTAGAAAAAAAATATTATCAATAATAAATAAAATAAATTGGAAGGATGGTTTTTATAGAAAAGATATTGGATGGAGAGTTATAAAAAAATGAGAATTATTAGCGGTTTTTTAAAAGGTAAATCACTTAATTTTTTAAAAAATTTAACAACTAGACCACTTAAAGACTCAGTAAGAGAAAATATATTTAATATTTTAAATCACTCAAAGTTAATAAATATTAGAGTAGAAAAATCAAAAATCTTAGACCTTTATTCAGGAGTAGGCTCTTTTGGTATAGAATGCATCTCAAGAGGGGCACAAAAAGTCACTTTTATAGAAAAAGATAAAAAAGCCTCTGAAATTCTTGAAAAAAACTTAAAACAGTTATCAATACATAACAAAGTAGAAGTTTTTAATAATAGAATAGAAGTAGAGTTAGAAAAACAACGTAGAAATAAATTTAATATTTTTTTTTTAGATCCGCCATACGCAGATAAAGATTTTACTCAAAATTTAGACTCAATAAAAAAAAATAAATTATTCAAAACAAAACATATTGTAATCATACACAGAGATAGAAAAAGCAAAGATGATCTAGAGAATTTTTTAAATACAATACTAGTCAAACAGTATGGGAGATCTAAAATTATATTTGGTTTGTTTAATTGAGTAATTTTTTTGTATAAATTTTTACTTGCTCAACTGCGGGCTGATTAAAAGGATTCAAATTGATAATTTTTCCAATTAAAACTGTTTCAAGTATAAAGTAAGAAAATAATTTCCCTAGAACTTCCTCATTAATTTTATTAATTTTAAATTCTCTGTAAGGAATTTTATTTTTCTTCAACGATAAGATTAAAGCGTCTTTTTGAGCTCTTTTAATTTTATCTAGTCTTTTATTGTTTAAAAAAAAATTACTATTTAATATTTTTTTTAAATTTATTTTTTCACTTTTCTCATCTTCTAAACTAAAAATATGGAACAACTTATCTCTGGGGCCATCGATGTAAAGTTGTAACAAACTGTGATGGTCTTTAGGAACTGTCGAAATAACTGGAAATAAACCTTTTCCTTTTTTACCCAGACTCTCTGCAATCAGTTGCTGACACCAAAAAAGAAATTTATTAAGCTCAGGAGCATAATTTAAAAATATTAAATTATTAATTTTCTTTGAATTAATTAAATATGAGAGTTTAATTGAACTCTCCCTTAGAAATGAAATATTTTTTTTATCTAGAAATTCTCTAATGGCTGATCTAAGTTTTAATATATTAATTCCCATTAAATAAGCGGGTACAAGTCCAACTTCAGATAAAACTGAGAATCTTCCGCCAATATTACTTTTATGCTCAATATAAAATAAATTTAATTTTTTTGATATTAAAAATAGTAAATTATTTTTTTTTTCAGATATAATTATAATATTCGATGCATTTTTTTTTAATATTTTCAAAGCTAGTAAATTTGATAATGTCTCAATAGTATTACCAGATTTTGATATAATTAAGAATAATACCTTTTTTTTATTTTCTTTTTTTTTAAAGTTGGATATTTTTTTAAGATTTAAGTCATTAAAATAATAGATTTTTTTCTTAATTTTTTTTTCTAAAAAATTATTTATCGCTTCTGCACCTAGGATAGATCCACCCATTCCAATCAAGGCTAAAGTTTTGTAATTTTTAAATTTTCTAAGATCACTTAATTTAAAATTAAATTTATATTCCTTACTTAAAATATTAAGTGTTTTTTTTTTATTTTTTATCTCGTATTTTATTTCACCAATTGATTTTAAAAAATCTCTAAATGAACTCTTTTTTATTTTTTTTGTTTGAAAAGAATTACTTAAATATAGATTTGGTTTAATCACTAAGGAAGCCTATTTAAAATTGACTGCTCGACTGATGAGGAGGTACTTGATTTTACTTTTGTATTTTCTTTATTTTTTAAAATTTCTCTGAGAGACTCTCTCTCTTTTTTTTTATTTTTAGATTTAGAGCCTGGCTCAGGCACATTATCATAATCTGGTGGTAAAATTAGCGGATCTTTTTTTTTAACCAGGAACTCATCTGTAGTTTCAATTTTTTCATTTCTCAAAACCTTACCAACATTTCCACAAGAAATTAAAAATACGAAAAATAGTATTAAAAATAAATTAGTTTTTTTCAAATGTACCCCTAGTTATAAAAATTATGATACCCAAAGTAATAAATATATCCGCGATATTAAATGTAAACCAATGAAATTCATTATAGTGTAAATCAATAAAATCTGGAACAGCATTTAAATTTAGTCTGTCATAAAAATTACCTAATGCACCTCCAATAATAATTGAAAAAATAAATTTATCTAAATTTTTAAAGGAGATTGTCATATAAATCAAAGCTAAGATTATAAAACCTATTAAAAATGTAATTAGATTATAAATCACTGAGGAATTCGTGGCAAACAAACCAAAACCAACCCCAGTGTTCCAAACTAAATCAAAGTTTAAATAATCATTTAAATAATATGTATCTTCTGTAAAATTATTTAAAATTAATAATTTTGTATACCTATCTAAAAAAAATATTATTGAAATAATACAAAAGCAATAAAGATTATTTTTTGTAATAATTTTATTTCTTATTTCTTTAAGATTAATCAAATTTTTCACTCTCTATTTTATTGGACAACTTTCTCTTTGGCATTTTTTTTCTAGAATCTTCCAACATCTTTCGCATTTTATTCCTTGAGCTTTTTTCACTTCAATCTTAGTTTCATCATTATTTGATAATTCTTTTTCAGCTTTTGAAACGATAAAGTAATCTGGTAAATCTAATTTGTCGAGAAGTTCGAATTGATCTTTTTTTAATATTATTTTAATTTCAGCTTCTAAGCTTGATCCGATCTCTTTATTAGCTCTCTTTTCTTCAATAGCGATATTTGCCTCTTGCTTAATTTTAAATAAATTTGACCATTTATAATTCAGTTTATCATTCTTCCAATTAGCCGGGATTTTAACAAAATTACATTCATGAATACTTTCATTTTTATCTTTACTTACTAAGCTATAAATTTCCTCTGAGGTAAAAACTAAAATTGGAGCAAACCACTTTAATAAGCTCTCTAAAATTATATTTAAAACAACTACACAATTTTTTCTTTTTTTTGAATCTATGCTATCACAGTAAAGAACATCTTTTCTAATATCAAAATAAAATGATGAAAGATCCAGTGTACAAAAATTTAATAACTCTTTATATAATTTATGAAAATTATAATTATTCAAATTTTCATCAACGGATTTATTTAATAGAAATAATTTATGTAAAATAAATTGTTCTAATTCATCTAACTCATTTAGTTTGATTTTTTCAAAGCTTTGTTTCTCAAAATTATCTTTTAAGTTTCCAAGCATAAATCTAAAGGTATTTCTAATTTTTCTATAAGATTCTGCATGCTGTGCTAAAATATTTTTATCAATTCTTAAATCTTCAGCATAATCAGATGCTGACGCCCAAACTCTAAGTATGTCTGCTCCATAGTTTTTTAAAATATCTTCTGGAGAAATTACGTTGCCCATTGATTTAGACATTTTCATACCTTTACCGTCTACGACAAAACCATGTGAAAGAATACTTTTAAATGGTGCTTTGCCTCTAGTTCCACACGACTCTAGTAAAGATGAGTGAAACCATCCCCTGTGTTGGTCAGATCCCTCTAGATACATGTCTGCAGGCCATTTCAAATCTTTTCTTTTCTCTAGAACGAAACTATGTGTTGAGCCACTATCGAACCAAACTTCAACGATATCGTTAAGTTTCTCATAATCTTTAGCATCGTAATCATCAGCTAAAAAAAGTTTAGCATCATCAGTAAACCAACAGTCAGAGCCTTGCTTTTCATAAATTGAGGCAATTCTATCAATAATTTTTTGATCTCTTAATGGCTCTTTTGTTTTTTTATTAATAAAAATTGGTAATGGTACTCCCCAAACTCTTTGTCTTGAAACACACCAATCCGGTCTTCCTTCAATCATTGATAGAAGCCTATCCTTACCTTTATTTGGATAAAAGATGGTTTCATCTATTGCTTTAATGGCTTTATCTCTTAGTTTATTTTTTTGCATTGATATAAACCATTGAGGTGTCGCTCTGTAAATTAATGGAGCCTTAGATCTCCATGAATGAGGATAACTATGATTAAGTTTATCGTTTTTAAGTAATTGTTTTTGTTCTTTTAGTTTGTCTATAACAATCGGGTCAGCCTTAAAAACGTGTGTATTTTTAAAGTAAGGTACCTCTTTAGTATAAACACCTGAGTTATCAACCGTATAAAGAGATGGTATATTATTTTTTAAACATAAATTAAAGTCGTCTGGACCGTGGCTTGGAGCACAATGAACAATCCCAGTTCCTTGTTCCAAATTAACAAATTGAGCATCCAACATTGGAACATCGTACTCAAAATTCATTTTTAAGAATGGATGATTACATACTGTTCCTTTAAATTCAGAACCCTTAAAAGTCTTTAATTGCTTATAATTCTTAATTTCACACTCTTTTGTGATTGACTCAATTAAATTTTTTGCAACTACAATTCTCTTATCTTTAAAATACTCAAGCTGATCAATCTCCAAAAGTGCATATTCAATATTACTGTTAAAAGCTAATGCTTTATTAGCAGGTATAGTCCAGGGTGTAGTAGTCCAAATTATAATGCTGGAATCTTTTAGAAAATCTTTGTTAGTCTCCTTAACTTTAAATGCAACATAAATTGTATTTGAAGTATGATCTAAATATTCCACTTCTGCATCAGCTAAAGCAGTTTTTTCAACAGTTGACCAAAGAACTGGTTTAAACCCTTGATATAAACTTCCATCTAAAAGAAATTTACCTAGCTCTCTTACAATTTGAGCTTCTGCTTCGTAACTCATAGTAGAATAATAATTTTCAAAATCTCCGACTACACCTAATCTCTTAAACTCTTTAATGTGAACTTCAATCCAACTTTTTGCAAATTCTCTGCATTCTTGCCTAAAATCTTTAATAGGTACTTCGTCTTTATTTTTCTTCTTTTTTTTATATTGCTCTTCTATCTTCCATTCTATTGGTAACCCGTGACAATCCCAACCTGGAACGTAGATAGAGTCTTTTCCATTCATCTGATGAAAGCGAGTAATCATATCTTTCAAAATTTTGTT
Source organism: uncultured Pelagibacteraceae bacterium (assembly GCA_902598125.1). GTDB lineage: Bacteria > Pseudomonadota > Alphaproteobacteria > Pelagibacterales > Pelagibacteraceae > Pelagilacustribacter. The sequence continues at coordinate 33,297 of CACKAJ010000003.1, read as the reverse complement.
TAATGCAGTTCCCATATGTATATGACCATTCGCATAAGGCGGACCGTCATGCAGAACAAATTTTTCTTTTCCATTAGACTTTTTTCTAAGCTTTTCAAACATTTTATTTTTTTCCCATTTTTTTAAAATTTCTGGCTCTTTAATTGGTAAGCTAGCCTTCATTGAAAAAGCTGTTTTGGGAAGTTGTAATGTGTCTTTTGACATTATTTTTTTACCTCTTTTAAATCTAGTTTGATTTGTTTTTTTAATTGTTTCAAATTTCTAAATTTTTTTTCTGATCTTATAAATTTTTTAAAATAAACACTAATTACTTTATTATATAAGTTTTTATTAATTCCAAAGATATTTGTTTCCAATAATAAATTTTTTCCATTAAATGTTGGTCTATAACCTATATTTGCAATACCGTTTTTAAAAAAATTCTTACCTTTAACTTTAACAGCGTAGACCCCAAGTTTAGGGACAACATAATCCCTTAATTTTAGATTACATGTTGGGAAGCCAATTTTGTGACCTCTTCTTTGTCCTTTAATTACCATACCATTGATGCTCCAATTGCGGTTTAATAATTTATTTACTTCTTCTATTTTACCTAATCTTATTTTATTTCTTAAAAGAGTGGATGAAATTATTTTATTACTTTTTTTAAATGGTTTGGTAACAATATTTTTAAAGTTATATTTTTTTTCGAATTTCTTAAGTGTTTTTATATTTCCTTGCCTTTTAAAACCAAACTTGAAATTTTTACTTACATACAAATATTGACATTTTGTTTTTTTAAAAATTATTTCTTTTATAAACTGCTCTGCTGATTGAGTTGAAAAATTTTTATTAAATTTGACAATTATTAAAAAGTCTAATTTTAATTTTTTTAATTGAGTTTTTTTCTGTTCAAAAGAATTAATTCTATGATTTTTAATTCTTTTATTAAAAAACATTACTGGTACAGGTTCAAAAGTCATTACCCCAAAAGGTATCCTGTTTTTTTTTGCTTTTTGTTTTGCCTCTTTAATAACTTTTTGATGACCTAAATGTAATCCATCAAAATTACCTATAGCTATTACGCCATTACAATGTTTTTTATTTAAATTTGGATTATTGTAAACTTTCATTTCACCATTTTAATTCTCTTTGAAAAAAATTTACTTTTACGTCATATTTTTTTAAAAGTTTGTTAATTTCAGAAAAATTATTGAATTCTTTTCTATGCACACCTTCAGTTATGAATATACAATCTATTTTTAAATTATTTGCACCTTTAATATCTGTTCTTAAATTGTCACCAATAGCTAAAACTTTTTCATTGGAATTAAAACACATATTATAAACCTCTTTGTGTGGTTTACCAAAATAAATAACTTCTCCTCCAAGTTCTTCAAAAACTTTTGCTACTGAACCTGCGCATAGTTCTTCAACACTGCCTTTATGAACTATTAAATCTGGATTAGTACAAATTAATTTTTTTGAGACATGACTCAATAAAAGATTTTTATAATAATTCAAATCATTATCATGGTCATCAAATAATCCGGTGCATAAAATAAAATCGCAACTCTGAAGGTCAGTTCTATTATCTTTTACTTTTTCAAATACAGAGATATCTCTATTAGGTCCAAGATGATAAAATGTCTTTCCAAACTTTTTTTGGTTTATTGCGTGCATTGCTGCTTCACCTGAGGTCATTACATGCTCTAGATACTTTTTATCCATTTTCATTTTAAGTAAAAAATTAATTACTTTCGAACTAGGCCTAGGTGCATTGGATAAAAACACTATTTTTTTTGAATGTTTTTTCAAGTTGTATACTGCTTCTATAGCATTAGGATTAAGAGCAACCCCATTATGCATTACTCCCCATAAGTCTATAATAAAAGTGTCGTAGTTTTTGAATATATCTGCAAGGTGGTTTAATTCTTTCAATGTACTATTTCTCTCCTTTTAAGGCTTATTAATATAGTATTTAATGATATTTTTAATGATTTTTGCCTCTTGAAATATAGTTAAAACATACCATATCAAGACTAAGTAAAAATTTATAGGAGAAAATACATATGAAATTTAGACCTCTGCACGATCGTGTGCTTATTAAAGTGCTAGACAGTGAGGAAAAAACTGCTGGCGGGATTATTATACCGGACACTGCTAAAGAAAAGCCTCAAGAAGGTGAGGTTGTAGCCGTAGGACCAGGTGCCAAAAATGAAGAAGGTAAAGTTTCTCCAATGGATGTAAAAATTGGAGATATAGTTCTTTTCGGAAAGTGGTCTGGAACTGAAGTTAAAATTGACGGTAAAGAATACAGCATTATGAAAGAGTCAGACATAATGGGAATTTCAAAAAGTAAAAAATAACCTTTATAGGAGAAAAAAATGGCAAAAATAATTAAATTTGATACTGAAGCAAGATCAAAAATGCTTACTGGAGTTAACACTCTTGCTAACGCCGTTAAAGTTACATTAGGGCCAAAAGGGCGTAATGTTGTGATGGATAAGTCTTATGGTGCTCCAAGAACCACAAAAGATGGTGTTTCAGTTGCAAAAGAGATTGAGCTTGAAGATAAATTTGAAAACATGGGTGCTCAAATGGTAAAAGAAGTTGCTAGCAAAACAAATGACAATGCTGGAGATGGAACTACTACTGCAACTATTTTAACTCAAGCAATTGTTAACGAAGGACTAAAATATGTTACAGCTGGGATGAACCCTATGGATATAAAAAGAGGTATCGATAAAGCAGTTGAGCAAGTAATTGATAAATTAAAAACATCATCAAAAAAAGTTAAAGCCAACGAAGAAGTTGCTCAAGTTGGAACAATCTCAGCAAATGGTGAAAAATCTATTGGTGATATGATTTCTAAAGCTATGCAAAAAGTTGGGAATGAAGGTGTAATTACAGTTGAAGAAGCAAAAGGAGTTGAAACTGAATTGGATGTAGTTGAAGGTATGCAATTTGACAGAGGATACCTTTCTCCTTATTTCGTGACGAATACTGAAAAAATGACAACTGAGCTCGAAAACCCTTTAGTTCTTTTAGTTGAGAAAAAATTAACAAACTTACAACCAATGGTACCGTTACTAGAATCTGTGGTTCAAGCAAATAGGCCATTGATGATCATCTCTGAAGATGTTGAGGGTGAAGCTTTAGCAACTCTGGTTGTTAACAAATTAAGAGGTGGACTAAAAGTTGTTGCAGTTAAAGCACCAGGCTTCGGTGATAGAAGAAAAGCAATGTTAGAAGATATTGCTATCCTAACTGGAGGACAAGTAATCTCAGAAGATCTTGGTATTAAATTAGAGAATGTTAAAATTGGAGATCTTGGTTCTTGTAAAAAAGTAAAAATTGATAAAGAGAACAGTACTATCGTTGCAGGTGAAGGTAAAAAATCTGATATTGAAGCAAGATGTAATCAAATAAGATCTGAAATCAATGAAACAACATCTGACTACGATAAAGAGAAACTTCAAGAAAGATTAGCCAAACTTGCTGGTGGTGTTGCCGTAATTAAAGTTGGTGGCGCTACAGAAGTTGAAGTGAAAGAGAGAAAAGACAGAGTTGAAGACGCACTAAACGCAACAAGAGCTGCCGTTGAAGAAGGAGTTGTAATCGGTGGCGGTTGTGCATTACTTTATGCTGCACAAGATTTAGATGGTGTAAAAGTAAAAGGTGATGATCAAAAAGCTGGAGTTGAGATTGTAAAAAAAGCTCTTCAAGCTCCAATCAGACAGATTACTGCAAACGCGGGTGTAGATGGTTCTGTAGTAGTAGGTAAACTTTTAGAGGGTAAAAAAGCTTCTCAAGGTTACGACGCTCAGAATGAAGACTATGTAGACATGTTTGCTAAAGGGATTATAGATCCAACCAAAGTTGTAAGATCAGCATTACAAGATGCTGCTTCTATTGCAGGATTATTAATTACAACTGAAGCAATGATCGCAGACAAACCTGAGGAAAAAGATGCTGGTCCTGCAATGCCTCCAATGGGTGGCGGCATGGGTGGCATGGGTGGAATGGGTGGAATGGGAATGTAATTTCACCTACACAAAAGATTTTAAAAAAGGCTGCAATTTTGCAGCCTTTTTTTTTGCAATAAACAAACATGCATTTGAGCTTAGTATTAATCCATCTTTAAGAACTCTTAAATTATTGTCAGCTAAAGTTCTACCAGTAGAAGTTATATCTGTAATAATTTCAGAAGAACCTATAAATGGATAGGTTTCGGTAGCGCCGAGACTAAGTATTAATTTATATTGAGTAACTCCTCTAGAAATAAAAAAATCATTTGTTAAATTTGGATATTTAGTTGCCACCCTCAATCTAGAATTTCTTTTAGATCTAATATCAAATGATACCTCTTCAAGATCGGCAATGGTCTGAACATCTATCCAATCATTAGGCACCGCGATGACTAGGTTGGCATTACCAAAATCAAGTTTTTTTTGAATATTTATTTTACGTTGTAAATTTTTATCAGACTCTTTTAAAAGATCTAACCCAGATACACCTAAATCTAAAGTGCCATCTCCTAATCTCTGAATAATTTCTTTAGCATGAAGAAAAATAATTTTTATTTTAGGATTATTTTCAATTGTCCCAAAATAATTTCTTTCTTTTTCACTTTGTAAAATCTTAAATCCTCTATCATTAAAAAATGATATTGCTTTATCTTTTAAACGTCCTTTACTTGGTAGACCTATAGTAATTAAATCATTCATATATTTTTTAAATTAATCGCTGCTCCAACAGCTGGAATATTTTTTTTAGCTCCCAAACTTTTAAGTAAATCGTCATAACGACCGCCTCTAGCAATTTCTTTTTTTCCTGAAAATACTTCGAATACAATTCCAGTATAGTATTCTACATCTCTGCCAAAATTTGCAATAAATTCAATATCTTGATCAAGTTTTTCTAAATTAAGAATTGATTTAAAATTTTTAAAAATATTTTTTTTTAGATTATTTTTTTTAATAAAATCAAATAATTTTTTGTCAAGTTCTGAGAGTTTACAATTAATTTTTAGAAAGGATTTAATAATTTTTACAATTTCTTTTCCATCTGTGAAAGATCTTGGATCTTTTATTTTTTTGTCGAATCTTTTTAAAATTTCTGATATTGATCTTCCGGCAATCACTTTTTCTTGATCTAGTTTTTTCATTTCATTAAATCTTTTTTTATCTGAGTCAAAAGTTACTGAATCAATATCTGTATTTTTTTCTAATCTCTTTAAAAGTTCTTCAAAATAACTTGGTCTCCAAAAATGTCTAATTAATCTTAACTTCCATCTTTCAGGCATCTCAAGAGAATTAATTAAACTTTTAAATAAACTTATGTCACCTACTTTAATTTTAATTTTTTTCATTTTAATTTTTTTTGCTGAATTTAAGATTGTGCTAATTACTTTAAAATCATCTTTAATGAAGTTTTTCGAACCTAGAATTTCAATACCTAATTGATCATTAATAAAATTTACACCTTTACCGCTTGATCTTCTATATGCTTGACCAGAATAATAAATTTTTGAGGAAGTTTTTTTTTGCAAAAAACTTATACATGATGCAACCGTTAAGTCTGGTCTTAGACACATTGTTTTTCCATCCTCTCTATCAAAGGTAAGCATTGAACTTCTAAATTTTTCACCGGATCTTTCAATGATATAATCTGAGTCTAAAAGAACATCAGGTTCCGATAAAACAAAACCACTAGTCTTAAAGTTTTTAATTATTAATTCAGATAATTTTTTTGATTTCATTAACTAATTCTTTTATTTCAATTAATTTTTCTTCACCTGTGCTTAGGTTCCTTATAGTTGGCTTCCTTAATTTAATTTCATTCTCTCCATATAAAATAACTGCTGGAGATTTAATTTTATTCGCATACTCCATTTGTTTTTTTAATTTACTTTCTCCAGGATAAATTTCAGTACTAACACCAGCCTTTCTTAATATTGTTTGAACATTTATATAATCTTTCATTGAATTTTTATCAAAAACACAAATTACGACTGGTTTAGATTGCTTTACTTTAAATTCTTTTTTTTGCATCAAGGCATAAACTAAACGATCAAGGCCAATAGATATGCCTGTAGCTGGAGCATCATAATTGCCAAAATTATTTACCAAATTATCATACCGCCCACCACCTCCTATGGATCCGAATTGAATTATTTGCCCTTTATTATTTGTTACATCAAATTGTAAATTCACCTCAAAGATTACTCCTGTATAATATTCTAGTCCTCGAATTACTGATGGATCGAATTCAAAATTATTAAAATTGTAATCTTTAAAAATTTTCAATATTTCAACTAAATCTTCCGTTTCAGGTGAATTCTTCTTAATCGTTTCTTCTATTGTTTTGATATTCTCTGGATTTAAATTTGCACCTTTTGTAAAATCACCAGATTTATCTTTTCTGCCCTCGCCTAATAATTCTTTTACTCCATTCCAACCAAGTCTATCAATTTTATCTAAGGCTCTAAGGGTTGTAAGTTTTTGTTGGTCGTCATTTATTTTTATTTTTTTAAATAATTCGTCAGTGATTTTCCTAGATGAAATCTTGATTATATATTCTGATTTAGTAAGACCACACTTTTCAAGAATTTCTGAAATCATAACACATAACTCAGCATCTGCCTGTAGGCTTTTTGTACCTACAAAATCAGCATCGAATTGTAGAAATTCCCTAAATCTTCCTGGTCCAGGTTTTTCATTTCGCCAGACGGTTCCTAATTGATATCTTTTAAATGGTTTTGGAATTTCTAAATAATTTTTTGCAACATATCTTGCAAGCGGTGCTGTAAGATCATACCTTAAAGACAACCATTTATTTTCATCTTTAAATGAGAATACGCCCTCGTCAGGTCTATCTTTGTCAGGTAAAAATTTTCCAATACTATCCGAATACTCAAAACTTGGAGTTTCGAGATATTGAAAACCGTATTTGATCATAACTTCTTTAATATTAGAAATTATAAAGTCACGTACGAGTAATTCTTTTTCTTGTCTATCTACAAACCCTAATGGAAGTTCTTTAAAAGGTTTGTTCTTTTTTTCATTTGTCATTTTTTGGTACAGCAGGGTGGATTCGAACCACCGACCCCTAGTTCCACAAACTAGTGCTCTAACCAACTGAGCTACTGCTGCATCCCTATTATTTTTATCTTAATTTTAGTTAAATTTATATATTTTTGATTATAAGCTAAGCAATAGCCTAGCGTGCATTCTGTGAGAATGTGCTCTAAATGTTGAAATGATTCTTTTTTCTATAATCATGATCTCTATGTAGAAAATAATTGTGACTTTTTCAAGATGAAATTAGCGGGACAATAAAAAAGCTAAGCTTATCTTAATGCCCCGTTAACCAGTGATTTTTGGAAATTTAGATTAAGATGTTTTCTGCAGTTTTACTGCTGAAGGACCTTTTTCCGTGCTCTCCACTTCAAACGTTAACTCATCACCCTCGTTTAAATATTTTAAACCTGCTTCTCTAACAGCTGAAGAATGTACGAACACGTCTTTTTCTTTGTCTTCTCTTTCAATGAAACCATATCCTTTAGTTCCATTGAACCACTTTACTTTACCTTTTAGTGTACTCATATTTTAAGTTTCCTTATTATTATTTACTTTAACTAATTATAAATTAGTTATTGCCTCTTAAATAGATTTGAGCAATAAAAGTCAATGGGAAAAAATATTTTTTAATTGAATTGTTTTTTTGCAACAATGCTCAATATATAAGGGCAATTAGGCTTGTTAAGCCTAATAAGGCTATTCCAGCGTAAAAAAGTTTATTTTTGTCAATATGTGACACTAATTTTTGTATATTTGAATTTTTATAAGTTAAGCCATGGCCCTCAAGATTAGTAGATTTACTAAAGCCTTGACCTCTACCTATCTGAAGAAATTTTGCTTTTCTATGATCATAAATTTCCTCTTTACTTAAATTTTCAAAACTTTTTAAATTCTTAATTATTGAATTTTTTATATCTCCAGCTATTCTTTCTGGGTCTCTATGTGCTCCACCTATAGGTTCAGCAATAATCTCGTCTATTACTCCAAGTTTTAATAAATCTTTTGCCGTAAGTTTCATTGCTTCAGCTGCTTGTAATGATTTACTTGGATCACGCCAAAGTATTGAGGCACATCCTTCGGGAGAGATTACTGAATAAATTGAGTTCTCTAACATAATAACTTTATTTGATGATGCTAATGCTATAGCTCCACCTGAGCCACCTTCTCCAATAATTATTGATAAGTTAGGTACAGTCAATGACATACAGCATTCAATTGAATTTGCAATTGCTGAAGCTTGTCCTCTTTGCTCAGCTCCTAGTCCTGGGTAAGCTCCAGGTGTATCGATAAAACTAACGACTGGAATTTGAAAACGATCAGCTAATTTCATTAATCTTATACATTTTCTATATCCCTCTGGTCTCATCATCCCAAAGTTTCTTTCAATTCTGCTGTTAAGATCCTCGCCTTTTTCTTGACCAATAATTAAAACGGATTTGTTATCGATTAAACCAAATCCAGCAATAACAGATTTGTCATCACCAAAATAACGATCACCAGACAATAATGTAAATTGAGAGAATATTTTTTTTATATAAAAATTTGCCTTTGGTCTATCTTCGTGTCTTGCGACTTGAGTTTTTTGCCAGCTATTTAAATTTGCATATGTCTCTTTAAGTTTTTCATTTATCTCATTTTGTGTATTTTTGATTTTTTTAGTATCAACTTCAGAAATTCCCTCAGAACCAAATGGACTTTTTAGAGCATCAACTTCTTCTTCTAATGCTTTAATCTCTTTTTCAAATTCTAAATAATTTTTCATACTGAGCTAATAATGCTACTATTAATGTATTATAATAAAATGTAAAGATCGGTTACTATGAGTATTACAGAGAAAAACGGGCTAAAAATTAGTACAAAATTATTTGATTTTGTTAATAATGAAATTATTCCTGGAACTAATATAAAATCTGAAGAATTTTGGACTAAATTTGGAAAAACTGTTCATGAACTTGCACCTATAAATAAGAAGCTGATTCAAAAAAGGGAAGACATTCAAAAAAAAATTGATGAGTGGCACAAAATAAATAAAGGGAAAGAATTAAATAAAAAAGAGTATTTGGATTTTTTAAAATCTATTACCTATATTGTTGAAGAAAAAGAACAATTTAATATTGAAACAGCAGATGTAGATGATGAGATAGCAAAGATTGCTGGTCCTCAACTTGTTGTTCCGGTCGATAATGCTAGGTACGCTTTAAATGCAGCTAACGCTCGATGGGGGAGTTTATATGACGCCTTGTATGGAACTGATGTAATCCCTGGCGACAAAGGTAAAGATTTCAATGAACAAAGAGCTCAGACAGTCATAGCTTATGTAAGAAAATTTCTAGACGAAATTACCCCACTTGAAAATGGAAGCTGGAATGAAATTTCTGGAATGAAAGTTAGAGATAGTGACATGGTGTTTTTTATAGAAAAAAAAGAAATATATTTAAAAAATAGAAATCAATTTATTGGATACAATGGTGAAAAGGAGAAACTTAAGTCAATTTTATTAAAAAATAATAATTTACATATTGAAATTAAAATTGATCCTAATCATTTTATTGGAAAAATTGATAAAGCATCAATCTCGGATTTTATTGTTGAGTCTGCTCTTTCAACAATAATTGATAATGAGGACTCTGTTGCTGCAGTCGATGCTGAAGATAAGGTAAAATGCTATCGTAATTGGCTAGGTTTAATGAAAGGCAATTTGATTGCCAATATGGAAAAAAACGGAAAAAAATTTGTTAGAAAATTAAATCCAGATAGAACTTATATATCAAAGGACGGAAATAAAATTAATCTGCATGGCAGAGCTTTGTTATTAAATAGGAATGTAGGTCATTTAATGACCAACCCAGCTATCATACTTGAAGACGGTGCAGAGATACCAGAAGGCATAATGGATGCATTTATATCTACGCTATGTGCTCTTCATGACTTTAAAAATAAAAAAAATTCAAGAACTGGATCAGTCTATATTGTTAAGCCAAAAATGCATGGACCAGAAGAAGTGGCTTTCACTAATACATTGTTTGAAAAAGTTGAGGAGGTTTTGGGAATAAAAAAATACTCTATTAAAGTTGGAATAATGGATGAAGAAAGAAGAACTACAGTTAATTTAAAAGAATGTATCAGGCAGGTAAAAAATAGAATTGTTTTTATTAATACAGGTTTCTTAGACCGAACAGGAGATGAAATGCACACATCTTTTGAAGCTGGGCCAATGATCTTTAAAGGAGATATGAAAAAATCTACTTGGCTTAGCACTTACGAAAACTGGAATGTAGATGTTGGATTAAGTTGTGGTTTTTCAGGTAAAGCTCAAATTGGAAAAGGTATGTGGGCTATGCCAGATCAGATGGCAAATATGATGGATCAAAAAATAGATCACCCTAAATCTGGAGCCAATTGTGCCTGGGTCCCTTCACCTACTGCAGCTACTTTACATTCGATGCATTATCATAAAGTTAATGTTTTTAAAGAGCAAAATAATATCAAATCAAGATCTAAAGCTAAACTAAATGATATTTTGGAAATACCTACAGCAGATAGACCTAATTGGGCGGTAGATGATATCAACCGAGAGTTAGAAAATAATGCACAAGGGATTTTAGGATATGTAGTAAGATGGATTAATCAAGGTGTAGGTTGCTCAAAAGTTCCAGACATAAATAACGTAGGTCTTATGGAAGATAGAGCGACACTTAGAATTTCTTCTCAACATATTGCAAACTGGTTGCATCACGGAATTTGCAAAGAAGATCAAGTTATGGAAGTGATGAAGAAAATGGCTAAAATTGTTGATGAACAAAATAAAAATGATCCTGCTTATCAAAAAATGTCAAATAACTTCAACGAGTCTGTAGCTTTCTCAGCTGCTTGCGATCTTGTATTTAAAGGTCGTACCCAACCATCCGGATATACAGAACCTTTGCTCCACCAAAAAAGATTAGAAAAAAAAGCAGGTAATTAACTTCCAGTAACTGGGACTCTATTTTTAAAAGCTGAAAATAAAGTTCCATCATCTAACTGTTCAATTTCTCCACCAACAGGTAGGCCTTGAGCCAACTTGGTGATCTTAAGCTTATCGTTTTTTATAGTATCTTCAATATAATGGGCTGTGGTTTGACCCTCAACTGTAGCGCTGGTAGCAATAATCACTTCTTTTAAATTATTTTTTTTAATTCTTTTGACAAGGGACTCAATTAAAAGATTTTTTTGCTCATGATTTTCGTTTGAGTTTAATGTTCCTCCTAAAATATGATAATGGCCCTTGTAAATATTTGCAGAGTCGATAACCCACATATCAGCTAAATTTTCTACAACACAAATCTTGTCATAAGAGTTGTCAGAAGAACAAATACAAACTTTATCGATTATCTTTAAATTTCCACAATCTACACACCTAACAACTTTTTTATAAACCTCAGCTAGAGATTTAGCTAAAGGTTTAACCATACCATCTTTATTGTTAATCAACTTAAGTATTATTCTTTTTGCTGACTTTGGTCCTAATCCAGGTAATTTAGAGAATTGCTGGATTAATTCGTTTATTTCTGGAATTTCATTATCCATTAGAAAGGAAGTTTAAAATCTAAGGGTAGATTAAGTCCACCTGTCACTTTAGAAAGCTCTTCAGCAGATTTTCTTTTTAAGTTCTCTTTTGCATTATTATAAGCTGCAATTATTAAATCATTAATTATTTCTTGACTCTCTTTTTTTGCAGCATCACTAATAGTAATAGATTTTAATTCATAATCTCCTGACAATCTAACCTTTACAAGGTTTCCTCCAGCTTCACCCTCGACTTCAATTTTTTTTATTTGGTCTTGAGCTTCTTTCATTTTCTCTTGCATCGCTTTTGCCTTTGAAAGCATATCAGAAAAATTTGTCATTTATTCCTCTTCTGTTAAATCAACTAACTGTACATCTGGAAAAGCTTTTTGTATATCTTGAGCTGCTTTACTTTTCTTAAATTCTTCAATCATGTTATCCTTATTTTCTAAATTTTTTTCATAAACACTCTTTGCATCATGATTTTTACTCAAAGAGATAATCCATCTTTCACCTGTCCATGATAATAATTTTTCTGTGAGGTTTTTTATAAAATTTTTGTTCAGTTTTTCGTTAAAGCTTATATCAATTTTACCTTTATTAAAGCTTACTAATTTTACATTTCTCTCGAGATCATACTTAAGTTCTATTTCTTTTTCTTTATTAGCTAAATAGATTAAATCTTGAAAACTTTTTATTTCAATTTTTGTTTTTTGATTTTCTTTGGATAAATTTTTAATTGGACTAGTTTTTATTTGATTTATATTCTTAAGTTGGTTTTTTATTTGATTAGGAATATTGTCCATCTGTTGATCGTCAATTTTTTTTCCAACCATAGTATCGCTAGATAGTCTGCTACTTTCATTTTCTAAATTTGAAATTTGTTTTTTTGTGTCTATACTTTTCAAATATACTAACTGCATTACATACATTTCCAATGTTAAATTTTCATTTCCTACAATTCTCAAATCATCAATAGTTTTAATTGTAAGCTGCCAAAATAATCCTATATCTTGCATGTCAATGTTTTTTGAATACTGATCAATCATTTGTACTTCAGCCTCTGACACTGACATATCTTTTTCAATAGTTCCCAAGCCAATTCTTCTGCTAAAAAGATAAAGAACTTCTAAAATATCATTCAGAAAATTCTTGGCATCTATACCGTCATTTATTAATTCTTTTAATATGTTTAAAGCATTCTTTTCATTGCCGCTCAAAACTTCTTTAAACAGTGTGATAACTTTGCTTTTATCTGCCAATCCTAACATCATCCTAACATCAGGTTCCTCTATTTGTTTGTTTTCATTAATAGATTGAGAAAGTAAAGCTCTATCTAACAATGATATTGAGTCTCGAACTGATCCCTCTGAAGTTCTCGCGATAAGTTTTATAGCATCCTCAGATATTTTTCCTTTTTCTTTAACTGCTATTTTCTTAAGATGCTCACAAAGTTGCTCTACACTAACTCTTTTAAGATCAAATCTTTGACATCTTGATAAAATAGTTACAGGTATTTTTCTTACCTCAGTGGTTGCTAATATAAATTTTAAACTTGGCGGCGGTTCTTCTAAAGTTTTAAGTAATCCGTTAAATGCTTGTTTTGAAAGCATGTGCACTTCATCAATTATAAATATTTTAAACTTTGCACTAGTTGGGCTGTACTTCGAATTTTCAATTAATTCTCTTACGTCATCTATACCAGTTTTAGATGCAGCATCCATTTCTAAAACATCCATATGATTAGAGTCGACAATTTCTTTACAATGACACTTCTCACTTGCGCTACACTTCTCTCCTATAGAAAAATTTTTTGTACAATTTAAAGCTTTTGCAATTAAACGAGCTGTTGTAGTTTTACCTACACCTCTTATTCCAGTTAATAAATATGCATTTGGGGTTTTTCCAAGTTTGATTGCATTAGTAATTGTTTGAGCCATGATCTCTTGCCCAATTAAATCTTTAAACTCTTGCGGTCTATATTTAAGTGCTAGAACTTTATTAGTCATTTTTTAAAGAGGCAGGCAACAACCTGAAAAATTTTCACTACGGCTGCTTCTTTTCAGACCTGACCGGGTTTATGAAACATCCACCTGATGCCAACCTCATCATGAGTATATCAAGATCGATTTAAATACTACAAGACTTGATTTAAATTTTGTGGACTATTTTTGCCTAAATGTTGAAGATTCGTATACTCCAAGGATATTTAAAGTCTCAGTATGAAAGCCAAGTTCTTCAAGAGCCTTTTTTACTCCATCCTGCTCCAAGTGACCTTCTAAATCTAAGTAAAAATTTGCTTGGTCAAAAGTGTTTTTGACAGAAAAACTTTCTAACTTCGTTAAATTAACTTGATTAGTTGCGAACCCTCCTAGACACTTATAAAGTGCAGACGGTTCACTTTTTACTCTAAAAATACAGCTTGTAATATATTTTTTATTTTTATCATACTCGGGTTGTTCGATATTTTTTCCCATAATCAAAAATCGAGTAACATTTCCTTTATCGTCCTCAATATTTTTTTTTAAAATTTTTAGATTATACATTTTAGCTGAAAGATCTGAGGCAATTGCAGCTATAGATTTATCTTTTCCTTCAGCTAAATCTTTTGCTGAACCTGCTGTATCAACCGATACTATTGGTTTAAAACCTTTTTGAGAAATTATTTTTTGGCATTGACTAATTGCTTGAGCGTGGCTTCGTACATACTTAATATCATCAATCGATGCATCCGGTTTTCCGAGTAAATTATGTACAACTGGAAGAAAGTACTCTCCATGAATTTGTAATTTATATTTTGGAAGTAAATAATGAATATCTGCAACTCTCCCCGCCAAAGAATTTTCTATTGGAATTATAATTTTATAGGCTGAGTCATTATAAGCTTGTTTAAAAGTATCTTCAAAAGTTGAACATGTTTTTATTTCTGCATCTTTATAGATATTTTCTACCGCAATATGAGAATAAGCTCCCAACTCTCCTTGAATAGCAATTTTTATTTTACCCATTAGTTTTCATCAATTTTCTAACTTCTATTAAATCATTTTTAGTGTCTACACTTAATGGTGAAGAGTTAATATATCCTACATGAATTGTCATTGAATTTTCTAAAGCTCTCAACTGCTCTAATTTCCTCTCTAATTCAAGCTTTGATCTATTTAAACTTACATACCTCACTAAAGCTTTGTTAGTAAAGGCATAAATACCAATATGATGATAGAAATTTTTATAGTTTTTTGTATTTTTTCTAAAAAAATCAGTAGCTAGCCCAAATTTATTGTTTTCTAACTTACCGCTCACTGAAACTTTGACATTATTTTCATCCGCTATTTCCTTTGCTGACTCAAAAGAGCTTGCTAAAGTCCCAATATCACATTTTCTTTGGTTCATATAAGAAATTAAATTAGTTATGTCTTTAGGATCTATATTTGGCATATCACCTTGTAAGTTAACAACAATATTTGGTTCGCTCTTTAACTTATTTTTAAATACTTCGTAAACCCGATCAGTGCCAGTTTGATGATCAATTGCGGTAAGAATAGCTTTACCGCCATTTTCTGTTATAAGGTTAACAATTTCTTGGTCAGGAGTAGCAACGTAAACTTCACCTGTTTCTGTTTTTTTTGCGGCTTCATAGACGTGAAGAATCATCTCTTTATTATTTATGAGTTCTAATGGCTTATTTGGTAATCTCACCGCCTCTAATCGTGATGGTATTATTATTACAGTTTTATTCATAATTATGCGTCTCAAAGACGCAAAAAAAATTTAAGTAATTTAAGTTTTTTTATAAAAGTCGTGTTATACGTCACTTAAGTATTTATCAAAATTATGGATAGTTTTGAAATAAATAAAATCATAGCTGCAGTACTTCTTACTGCATTAATAATTATTGGAATTGGTAAATTCGCCGATATTTTGTTCTACGTTGAAAAACCTAAGGAGTCAGCTTATAAAATTGAGGGTTTAGAAGTTGCTGCTACTAATGCTTCCGCTGATAGTGCTGAAGCAAAAGTTATAGAAGCTGTAGATATTAAAGCTCTTTTAGCTATGGGTGATCTCGCTCACGGAGAAAAGGTTTTCAAAAAATGTACTGCTTGTCATCAAATTGCAGTTGGTGGTAAAAACATGATTGGTCCAAACCTATGGGGTGTGATTGGTAGGACCTCTGGATCGGTTAGTGATTACAAATATTCTAAGGCTATGATAGCTCATGGAAAAGAATGGTCTTTTGAAGAAATGAATAGCTACTTAATCAAACCTCAGGCTCATATTAAAGGAACTAAAATGGCTTTTGCTGGATTACGAAAAGAAAAAGATAGAGCGTCTGTAATTTTGTACATGAACTCTAAAAGTAACAGTCCAAAACCTTTACCTTAATCTAAGCACCACTTAATTATACTTTTTTGTGCATGTACTCTGTTAAGAGCTTGTCTCCAAACTACAGATTGTTTACCGTCAATCACTTCGTCTGTTACTTCCTCCCCTCTTCCTACAGGAAGGCAGTGCATAAAAATGGCGTCTGAATTAGCTTTACTCATTAATTTTTTATTTACTTGAAAAGGTTTTAAGATTTTTTTCTTTGTTTTTTTATTTACTTTATCGTTCATAGAGACCCATTTATCAGTCATAACACAATCTGATTTTTTCACAGCTTCTTCAGGTTTCGTTGTGACAATCAGATTGACTTTATTTTTCTTTGCCCAACTTAGTATCTTTTTATTTGGAGAGTATTTTTTAGGACAAGCAATCCTTAAGTTAAATTTAAATTTTCCAGCAGCCTCAATTAGAGAGTTAGACATATTATTGTTTCCGTCACCAAGCCATGCAACTGATTTACCCTCAATAGTTCCATTACTCTCTTCGTATGTAAGAATGTCTGACATGATTTGACAAGGATGTCCTATATCTGACAAACCATTAATAATCGGAATGTCTAAATGTTTTCCAAACTCTTCAAGATTTTTATGAGAGGATGTTCTTAACATTACGATATCAATATATTCAGTCAAAACTTTTGCAGTATCTTTCAATGTTTCATCGCCTTTACCATAATGTATTCCATCTGGATTTAGTATAATCGATGTACCGCCTAATTGTTTCACAGCAATATCAAAAGACATTCTAGTTCTTGTAGATGGCTTTTCAAAGATCATCGCCATAGATTTTCCCTCGAAAGGTTTATCCTCATCTGGCGCAGATTTATTTAAATTTTCTCTGTTAAGCTTTCTAGTTTTTGCTTCATCAATAATAGCTCTTAAATCATTCGATGAATGATCAGATATATTTATAAAATTTTTCATCTATAGTTTTTACAAACCTTATTTAATATTTTTAATCCTAAATTAATTTCTTGTCTTGTGACATTTAAAGGAGGCAAAAGTCTGACCACATTTTCTGCAGCTCTTACAGTTAAAAGCTTATTGTCCATTAGCTTTTGAATAAATTTAGTTTGATCTTTGTGTAAACAAAGTCCAATGAGTAATCCTTTACCTCTTACTTCTTTAATTATTTTCGGATATTTTTCTTTTAACTTATAAAGACCTTTAAAAAAATGATTTCCATTTTTAGTAACATTACTAAAAAAACCTTTTTTAAACATCACATCCATCACAGCATTTCCAGCACTCATCGCTAAAGGATTGCCTCCGAAGGTTGATCCATGCGTCCCTGGTTTCATTCCAGATGCTACTTTTTTATTAACTAATACTGCACCTATTGGAAAGCCACCTCCTATCCCTTTTGCTATTGGGACGATATCAGGTTTAATTTTTGCGTGTTCGAATGCAAAGAATTTTCCACTTCTTCCTATTCCACACTGGACTTCATCTAAAATTAATAAAATTTTCTTTTTATTACATAATTTTCTTAATCCTACTAAACAATAGTCTGGTATTACTTTTATTCCACCTTCTCCCATAATAGTCTCAACCATAATTGCAGCAGTTCTGCTTGTAATAGATTTTTCTAAACTTTTATGATCACCAAAATTAAAATGATCAAATCCATCAACTTTAGGTCCAAAACCTTCAGTGGCTTTTTTGCTGTTACTCGCAAAAATAGTTGCAAGAGTTCTTCCATGAAAACTATTGTTAATGCACAAAATTCTGTTTTTTCTTGGTTGACCCTTTGAATAAAAATATCTTCTCGCAAATTTTATTGCTGCCTCTGTAGCTTCGGCGCCAGAATTTTGAAAGAAAACAAAATCAGCAAAAGTTTTTTGTTTTAATCTTTTAGCCAATCTTTCTTGTTCAGGAATAATAAAAGCATTAGAAACATGCCATAATTTTTTTGATTGTTTAGAAATAGAGTTAATTAAGTGATTGTTTGCGTGACCTAAACAATTCACGGCTATTCCTTGGACAAAATCTAAATATTTTTTTCCATTAGTCCCATATAGAAAAGAACCTTTGCCTTTATTAAAAGCAACTTTTTTTCTATTATATGTATTTAATATTGCACTCATTTTTAAGATTTAATTTTATAACCTTTTTTATACAATAAGTAAGTAACAAACCAGCTAACGAAACTTAATACTGATAAGTATATTAATCCAATAAAAATTGAACCATCTGCTTTGCCAATAAAACTGTATCTAAAACCATCTATCATATAAAAAAATGGATTAGCTTTGCTTATAATTTGAAGAACTTCCGGTAATCTCTCTATTGAATAAAAAGTACCCGATAAAAAAGATAATGGAACAATCACAAAATTAGTTACCGTTGCCATATGGTCAAATTTTTCAGCCCATAAACCTGCGATAATTCCAATATTTCCGAGAATAAAAGAGGAAAGCAAAGTAAATACTATAAGTAAAAGATAATTCGTGATCTCAATATCTATAATGAGTTTAAATACAATGATGGAAACGATTGCTATCACCACACTTCTTGTAACTGCTGCAAGAGCTACTGAAATGGTTACTTCTGTTGCTGACAATGGCGCGTAAAGTAGATCAACGATATTACCTTGTATTTTTCCAATCATAAAAGATGAAGACGAATGGGAAAAGGATTGTTGAATAACTTGCATTGAAATCAACCCTGGCGCTAAAAAAGTTATAAAAGGCACACCGAGTACGTCTCCTCTATCTGCGCCTATTGCTAAAGATAAAACAAGTAAAAAGAGTAAAGATGAAATTAGTGGAGAAAAAATAGTTTGTATCCAAACAATTAAAAATCTTAAGACTTCTTTTTTATATAAAGTCCAAGCTCCAACCCAATTTATTAATCCAAATCTTCTAGATCCAATTTTATATTTTTTTGTAATTTCAACCATTGATAGTCTTATAACCTCTTATTAAAAAAACTGTGCACAACTAAAACTACTCACAGCTTTAAGGTCTTTTAATGTTTTAAACCCCAATATTATGTCCTAAGTTTTTCTTAATTACTAAATATTGTAATTATATACTATGAGTTGGACAGAAGAAAAAGTCGCTAAATTAAAAGAACTCTGGTCTAAAGGCCATACCGCAAGTCAGATAGCCGAAGCTTTAGGTGACACCACACGAAACGCAGTAATTGGTAAAGCTCATAGATTAAACTTAGAGGCGAGAGCTCCATCTAAACAATCTAGTCAATCATCGACATCGGTAAATAGACCTATAAAGAGAGGATCTGCCCCTATTTCAAGAAAAGCTAAATTTCAATCAATTTTACTTGATAAAAATTTTGAACCAGAAAACCCTAAGTCTTTAGAGGAGTTAACTGATCAAACCTGTAAATGGCCTATAGGACACCCTAATGAAGAAAAATTTTATTTCTGCGGAAGAAAACCTGAAGGGGAATTCCCGTATTGTAAATTACACGTGTTATATGCATTTCAACCTAAAGGTACAAAAGAAGAGGTTCTTGATAAAGAAGATGACATTCCAGAATTTATTGAGAAAAAAGTTAAAGCCTCAGGCTAATTCAAACTCAAATGGAATTTATTAAAAAATACCTTAAGTGGTTAAGCACTTTTTTAGTTCTAACAGGAATACTGCTTACCAATCTTAATATGTACCCGATTAATATCATGTTTCATGGTGCAGGAGTTGTAGGCTGGACGATTGCTGGTTTTCTCTCAAAAGATAAAGCTATTCTTACAAACTTCGGATTACAAATTCCTTTATTTTTAATAGGTTTTTATCAATTAATTTTCTAAAGAATACCCTGCTGAACGAACAGTTCTAATTAAAGGTTTAGCCCCTTCGATATTTATTGATTGCCTTAATCTGGTAATATGAACATCCACTGTTCTAGACTCTACATTGATATCGTCTCCCCAAACATATTCTAACAACTGCTCTCTGGAATAAACTCTTTTTGGTTGCTTAATTAAAAAATCAAGCAATTTATATTCTTTAGGACCTAAAAAAATTTCTTTTTCTTTCCTAAATACTTTCATAGACTCTCTATCTATTTTAAGATCTAAATAAGTAGCCTCTTCACTAACAATATTTGGTTTAACTCTTTTTAAAAGGGATTTTATTCTTGCTAACAGCTCTGGAAAACTGAAAGGCTTAGTCATGTAATCTTCGGCACCAGTATTAAGTCCTTTGACTTTATCTTCTTCTTCACCTTTTGCCGTAAGCATAATAATGGGTATATTTTTTACTTTTTCATCTTGTTTTAAATATTGGCAAATTTTTATTCCTGATAAATCAGGGAGCATCCAATCTAATAAAACAAGGTCTGGTTTTTTTTCTTTAATTAATGAAAGGGCTTCTTCTCCGTTTGAGCTAGATGATACTTTGTATCCTTCTTTCTCAAGATTGTATGTAAGTAGAGTTAAAATTGGTTTTTCGTCTTCTACAACAAAAATATGGGCGCTCATTAACTTTCTATAGGTTTGCCTTTTGGTCTTGCTCCCTCAAGATATTCACCTTCGATTAAATAATAAAGAGACTCTGCGATGTTGGTTATATGGTCTCCAGCTCTTTCTATGTTTTTTGTTACAAATAATAAATGAGTTGCCATTTCTAAATTTTTTTTGTCTTTTTGTAAATAAGTTGCAACTTCATTCATTGCTAAATTAGTCAAATCATCTACTTGTTCATCTTTTTTCCAAATTTCAATTGCCTTATCTTTTGATTTATTAAGATAAGCGTCTAGAGCATCTTTTAATTGTTTTTGAACTAAATCACCTAGCCTTCTTAAACTTCCTATGAGTTCGTCAGGCAAATCCACTGGTAAAGGTTTTACCTTTTTAGCAACACTCTTAGCAAGATCTCCTATTCTTTCTAAATCGTGTGATATTTTCATTGTTGAAATAGTTATCCTTAAGTCTACTGCCATTGGAGCTCTTTTAACTAAAACAGTAGTAATTTGATTATCAATTACAGATCTCAATTCATTTATTTTTCCATCATTTTTTACAATTTTATCAACTGAGTCTTTATCAACTTTAATTACAGCAGCCATTGCATCTGCCATTTGACTTTCTGTCAAACTTCCCATCATAACAAGATTGTCATTTAAATTTTGCATCTCCTCTTCGTATGATTTTACTGTATGGCCTGTTCCAGACATTTATCCAAATCTCCCAGTTATATAGTCTTGCGTCATTTTATTAGCCGGATTCTTAAATATTTTTTCCGTAGAATCTACTTCTATAATTTTTCCAAGATGAAAAAAACCTGTTTTTTGAGAAACTCTTACTGCTTGAGCCATTGAGTGCGTAACAATTACAATTGTGTAACTTTTTTTTAAATCGTCAATTAACTCTTCTATTTTTGCTGTAGCAATTGGATCTAAAGCAGAGCATGGTTCATCCATCAAAATCACTTCTGGATTGACCGATAGCGCTCTTGCAATGCAAAGTCTTTGTTGCTGGCCTCCTGATAAACTTGTGCCTGGCTCATTTAATCTATCCTTCACTTCATCCCATAGAGCTGCTTTTTTTAAACTTGTCTCAACTATGTTATCCATTTGATCTTTGTTCTCAGCAGCGCCATGAATAATTGGGCCATAAGCAATATTATCATAAATACTCTTTGGAAAAGGATTTGGTTTCTGAAAAACCATTCCCACTTTTTCTCTTAATGTAACTACATCAACATTTTTTTCATTAATTTCAGCTCCGTCTATTTCAACAGAACCTTCTACCTTACAAATATCAATCACATCATTCATTCTATTAATGCATCTTATAAATGTTGATTTACCACATCCTGATGGTCCAATTAATGCTGTTACTTCTTTTTGATTAATATCTAAATTAATATCAAATAAGGCTTGTTTTTTTCCGTAGAAAACATTTAAGTTTTTTGCTTTTATTTTTATTTTTGAATTATTTAATTCCATTTTTTTTCAAATTTTTGCCTAAGATAAACAGCAATGAAATTCATTACAATAAGAAAGCCAAGTAACATCATAATTGTTGCCGATGTTTTTTCCACAAATCCTCTCTCAGCTTGTTCAGACCATAAATAAACCTGTACTGGTAAAGATGCTGATGGATCAACCGGTGAACTTGGAATATCAACTACAAAAGCGACCATCCCGATAAGAATTAAAGGAGCGGTCTCTCCTAAAGCTTGAGCTAGACCAATTATTGTTCCAGATAAAGTTCCTGGCATGGCTAGTGGAACAACGTGATGAAACACTGTCTGAAATTTTGAAGCTCCAACTGATAACGCTGCTTCTCTTATCGAAGGTGGAACTGCTTTTAATGATGCTCTGCACGGAATTATTATTCTCGGTAAAGTCATTAGAGATAATGTAATTCCTGCAACTAATGGGGTAGACCTAGGAAATTCCATTACACTTAATAATATTCCCAAACCTAAAAGACCATAAACTATCGAAGGCACTGCTGCTAAATTATTAATATTTATTTCAATAAAGTCGGTTATCTTATTTTTTGGAGCAAATTCTTCCAGATAAATTGAGGCCATTATTGCTATTGGAAAAGACAAGACTAAACAAATTATAATTGTGAAGAATGATCCCATTAATGAACCTCCAATACCAGCTAACTCAGGATCTCTAGAGTCTCCTTTAGTAAAAAGATAATTATTAAACTTTTTGTTAATTTTTTCTTTTTCAATCAAATTGTCATAAATATTTAATTGATAATTACTAACTCGTCTTCGGTCCTCCGGTAAATCTCGAGGAAAATTTCCTTTATTGAGTTGATCGATATCATCAGAGGCTGTGATTTTTACTGGAACAACTTGATCAATTTTATTTGGGTTTTTAATTAAAAAATCTTTAATCTCAAACTCAAAATCAGGACTAAACAATCTTAAAATCTGCCTTTCTTCTTTAGAGTCTTTTGCAGGATATATTTTTAAAAGGCTTTCCACCGCTAAATCATAGAAATCTGCATCTTTGAGAGAATTTTGATTAATTGGACTATCTAATTCTAGAAGAGACGAGTCGTAGTTTACTTCCACCTCTATCATTGTTCTGCTGAAAGCTGAACTTCCCTTAGAAAAAATATTTTGAACAAGAATTAATACAAAGATAACTGCTAAGCTGACAGAGATTAAGCCGTACATCTTAAATCTCTTTTCTGCTCTATATCTTTTTTTTAATCGTTGTTCTTTAGTCATATTTTTCTCTATATTTTTTAACAACTCTTAATGCGATGTAATTTAAAATTAGTGTTGCGATAAATAATGTTAATCCTAAAGCGAACGCAGCTTGTGTTTTAGGGCTATCAAATTCTTGGTCTCCTACCAATATCATAACAATTTGAGTTGTGATGGTTGTAGTGGACTCAAGAGGATTTATAGTTAGGTTTGCAGCTAAACCTGCAGCCATCACTACGATCATAGTTTCTCCAATAGCTCTAGAGACCGCTAAAAGAATAGATCCTATTATTCCAGGTAAAGCTGCTGGTATTACAACTTTTTTAATAGTTTCAGATTTTGTAGCACCAATCGCGTAAGAGCCCTCTCTTAAAGATTGCGGAACTGAATTTATAACATCATCAGATAAAGAAGATATGTAAGGAATAATCATGACTCCCATGATTAATCCAGCTGCTAGTGCACTTTCTGATGAAACAGTAAGACCCAAACTCTCACCAAGCGTTCTAAAGAAAGGTCCAACAGTTAAAGCAGCAAAAAAACCGTAAACCACAGTTGGTATACCAGCTAAGATTTCAATAATTGGTTTAGAATACTTTCTTGCTTTCGTTGAAGCATATTCAGCTAAATATATTCCAGAAAATAGACCTATTGGTACGGCAACACACATAGCAATTAAAGCGATGAATGCAGTACCAGCAAATAAAGGCACAGAACCAAAAGCATCTTGAAGCTCTAAAAGTTCTTCAGGAGTTATAGCAGATGCATCTCTTACGAAAGCACGTTGGGGGCTCCAAGAGGTACCAAATATAAATTCAAATATGTTTATCGTAGAAAAAAACTTTATGCTTTCAAATAACAGAGATACAATTATCCCAACTGTTGTTAAAATTGCTACTAAAGAGGAGGTAAATAATAAAATTTTTAGTATTATCTCAACATCATCTCTGGCTTTATTGTTTTTTTGAATTTTTCTGTATGCAAAAGTTAGAGAGCCAATTAACGCAGCAGCTATAATTACAATTTTTGAATTTTGGGCAATAATATTAATTGATGAGTACTTAATTGAAGCTGCTTTAATTTCATTTGTTATTTCACCTGAAAAATTTCCATTAAAAAATGATAATGTTTGCTCATAAAATAAGTCTTTAGACTCAATTTGAGGAAAATTATTAAGTATCAAAACTTTGATTATTGTGGGTTCAAACAGTGACCAACATCCAAAAATAATTAAGGCCGGTAAGCCACACCATAGAGATAAATAATAACCATAATAAGCAGGAAGGGCTTTTAATTTAATATTTTGAGTAACTAACTTACGAGCTTCAGATCTACCAAAAAAATAACTAGAAAGGCAGAGAATTAAAATTACTCCCGCAATTAAAGAATTCATCATCTTTATGTAGATGAGTAATGTTACAGATTTGTTAAATATTTAAACTTAGAATTGAGAATAAAAAAAAAGGCCGAATAATCGGCCTTTTTTCATTAATTAACAACTTTTACTTGAGGGCAATTGTAACTAAGTCTTTCGCTGCAGTTCTAGTAACTTTATATTTGTCACTAGCTAGTGGCACTAATCCAATATCAGTTAGGTAACCTCTAGATCCCATAGCTTTTTTTGAAGTGAATGCATCTAAAAATTCTTTTAGACCAGGGACTACTCCAACATGAGCTTTCTTTGCATAAAAGAATAATGGTCTTG
This sequence comes from uncultured Pelagibacteraceae bacterium, assembly GCA_902598125.1. Lineage (GTDB taxonomy): Bacteria > Pseudomonadota > Alphaproteobacteria > Pelagibacterales > Pelagibacteraceae > Pelagilacustribacter. Next base: position 8,459 of record CACKAJ010000003.1, on the reverse strand, counting down.
CTATTGGATAAGAATAATCTTGAATTCCTTCTAATGAAGGTTTTACTCCATTTATAGCTGCTGCTTTTATTTTATCTTTGTTAGCTAAATAATAACTATAGCCAAAGAAACCGTAAGCGTCAGGATTAGCTGCAAGTTTTTGTACGATTAGAGTATCGTTTTCACCTGCTTCAACTGCGTAACCATCTTCTCTCATTTTTGCGCATTCTTTTTTAGCTTTATCACCAAATAGTGATTTAGCTGCTTTTGAACACCCTTTATTCATTACTAATGAATTCCAAGCATCTCTCGTTCCAGATGTTGGGGGCGCAATTAAGATTTCTATTTTTTTGCTAGGTAAACTTGCATCTATATCACTCCATTTTTTATATGGGTTTTCTACTAATTTACCATTAACATCTACTTTAGCTGCTAAAGCTCTCCAAAGTTGCTCTTTTGTGAAATTTGCGTCAGGTGATTTTACTGAGTGAGAAAATGTTATACCATCATTTCCTACTACTACTTCAATTATATCTTTTACACCATTTTTTTCACATAATGCCTTTTCTTTCGATTTGATTGCTCTTGAAGCGTTAGTGATATCTGGGTGATTTACTCCAATGCCAGCGCAAAATAATTTCATTCCACCACCAGTACCTGTACTTTCAATTACTGGAGTTTTAAAACTACCTTGTTTTCCAAATTTTTCAGCAACTACTGTTGCATATGGATAAACTGTTGAAGAACCTACAATTTTAATTTGATCTCTTGCTTGCGCGTATGAAGCAAAAGAAAGAATAGCAATAACTGCTATTATGTTTTTTATAATTTTCATATTTGTCTCCTTTATAAACATAAATGAGACTTAAACTTTCAAGGTTATTGATTTATTAAACAAATATTAAATTTTTGTTACAGACCTAACTTTTTAGTTGAATTTCTTAAATAGTTGGAAAATTTAGGGATATTTCAGTGCCTTTATTGATCTCACTTGAAATGGTCATTTCAGCTCTATGCTGATTAACTATGTGCTTTACAATTGCTAAACCTAAGCCAGTTCCACCAACTTCTTTGCTTTTAGCTGGATCAACTCTAAAAAACCTTTCTGTGACTTGTGGTATATTCTCTTTTGATATGCCAATACCCTGATCTTTAATCGTTACTAAAAAATTTTTATTTTCTGATTTAGTAGTGATTGTAATTTTTTTATTTTTTTCACTATATTTTATTCCATTATCTATAAGATTGTTAAAAACTTCTATTAAGCGATTTCTGTCACCATTAATTTTTACATTTTTCGACTCTCGCTCAAATTGACATTCAATATTGTTTTTCTTTAAAATTTCTTGATGAAGCTCAATAGAGTGTGAGATAATATCATTTAAATTTACTTTTTCATTTGGTCTAATATGTTCCTGAAGTTCGATTCTAGATAGTGATAAAAGATCATTGACAATATTTTCCATTCTTGATGTTTGTTGAAGTACCACAGGTAATATTTTTTTTTGACTTTCGAGATCTTTAGCTGCATGCCCATTATTTATAGTTTCGAGACCTAACTTAATACTTTGAAGTGGGGTTCTAAGTTCATGAGAGACATTTGCAACAAAATCAGATTTTAATTTTTGAACTTTTATAATATCTGTCAAATCTTTAAAAAAGATTATTACCGAGTTACTGTCTTCAAGCAAATTACTTGGTCCTGGCATCACACTTACTTTAAAAAATTGAAAATTCGGTTTTTTAATTTCTATATCTAAAATTCCACTTTTATTATTTTCTAAAGAATCATCGATTTGACTTAACAAACTTGGGTCTCTTACAATACTTGAGATATTTTGATTTACTATGCTTGATCCAAAATGATTTTTTGCTGCTTTATTAGCGTAACCTATTGATTTAAATTTATCTATTATTAAAACTTGATCTGGTAAATCTTCTAAAAATTTTATTTCCTTTAATAATTCATTCATCTTTATCTTTTTTATTATTTTGGATTTTTTCGTAAAGATCTTTTAAATCTTCTTCGGACAAATTTTTTCTTTTTAATTCATCTAAAATATCTTCATCCTCTTTCTTGAGTTTCTCCTCTCTTTGTTCCTCTTTAACCTCACCTCTAGCATCAAACCCTGCTTTAATAAATTTTGCCGATACAAGAATAACAATAATAGCAATGATACCTGCTAGTGATAAAAACAATAAAGTCATTTTGAGATTATAACTGATATTTAACGAGGTGTTAAATGAGTTTAGTAAGTATGTAAATTTGTAGCAAAAGGATTAAAAAAGGTAGAATAGTCCTAATAAGTTCCATTGTATGATTATATTCATCCAATTTTCTTTCTAACCAATTTCTTTGATATTTTTTTTTTGCCATGCGTGTATTTATATCAAGAACGTAAAAAGATCAAGTTTTAGAATTAAAACCAAGAAATATTTTTTGCTTTACAAATTTCTTGAACTTTTTTTGGATAGTCAGTTATAATTCCATCTACACCGTACTCAATCATTCGAATAATATCCTGTTCTCTATTCACTGTCCAAACACACGTAGCTAGACCATGTTTATGTGCTAATTCTACATTTTGTTTTGTAATATCTCGGTAGAAAGCACTCCACACATGCCCTTCTAATGATTTAATTATATTAGGAAGCAAAAATAATTCTTCCATTGGATAATTTTTAACCATCCACGGAGAATTTTCATAAATATTCTTTTTAGTGATTGAAAGACCTTGTTGCAGGGTAATAAATCCTCTTAAAATATTTGGATTTTGTTTTTTAAGGGCGTAAAGAATTCTAAAATCATAAGAAGTGATTAAAGTTCTGTCCTCAAGTTTAAAATCTTTAATATCTTTAAGGATCAAAGAAACCATTTTTTCTGGGTCAGGTGTTACGTTTTCTTGTGTGGGAGTTGATTTAATTTCTAAATTTAAAAAAACATCTTTATATTTATCTTCCGTCACTAATTTAAAGAAATCAGTTAATTTTGGTATTTTTTCACCTGTAATAGGTTTTTGATTTTTAAATCTTTTTGCGTACTTTGTTTCGGGTTTTATACTTCCAATACTATACTTACTTATTTCATCATAAGTCAGTTCTACTAATTTCATGCTTTTATCTGTGATCCAGTTCCCTGAGGTATCTTTAACTAAATCAGGATTTAATCTGTAGTCATGAAATATCGTTGGAATATTGTCTTTTGAAATTACAACATCAAATTCAACTGCTTTAATACCAAGATCAAAAGTATATTTAAAACCAGAGATTGAGTTTTCAACAATATCACCTCTAGCTCCTCTATGGCCGTATATTCTTATGTAGTTAGGTTTCGTTAAAAATGGATTGATCAATTAATCCTCAAATCAGTATTAGTATCAAACAGGTGTAGTTTGTCATTTTGAATGGAAAGATTTATGTTTTTTCCAATAGTATCTTCTTTAACAACACCTGAGATACTTGCAACTAAAATTTCATTACTATTTTCAAGTTTACCATGAATAAGTGTATTAGCTCCGATCAACTCTACAAGTTCAACTTTTAACTTGATTGGACCATTTTGATCTAATTCAAAATCTTCAGGTCGCATGCCTACATTAACGGGCCCGTTAAATTTTGAATTAATTGAAAGCGAAGATTTGTTTGCAAAACTCACTTTATTATTTTCGCAGTTCCCTTTTAAAATATTCATCGCTGGGCTTCCGATAAATTGAGCCGTAAACAAAGTTTTGGGCTTCGTATAAACTTCTAAAGGCGTTCCAATATGTTCTACATTACCTTCATTCATCACAATCATACGATCTGCTAATGTCATTGCTTCGACTTGATCATGCGTTACATATAAAGAGGTTGTCTTTAATTGAGTTTGAAGTTTTTTAATCTCTAATCTCATTTGAACTCTTAATTTGGCATCTAGATTTGATAATGGCTCATCAAATAAAAAAGCTACAGGATTTCTTACAATAGCTCTTCCCATAGCAACTCTTTGTCTTTGTCCTCCTGATAATTGATTAGGTTTTCTCTCTAGTAATTCTCCAAGCTCTAAAATTTCAGCTGCTTTTTGAACTCTAGACTCAATTTCTTCTTTTGGCACTTTCGCAATCTTTAAACCATAAGCCATGTTACCAAATACAGTCATGTGAGGATAAAGAGCGTAATTTTGAAATACCATGGCAATATTTCTCTCCATAGGCTCAAGCTCATTTACTTTTTTATTATCAATTAAAATATTTCCTTCATTAGCATCTTCTAGCCCCGCAACCATTCTCAATAATGTTGATTTTCCGCAACCTGAGGGTCCAACTATTACAATCAGTTCACCATCTTTTACATCAATACTCAGATCATGAATAACCTGAGTTTTTCCAAAAGATTTTTTTAAATTTTGTAAACTAATTTGAGACATTATTTATCGCTTTCTAATAAACCTTTAACAAAAAACTTTTGCATACTTATCACTACTATGACTGGTGGAACCATAGCTAACATTGCTGTTGCCATAACCGTTGGCCAGTGTGCATAATCATCCCCTGTAGGTATCATTGAGTCAATTGCCATTACAATAGTTCTCATGTCAGGATCGGTTGTCATTAATAGTGGCCATAAATATTGGTTCCAACCAAAAATAAATAAAATAACAAATAACGCTGCAATGTTAGTTTTGCTTATTGGAACTAGTATATCAAAAAAGAAACGCATCGGACTACATCCGTCCATTCTAGCTGCTTCAACCATTTCATCAGGTATGGTCATAAAAAATTGTCTAAATAAAAAAGTTGCTGTCGCTGATGCAATTAACGGAAAGATTAATCCGGTGTAAGAATTTAATAAATTTAAATTCGCAACTACTTCATAAGTTGGAACTATTCTTACTTCAACTGGAAGCATCAGAGTAATAAAGATTAACCAGAAACATAAATTTCTGAATGGAAATCTAAAATAGACAAATGCAAAAGCTGATAATAATGAAATAATAATTTTTCCAACTGTAATTCCGATTGCCATGATTGCAGAGTTCATCATCATTTTTATAACAGGAACTTTGGCTCCGTATCCTTCTGGTGAACCTCTAAATAATGCATTCGCATAATTCTCAAAGAATTCTGTGCCTGGTAACATTGGTAAAGGAGGGTAAATAATTGCATCTTGTGTTACAGTGGATGCAACAAACGTTAGCCAAACCGGAAAGAATATAAATAAAACCCCTAGGATTAAACCAAGGTGAGTTAACCAATAGCCTGATTTCTTTTTCTCAACCATTAATAATGAACCTTTCTCTCTATATATTTAAATTGAATGACAGTTAAGATTCCAACTAAAACTAAAAGAATTACAGACTGCGCTGCACTTGATCCAAGGTCTTGGCTCACGAAACCGTCTGAGAATACTTTATAAACAAGAATAGTAGTCGACTGTTCAGGTCCTCCAGAAGTAATGGTGTGAATTACTCCAAAAGTATCAAAGAAAGCGTAAACAATATTTACGACTAATAAAAAGAATGTAATCGGTGAAAGTAGAGGTATTACAATCGTTCCAAATCGCTTCCAAAAACTAGCACCATCTATTGCAGCCGCTTCAATAATCGATTTTGGAATAGCTTGTAGTCCTGCTAAAAAAAACAAAAAGTTATAGCTTATTCTTCCCCATGATGAGGCTAAGATAACTAGAAACATTGCTTGATCACCTTTTAAAGTATGGTTCCATTCATAACCTAAAGCTTTAAGATAATAAGAAGCTAAACCAATGTTTCCATTAAACATAAATAACCATAACACTCCTGCAATAGCAGGTGCTATAGCGTAAGGCCAAATTAATAAGGTTTGATAAACGCCCGCCCCTTTAATTAATCGATCAGCTAATGCAGCTAAATATAAACCCAAAGCCATTGATGAAACGGATACAGCAGTTGAAAAAATAACTGTCGTTTTAAAACTTGCTAAATAATAAGGATCAGATAATAAAAATCTAAAATTATCTAAACCTACAAATTCTGTCTTTAATCCAAAAGGATCTGGTAGAAATAAAGAATTCCAAATGGCTTGTCCTGATGGGTAAAAAAAGAAGACAAAAGAAATCAGTAGCTGAGGTGCAACTAACAGTGCTGGTAACCACCAGCCTTTAAAAAAAACTCTTTTTTCCATTTGATCTTAAGAAGTATACCAGGGGCTTTCGCCCCTGATACATTAAATTGATTTACTTGTTTGCTCTTTCAAATCTTCTTAAAAGAACGTTACCTCTTTTTACAGCGCTGTCTAAAGCTACTTGAGCAGTTTTAGTACCGTTGTAAACTCCTTCCATCTCTTCATCAATTATTCCTCTTATTTGATCAAAAGATCCAAGACGTAAGCCTTTAGAGTTTTGAGTAACTTTATTTCTCATCATCTGTATTCCTGCTAAATCAGTTCCAGGATTTGATTTATAGAACCCTGACTTTTTAGTAGCTGAAGCAGCTGCAGTGGTAACACCTAAATAACCCGTGTCTTGGTGCCACTTAGCTTGAATATCAGTTCTTGATAAGAAAGCTAAAAATGCTGCTGTTGCTTTATTCTCTTCTTTAGATTTTCCAGATAATGCCCATAGAGATGAACCACCAATAATTGTGTTTTGAGGTGCTTCAGTTGCTCCATAGTAAGGTAAGTGTCTAATACCAAATTCAAATTTTGCTTCTTTTTTGATACCAGCATAACCAGCAGAAGACTCTGTCATTAACATACATTCACCGGCTCTAAAATTTTTACCAGCTTCATTTCTTCTACCCATATACTTAAATTTACCTTCTTGTGCCCATTTACCTAAAGTTTGAATGTGTTTGATGTGTACTGGGCTATTAAATGATAGCTCAGTATCTAAACCAGCAAATCCATTTGATTTAGTTGCAAACGGTATGTTGTGGTACGCTGAAAAGTTTTCTAAATGTACCCATGAGTGCCAGCAAGTACAGAAAGGCATATCAATACCTTTTGCTTTTGCAGCATCAAGTGCATTTCCAACTCTTTTCCAAGTACTCAAGTCCATCTCAGGATCTAAACCTGCTTTTTTCATCAAGTCTTTATTTACCCAAAGAACTGGAGTTGAAGAGTTATATGGCATTGATAACATTTTGCCATCTGTTGTCGTATAATAACCAGATACGGCTGAAACAAATCCCTTAGGATTAAATCTTTGACCAGCATCTTTCATAAGTTGGTACATAGGAACGTAAGCTCCTTTTGCTGCCATTAAACTTGCTGTTCCAACTTCAAATACCATAAGGATATTTGGATGTTGTCCAGCTCTGAATGCAGCGATACCAGCATTAAGAGTTTCTGAGTAATTACCTTTTCTAGTATGAACAACAGTGTATTTGTCTTGTGATGCATTAAACTTGTTTACTTGCTCATCAAGTAATTCACCAAGTCTTCCACCAAAAGCATGCCACCATTGTATTTCTACTTTTGCTTGGGCAGTTGTTCCCGCAAACATTGCGAAAAGTGCCAACGAAGCAATTATTGCTTTTATTGTTTTCATTTTTAATGTCCCCCGTTTTCTTTAAAAAGAAAAAAGCTAGCACAAAATATATATAAAGAGGAGTCGCTTATTAAATTTAGATTCTACCTAGGGTTTTATTTTACTTTTCCAAAAAGGTTTAAAAGTATTACTCCAGAGATGATTAGTACTAACCCAATAGTCCCGTAGATATTTGGAGTTTGATTATATTTAAATATTCCAAAGAGAGTTACTGCAGTTATAGTTAAAGCGCCGTAAGTTGCGTAAGTAAAGCCAACTGGAATTATTGTCATTGCTTTTGAAATGCAAAATAAACAAACCACAATACTTGTAACACAAAAAATTGTCGGGCTTATTTTTGAAAATCCTTCAGTTGTTTTTAAAAAACCATTTGAGGCAATTCCTGTGATAATCGCTAAAGCAAGATATATATACCCTGATAGTAAAGTCATACTTTTCATTTAAGTTTTTGCAAACTGACCGCCATCTTTATATCTCCATAGCCATTTCCTCATTTCCTCTTCTACATCTGACGGTTCAATATCTAAATCTTTTAAAGTTAAATGATTATTTGAAACTACATTGTCAGCCTCTGATAAAATCTGACACTGATCTTTCGTTAAAATCGGAGGAAAAGGTAAAAGGTCAGTAATAGCACTTTGAATCTTTGCGATCGGCATTGGCATCGGTACAACAAATCTTTTTTTATTTATTGTCTTTAAGATTGATTTAACCATGTCACCGAAACTAATTACTTTCGGTCCACCAATTTCATAAATTTTTCCTTCATTGCCTTTAAGTTCAATAGCTTGAACGATAGCATCAGCAACGTCATCTACTAAAATAGGTTGAAATTTATAATTTATTCCAACAATTGGAATGACAGGAAGAATACTTAATTTTGAAAAAAGATTCGTAAAGTTATCTTCGGTTCCACAAACAACGCTTGGTCTTAATATCACTGTATTTTTAAAATTATTTAATGCCTTTACTTC